>JAICJG010000004.1 GCA_025928585.1 Rhodanobacteraceae bacterium
CGCAATGCCGAGATCGACGTGCGGGTGTTTGGTGAGGGTGAGGTTCTGGCCGTCGAACCCGGCGTTCAGCCCCGGCTCGGCCTTGCAGGCCGCGACGATCGCGCGGATCAGCCGTGCGGTGATGTCCTGTTTGCCTGGCCACTGGTGCAGGTCGGCATCGTCGACCAGCGTGGTCTGCACCACTTCGGCGTGCGCTTGTGCCATCACGCGCGCCATGTTGCGGCGCACGCCCTTCAACTGTTCGGGCTGGCCGGTCGCCTGCACGGAGGGCGGCGTCGTGCGCATCGGCTTGCCGGATTGCGACAACGTGCTTCGCTGCTCTTCCCTTCTCCCTCCGGGAGAAGGTGACCGAAGGCCGGATGAGGGTACGATTCTTGCCGAACCCTCACCCCCAGCCCCTCTCCCGGAGAGAGATGGGAGCGAAGCGGTACCGGAAGCGGCGGCGTTCTTGACGTCCTGCATCGTGACCACGCCACCCGCGCCCGTGGCCTGCACGCGCGCGAGATCGACCTTCAATTTCCTCGCCATCGCGCGCACCGCCGGCACGGCCTTGACGCCACCGATGCTGCCCGGCTGTTCCGTGCGCACTTCGTTGCTGCTCGACACCGCACCGACCACCGTGCCTTCGTCCTCACGGTCGGCGGTGCCGCCCTTCTTGATCTCGCCACCCTCGTCCGACGCGATCACCTTGTCCCCGTTGGCCGGGGCCGGCGCTCCGGCGCCTTTCTCCGGCTGCGCGGGCGCGTGATGATGCCCGCCCGCCGCGTTCTCGGCGCGCTGCTTGCCCTTGGGGTCGAGTTCGAACTCGGCCAGCGGCGCACCGGTGTTGATCACGTCGCCCGCGGCGCCGTGCTGCTTGAGCAGCTTGCCGGTGAACGGCGATGGCACTTCCACCACGGCCTTGGCGGTTTCCATCGACACCAGCGGCGCGTCCAGCTTGACGCTGTCGCCTTCCTTCACCAGCCATTCGACGATGGTGGCGTCGGGCAGGCCTTCGCCGAGGTCGGGGAGATGGAATGTCTTGTTGTCGGCCATGACTGCCTCTGCGAATGAGTGTTAGCGACGAACTTTCTGGGGTGCAAAACTTGTTGCAGCATCAAGACGTACACGACCCTCGTCTTGAGCGAAGTGCCCCAAGGCACCTGAATTGTCTCTTGGGTCACCTTTCCCACGTAATCGGCTTCTACTTGCTGAAGGGTTCTTGTATCCAAGCGATCGACATAGATGTCTTTGAGGAAATCCGTTCCAGTATCGGGATAGTTGATCAGGAGAACGTATCTACCGTTGTCGCTTTTGTCATCACAGGGATGGATGAACGATCCGTGTGGAGGAGCCCAAACCCAGCACGCATGAACTAACACTACCTTTCCCAAAAACGCCGATTCATGCTGCGTCAAATATCTGATATCCACTCTTGGCGGGGCATTGGAAGCCGTGCACGCCAGCGGCAACCACAACAGCATGGCGACAACCCACGACGCCAGCGGTGTGTTTCTCATCTAACCCGCCGCCAGCGTCCGCTTCGCCGCATCCACGATGCGCGCGGTGCTGGGCAACTGTTTCATCTCGAGGCGATACAACGGCGTGTGCACATCCCAGCCGCTGACGCGTGCGACCGGCGCCAGCAGGTCGTAGATGCACTCCTCGGCGATGCGCGCGGCGATCTCGGCACCAAAACCGGCGGTCTTCGGGGCTTCCTGCACGATCACGCAGCGGCCGGTCTTCTGCACCGATTCGGCGATGGTGTCGAAGTCGAGCGGCGTCAGCGTCGCGACGTCGATCACCTCGGCTGATATGCCTTCGTGCGCCAGCGCGTCGGCGGCTTCGAGACACTCCTTCACCTGCGCGCCCCAGGTCACCAGCGTGATGTCGGTGCCGTCGCGAAGCACGAAGCACACGTCCAGCGGCAGCGCCTCGCCGTCGTCCGGCACCTCTTCCTTGTACTGGCGGTAGATGCGCTTGGGCTCGAAGAACACGACCGGATCGGGATCGCGGATCGCGGCGAGCAGCAAACCGTAGGCACGCGCAGGCGACGACGGCAGCACCACGCGCAGACCCGGCACGTTGGTGAACAGGTGTTCGTTGGCTTCCGAATGATGTTCGGGCGCGTGGATCCCGCCGCCCCACGGCGCGCGGAACACCGCCGGGCAGGTGATGCGCCCGCGGGTGCGGTTGCGCATGCGCGCGGCGTGGCAGCAGATCTGCTCCATCATCGGATAGATGAAGCCCTCGAACTGCGCCTCGGCGATCGGCTTCATGCCCTGCGCGGCGAGACCGACGGTGAGGCCGGCGATGGTGGTCTCGTCCAGCGGCGTGTCGAACACGCGCCATTCGCCGAACTTGTCCGACAAGCCCTGCGTGGCGCGGAACACCCCGCCGTTGACGCCGACGTCCTCGCCCAGCACGACGACGGATGGGTCGTGCTTCATTTCGTAGGCGAGCGCCTGGGTCACGCCTTCGATAAGGGTAATGGCGGCCATCAGTGCGCTCCCTTCTCGAGCGCCATCGCCTCGTCACGCTGCTTCAGCAAGTCAGCAGGCAATTCGGCGAACGTGTAATCGAAGATCGCCGTGACGGGCTGGGCCTTGGTTTCGAGGTACGCATTCACTTCGTTGTCCATCCAGTCGTCGCACTCGGCCTGGAGTTTGTCTTCCTTCTTCTTGTTCCAGGCCTTCTTCGATTCCAGCCAGGTACGCAGGCGCTTCACCGGATCCTTGGTCCACGCGTCCTCGACCTCCTCCTTGCCGCGATAGCGCCGCGCGTCGTCGGCGGTGGTGTGATCGCCCAGGCGGTACGTGACGCACTCGACCACGCTGCCGCCCTGGCCCGCGCGCGCGCGTTCGACCGCGTCGGTCATCGCCTTCTTGACCGCGATGATGTCGTTGCCGTCCACCTGGATGCAGTAGAGGCCTGCCGCGATACCCTTCTGCGCCAGCGTGCGGGCGCCGGACTGGATCTTGCGCGGCACCGAAATCGCCCACTGGTTGTTGACGATCGCGGCGACCAGCGGCAGGTCGCGGGCGCCGGCCACGTTGATCGCACCGTAGAAGTCGGCCTTGGACGAGCCGCCATCGCCGATGGTGCACACCGCGACGCGCTTCTCCCTGCGGATCTTGAATGCCAGCGCGGAGCCGGCCGCATGCAGGCACTGGGTGCCGATCGGCACCGACCACGCGAAGTCGTGCTTGGCGGGCTCGTTCTGGAAATCGTTGCCGCGTTCGTCGCCGCCCCAGTACATGTACACGTCGCGCGGGCGCACGCCGCGGTACAACTGCGCGCCGTACTCGCGGTAGCTTGGCGCGAGCACGTCCTCGGGCTTCAGCGCGCTGCCGATGCCGACATGGGTGGCTTCGTGGCCGAGGCACGACGCGTAGGTCCCGAGCTTGCCGGTGCGCTGCAGCGCAATCGACTTGGTGTCGAACACGCGCGTCGACACCATCAGCTTGTAGAGCTCGACCAACTGGTCGATGTCCCGGGCGAAGTCGGGCAGGTCCTTGCGTACCTGCTTGCCCTCGGGATCGAGGTATTGCAGGTATTCGATTTCGAACTTGGCGGCGATGGGCACGGGTTTCTCCCGGTCGTGAAACGGAGGTTCGATGCGACGGAGCCAACGAGGCCCGGCGACCGCTGCCCGCGCAGCCACGCATCGGCGCAAGCAGGCCGCCCATTATCGCATGCATGCATCCATATCCGCAGGTCATACCCCCGCTCCGCGCATGCTGCGATGCAACACGCGCGCGACTCGCGGTTTGACCACCGTCAACGCGCATCGCCGCCGCATCCGCCAGCATGGCAGGCCCGCGGGCGGGACGTTCCGCTACGCTTGCCCGCATCGAGCGCCGACCGCGGCGCGACGCGACCTTCCGCGCATGGCGCGGGAACGGCCGCGAAAACCCGACCTTTCCACGACAGCGCATCGAACAGGACCCACCGCAAACATGAGCGACAGCAACCGCCGCGAACTCGAAGCCGGCATCCAGCGCGATCTGTCCGGCCGCATGACGTATGCGAGCTATCTGCAGCTCGACACGCTGCTGTCGGCCCAGCGTCCCGTTTCGGAGCCCGCCTATCACGACGAGATGCTGTTCATCGTGCAACACCAGGTCGCCGAATTGTGGTTGAAGCTGGTAATCCACGAGCTGCACGCCATCATCGGCGACCTCGATGCGGATCACCCGGACCAGGCGCTGAAGAAACTCGCGCGCGTCAAACGCGTCCAGGACCAGTTGTTCAACGAATGGGCGGTGCTCGAAACCATGACGCCGCACGAATACCTGAAGTTCCGCGATGCGCTGGGGCCCTCCTCGGGCTTCCAGTCGTTGCAGTACCGCACCGTGGAATTCCTGCTCGGCAACAAGCACGCCGACATGCTGGCGGTGTTCGCGCACGACGCCAGCGCGCACCAGCAGTTGCGCGCGACGCTGGAAGCGCCGAGCCTCTACGACGCGGCGCTGCGGTGGATGGCGCGCCGCGGGCACGCAGTCCCCCAGGCCATCCTCGTGCGCGACGTGCGCGAAGGCTGGAAGCACCACGAATCGCTACTGCCGGTGTTCCAGCGCATCTACGAGGCACCGGAGGCGTACTGGTCCGAATACGAGCTGTGCGAAACGCTGGTGGACGTCGAGGAGAATTTCCAGATGTGGCGGTTCCGCCACATGAAGGCGGTGGAGCGAATCATCGGTCATCGGCCCGGCACCGGCGGATCCACGGGCGTCGGATTCCTCAAGAAGGCGCTCGACCTCACCTTCTTCCCCGAACTCCTGGAAGTCCGCACCCGGATCCGGCCGGGCTGATCCATGCACGGCAACACCGGGATCGGCGGCTCCCGGCATGTATTCGCGGCAACTGCGGCCCGCAGGGGCAAGATCGCGCGGACGAACCGGCTTGCGGCACCTTGGGCCACGCGACCCAGGCGTCGCTTCCGTTGAAACGCTTTGGGGTGGGCAAGCCATGATCGAAGCCATCGACAACACGACCTTGCCGGATGCGCCGGAATTTCCGCAATGGTTCGGCCATCCGCGGCCGCTGTGGATGCTGTTCATGACCGAGTTCTGGGAGCGTTTCGCGTTCTACAGCGTGAGCTGGGCGCTGGCGCTCTACATCGTGCAGCAGTTCTATCATGGCGACCCCTCCGGCCAGGCCTGGGCGAGCCGGATCTTCGGCGCCTACACCGCGCTGATCTACGGCACCTGCATCTTCGGCGGCTGGGTCGCGGATCGGGTGATCGGCTACCAGCGCACCATCCTCGTGGGCGCGCTGGTGATGGCGGCGGGGCTGTTCGTGCTGATGCTGCCCAGCCGCGCGATGCTGCTGCTCGGCCTCTCGCTGGTAATCGTCGGTGATGGGTTGTTCAAGCCCAACATCTCGACGATGGTGGGCCAATTGTACGGCCGCGACGATCCGCGTCGCGACCGCGGCTTCACCCTCTTCTACATGGGCATCAACGCGGGCGCGCTGGTCGCACCGCTCCTGACCGGATGGCTGGCGACGTACTTCACGGCCAATCCGATGCAGCAGAATTTCCGGCTGGTGTTCGCCGCCGCCGGCGTGGGCATGCTGGTAGGCCTTGCGTGGTTCTGGTTCGGGCGCCGCCGCCTGCAGCAGGTCGGCCGGCCCGCGCCGGGCGCCGGAAGCATTGCCCGGGTCGGCTGGGTGGTGCTGGGGGCGATCGCGGCGGTGCCGCTGATCTGGCTGCTGCTTTCGCGGGTCGGCGCGGATGGCCTGCAGTGGCTGCTGGGACTGCTATTCCTCGCCGTCGCGACGATGCTGCTGGTGGAAGCCGCACGCGTCGATCGGGTGCAGGTGCATCGGGTCCTCGCGATGCTGATCATCTTCGCCTTCAACGTGCTGTTCTGGATGTTCTATTACCAGTTCGGCACCTCGTTCAACTTCCTCGCCGAGAACATCGTGGACCGGGTGATGCCCGGCGGCTGGGTGTTTCCCGTCGGCTGGTTCCAGTCGGTAACGCCGCTCGCGATCATCGTGTTGGCGCCGCTGGTGACGCTCGCGTGGGCCTGGCTCGACCGGCGCCGGATCGAGCCGTCGATTCCACGCAAGTTCGGCCTCGGGCTCGTCTTCAACGGCTTGGGATTCCTGGTGCTGATGTTCGCACTCTCGAAACTGCTCGGCGCGAACGACCTGATCCCCTTCTGGCCGCTGGTGCTGTGCTACGTGCTGCAGACCCTCGGCGAGCTGTGCCTGTCGCCGATCGGTTTGTCGATGGTGACCAAGCTGGCGCCACCGCGGCTGGTCGGCTTCGCGATGGGCGGCTGGTTCCTGTCGCTGGCGGTCGGCGGCAACCTGTCCGGGCTGTTCGCCAGCCGCATCGCCGGCAGCGGCGGCATGACGGTCGGCTCGGCGCTGGCGGGATTCACGTTCGGCTTCTGGCTGCTGCTGGGCGCCGGGGTGCTGCTGCTGCTGGTCTCGCCCCTGGTCAACCGCCTGATGCACGGGGTTCGCTGACTTCGTTCGCCGCCATCAGCTTGTCGAGGATGCGGCCCAGCCAGTCACGCTCTTCTTCACTCAGGGTGGCGACGAACTCGCGCTCGTGCCGGCGCGCCAGCGGCGCCACCGCATCGTGGATGCGCCAGCCGGCCGCCGACAGCCGCAATACCGAACGGCGCTTGTCGCCACGGTGCACGCGGCGCAACACGCGCCCGTTCGCCACCAGCCGCGCCAGCGCCCGGCTGATCGCCACCTTGTCCATCGCGGTAAGCCGCGCGACCTGCCGCGCCGACAGTCCTTCGCCGTCGTGGCGCGCCAGCACCGCCATCACGCGCCACTCGGTGGTGCCGAGGTCGAAGCGTTCCGCGTATTCCCGCGCGATCGCCTGGCTGACCGTGTTCGACACGATCGACAACTGGTACGGCACGAACTTTTCGAGCTCGATGGGCGCGTGGCGGGCCATACGGTCCGCGGTTGCAAATGGTTTCATTTGAAACTATTGTAATGACTGGTGGTGCGATCGTCCACGACCGCCGCTTCTGCGCCATGCCGTCGGGCCCCGGTCCGCCGCAGCGCAACGGCCGTCGATGGCGCGGGAAAGTCCTTGCGATCGCCCCGGGACCGCCACTTGATTCAGGATCGCTCGTGATCCAGGGCCGCCGTCAGGCCATCCCGTCCAGGCCATCCATGGCCTGGCCATTCACAAAAGCTCGCCTGCGCAGCACTTTCGGAGACGATCATGAACGCACAACCCAACACCGGCATGCAGCCGACCACCTTCGAAAATCCGATGGGCGTGGACGGCTTCGAGTTCGTCGAATTCGCGTCGCCCGAACCCAAGGAGCTGCACGACCTGTTCCGGCGGCTGGGCTTCACCCCCGTGGCCAGGCACAAATCCAGGGCCGTCACGCTGTATCGCCAGGGCGGCTGCAACCTGCTGGTGAACGAGCAGCCGGATTCGTTCGCGGCTGATTTCGCGAAAGAGCATGGTCCGTGCGCCTGCGGCTTCGCGATCCGCTTCTCGCATCCCGCCTCCGAGGTACTGCAAGCCACGCTGAAGCGTGGCGCAAGGGAAATCACGCACAAGCCCGCGACGCGGACGGTGGACGCGCCGGTGATCGAAGGCATCGGCGGCTGCATGCTGTACCTCGTCGACCGCTACGGTGACAACGGCAGCGTGTTCGACGGCTACGAATGGCTGGTGCCGGAAGCGGAGCGTAACCCCAAAGGCTTCGGCCTGACCTTCATCGATCACCTCACCCACAACCTGCGCTTCGGCGAGATGGCAAAGTGGGCGGATTACTACGAGCGCCTGTTCAACTTCCGCGAGATCAAGTATTTCGACATCAAGGGCGCCAAGACCGGGCTGGTGTCGAAGGCCATGACCGCGCCGGACGGCATGGTGCGCATCCCGCTCAACGAGTCGAGCGACCCGAGGTCGCAGATCAATGAATACCTCGACGAATACAAGGGCGAAGGCATCCAGCACATTGCGCTGTTCACCGACGACATCTACGAGACGGTGGAGCAGATGCGCGCGGCCGGCGTGGAATTCCTCGACACTCCCGATGCCTATTTCGAGGTGATCGACATACGCGTGCCGAACCACGGCGAGGACGTGCCCAGGCTCGCGAAGAACAAGATCCTCATCGACGCCGATATGGAAACCCGCAAGAAACTGCTGCTGCAGATCTTCACCCAGAACTGCATCGGCCCGATCTTCTTCGAGATCATCCAGCGCAAGGGCAACGAAGGTTTCGGCGAGGGCAACTTCCAGGCCCTGTTCGAATCGATCGAGCGCGACCAGATGAAGCGCGGGGTGTTGTAAGGCATCGCCTGACACGGATCAGGTCGGATCACGGCAGATTAAAGTGGGCAAAGCCGGGCTTGGAATTGGTGATTTGATCCGGCACTCATGCGTAGTGGCCGGCGCGGGGCGCTGGGCGCTCTGTCGCCGCAACCGCTTGCTTTCGATCAGCCTTGATCTGCCATTATCCGCGTCAAAAGCTCTTGAGGCCCCACCATGGCGTTGAATTACCAAACCGGCTTCGGCAACGAACTCGCGAGCGAGGCGCTCGCAGGCGCGTTGCCGGTGGGGCAGAACTCGCCGCAGAAGGTGCCCTACGGCCTGTATGCCGAACAGTTGTCCGGCACCGCGTTCACCGCGCCGCGGCACGCCAACCGCCGAAGCTGGCTCTACCGCATCCGCCCCGCCGCGCTGCACGGGGCATTCACTGCGTATTCGCAGCCGCGTTTCCACAACCGCTTCGACGAGGCACCGACGCCACCGGACCAGATGCGCTGGAGTCCGTTCGCATGGCCGGATGTGCCCACCGACTTCGTCGACGGCCTGTTTGCGATGGCGGGCAACGGCTCGGCGGCGACGCAAACCGGCGTCGGCATCCACCTGTACGCCTGCAACCAGCCGATGGAGGGCCGCTTCTTCTACGACGCCGACGGCGAATTGCTGATCGTGCCGCAGCAGGGCCGTCTCGCGATCGCAACCGAGCTCGGGGCGCTGGACATCGAACCGCAGCAGATCGCGCTGATTCCGCGCGGCGTGCGCTTCCGCGTGGACCTGCCGGATGGCGCGGCACGCGGCTACGTTTGCGAGAACTTCGGCGCACACCTGCGCCTGCCGGAACTCGGCCCCATCGGCACCAACGGCAATGCCAACGCGCGGGACTTCGAGGCGCCGGCCGCCGCCTATGAAGACGTGGAAGGCGATTTCGAACTGGTCGGCAAGTTCCAGGGCAACCTCTGGCGCGCGCCGATCGACCATTCGCCGCTGGACGTGGTCGCCTGGCACGGCAGCAACGTGCCGTACCGCTACGACCTGCGCCGCTTCAACACCATCGGCTCGATCAGCTACGACCACCCGGACCCGTCGATCTTCACGGTGCTGACTTCGCCGAGCGATACCCCCGGCACCGCCAACCTGGATTTCGCGATCTTCCCGCCGCGCTGGCTGGTCGCCGAGCACACCTTCCGCCCGCCGTGGTTCCATCGCAACATCGCGAGCGAATTCATGGGCCTCGTCCACGGCGAATACGACGCCAAGGACGCGAACGCGGGCGGCGGATTCGTCCCGGGCGGGGCCTCGCTGCACAACTGCATGAGCGGACACGGTCCGGACGCAGCCAGCCATGCCAGGGCGCTCGCGGCGGATACCACCAGGCCGCAACACGTGGTCGATACCATGGCCTTCATGTTCGAGACGCGCGCGGTCATCCACCCTACCCGGCAGGCGCTGGAATCGCCGCAGCGCCAGCGCGATTACCAGCAATGCTGGCAGGGTCTGCAGAAACACTTCGATCCATCGCGACGGTAAGCCACGAGGAGGCGCATGAAACTCGGAACCCTGAAGGAAGGCGGGCGCGACGGGACCCTGATCGTCGTCAGCCGCGACCTCGCCCACGGCGTGCGCGCCACCGGCATCGCGCGGACCTTGCAGGCGGCGCTGGACGACTGGCAAAACGCCGCGCCGCGACTGCACGCGCTCTACGACGCGCTGTGCCTGCACCGCCACAAGGCGGTCGAGCACGCGTTCGAGCTCGACTTCGCCGCGCTGGCGGCGCCGCTGCCGCGCGCCTACGAGTTCGTGGACGGGAGTGCGTACCTGCCGCACGTCGAGCGCGTCCGCAAGGCGCGCGGCGCGACGGTGCCGGAGTCCTTCTACACCGATCCCCTGATGTACCAGGCCACCAGCGCGGGCTTCCTCGGGCCGCGCGATCCGGTGGTCGTGACCAGCGAGGATTACGGGATCGACCTCGAAGCCGAGGTCGTCGTCGTCACCGACGACGTGCCGATGGCCGTGGCCCCGAAGCAGGCTTCCCACCACATCCAGTTGATCGGCCTGGTCAACGACGTCAGCCTGCGCAACCTGATCCCGGCGGAACTCGCCAAGGGTTTCGGCTTCCTGCAATCCAAGCCGCGTTCGGCCTTGTCACCGGTACTGGTGACGCCCGACGAATTGCGCGACGCCTGGCGCGAGGACAAGGTGCACCTGCCGATGCGCACCTGGATCAACGGCCAGTGGTTCGGCGAAGCCGAGGCCGGCGAAGACATGCAGTTCGACTTCGCGCAACTGGTGGCCCACGCGGCGAAGACGCGCCCGCTCGCCGCCGGCACCATCGTGGGCTCCGGCACCATCGCCAACCAGGACACCTCGCGCGGCGCCTCCTGCCTTGCCGAGCAGCGCACGGTCGAGAAACTGCGCGGGGGCGAGGCCGTGACGCCGTTCCTGAAGTTCGGGGACACGGTCAAGATCGACATGCACGACATGGACGGCAATTCGATTTTCGGCGCGATCGAACAGGAAATTCGATCGGGCTCCCGCCCATGAACGCTGCACCGACGGCCGTTACCCCGACAGTCCCCCGGATGGACGGACGGTCGAAATGACGTTGCTGCGGTAAACTGCTCCTCTTGAGCCGCACGTGGTGACGTAGGCCATCATGGAATCGCGTCCGTCACAATCTGGAGGATATGCGCCCTTGGAGCGCCGCACCGGGATTCCGGCGAACGACGGCGACGCCGAGCGTTTCTGCTCGAGCTGTGCGTTCGCGGAAGCCTGCGCCCTGGCGGGCTACGGCAAGACCGAGCTCTCCGAATTGCACTGTCTGGTGGAACACATCGGGCCGTTCGAACCGGGGCAGCGGATTTTTCGCAACGGCGATCCGTTCCGCGCGCTGTTCGCGGTCCGCTCGGGAATGGTCAAGACCACCCTGGTGGATACCGAAGGACGCGAACAGGTGCTCGGCTTCTACCTGCCCGGCGAAATGGTCGGGCTCGACGCGATCTATCCCGAGCATTACCCCTGCGACGGCATCGCGCTGGAAAACACCGAGTGCTGCCGGTTCTCGTTCCCGGCGATGAGCGCGCTGGCGGCGCGTCAGCCCAAGGTCCAGCAACACCTGTTCCGGATGCTCAGCAAGGAACTCGGATCGGCCAGCCTGCTCGCCGGCGACCACTCCGCGGACGAAAGACTGGCGGCGTTCCTGGTGGACCTCGGCGACCGCTACGCCGCGCGCGGACTCTCGGGCACCAAATTCCGCTTGAGCATGGCGCGCGCAGACATCGCGAACTACCTCCGGCTGGCGGCAGAGACCGTCAGCCGCGTACTTGGCCGCTTCCGCGAGCAGGATCTGATCGCGATCGATGGCCGCAGCGTGGAACTGCTCGATCCAGTGCGCCTGCGCGAATTGGCACGCTCCGTCCTCAACGCCTAGGGAACCTTGATTGCGCTCGTCATTCCGGGCCGCTGCAGCTCTTGGCGGCGGCCCCGGGAAATCCTGCGTCGTCATGCTCTTGACGACTTGCAGCCAAGACGCCGGTTACGCGCGGCTCCTGCCGCACGCCTTGCAGGGGCCAGCGGCTCCGCCGTTGTCGGCTTCGGCATCCTGCCTGCGCAATCCCGCTTTCGCGGGGATGACGTGAAAAGTAGCGTGTCATCCGCGCCGGCCTGGGCCAGGTCAACGTGCAACTGCACGGCGGCCCCCCTATCTTTCCAGCACCACTTCCCGCACCCCCGACATGACCGCCTGGTACCTGCAAATCCTGTGGACCCACATCGGCTGCGTGATCGCTTCGGGCACCCTGTTCTTCACGCGCGGCTGCATGATGCTGGCCGGATGGCCCGCCGCCAATCACATCGCATTGCGGCGCATCTCGGTACTGATCGACGTGCTGCTGCTTGCCGCCGCGATCACGCTGACGACGATCATCCACCAGTACCCGTTCGTGCAGGCATGGCTGACCGTCAAGGTGGTGCTGCTGGTGGTCTACATCGTCCTGGGCGTGTTCGCGCTCCGTCGTGGTCGCACCCGCGCCGCCCGCGCCGTGTATTTCGGCGCGGCGCTCGCCGTGTTCCTGTTCATCGTGACCGTCGCGCGTACCCACAATCCGCTGGGAGCATTCGCGAACCTGTAGGGGACTCATGCCGGCGATCGGCGTCGGCCCGATTCAATGTGCGCAGCGACGGAACCGGTGACGCCGGCACCCATGGGCCCGGACCAGCCTACGCCCGCGTCACTGCGCCATCGCGCACCTGCACCGCGATCGCCACCAGCGACTGGCCGCGGCAGGGACCCGCAATGCAGAGCCCGCCCTGCCGCAGCGCAAAAGTCGCGCCGTGCACGGCGCAGGTCAGTTTGTCGTCCTTGACCAGAAACAGGCCCGGCGCATAGTCCATCCGGCGCCCCGCGTGCGGACAGACATTCAACCATGCCTGCACCGAATTGCCGCGCCGAGCCAACAGCAGCGGCTCGCCTTCCGGATCGGGCGGGTTCACGCCGAGGACACCGCCGTCCGGAATATCCTCGAGGCGGCACAGGATTTCGTGGGCGCTCGTCATGTCCATCCGCGGCTCCTCGCCGGTGGCTCGGGATACGCCGGCGCCGGGCTCGTCCGCCGCACCGGCGGCCGCAGGCCGGGCAGCTCGCGCGCCAGCGACCCTTGCGATCACGCGCCAGCGCCCGCATGGTTGAAGGGTCATTCTGCCATGCCGAGCGATCCGGTGCGCGCGCAAGCCTTCTGTCTCCGATTGCCACGACATCCCTTGCTGCGCCTGCTGGCGGTTGCGGGCGGCGCGCTGGTGCTGGCCGGCGTGCTCGCAATGGGCGTGATCGTCGGCACGCTCGCCGTGGCGATCACGGCCGGATGGCTGGTCGTGCGGCGCTGGCTCGGCAGCCGCGGCCACCGGCGCCGGGACCCATCCATCATCGAGGGCGAATTCAGCGTGGTGCGGTATTCCGTGGGCGACGCGCTTCCCCCAGGCGACTGAGGACGCCGGCGACAAGAAGCGGATGGCGGACTTGGGGCGCGGCCCGCAGAATGGCCGCATGAACGCCAAACCCGCCATCCATACCGCCCCGGACCCCCTGGACCGCGCCCGCGAGATCCTGGACGGGAGCGATCCCGCTCCCGCCCTGGGTGACCTGGCCCGCCGGGTCGGCTTGTCCCCCGGCTGGTTGCAACGCAGCTTCCGCCGCCGCTTCGGCGTATCACCCTCCGAATACGTGCGCGCGCGGCGCTTCGGTGCATTCAAGCGCACGTTGCGAGGCGGCTCCGACGTGACGGACGCCGTGTATGCCGCAGGATTCGGCTCCGGCAGCCGGGTGTACGAGCACTCGGACCGCCTGCTGGGCATGCCTCCGACGCGCTATCGCGACGGCGGACTGGGCGTCGCGATCCGCTACACCACGGTCGCCTCGCCACTCGGGCGCGTGCTGGTCGCGGCGACCGCGCGCGGATTGTGCGCGGTCACCATCGGTGACGAGGACGATGCCCTGCTCGGCGCGCTTCGCAAGGAATTCCCGCGGGCCGAACTGACACGGATCGATGCGGGACGCGACGAATGGCTGGCCGCCGTGGTGGCACGCGTTGCGCGCCAGTTCGCCGGGGCCGATCACGGCGGGCCCGCACCGGCACTGCCGCCACTCGACGTCACCGCCACCGCGTTCCAGTGGCGCGTGTGGGAAGCGTTGACCCGGATTCCCGCCGGCGAAACCCGCAGCTACGGCGCCATCGCCGACGCCATCGGCGAGCCCGGCGCAGCGCGCGCCGTGGGCCGCGCCTGCGGCGAGAACCGCCTGGCCCTGATCGTGCCGTGCCACCGGGTGGTGCGCGCCGATGGAACCCTCGGCGGTTGGCGCTGGGGCGCGATGCGCAAACGGATCCTGCTGGAGCGCGAGCTGCGCGGCAATCCGACTTGAGCTTTGTTCAAGCCAGGCTGTCGAAACTTTCATGACTCCGAATGCCTCGCTCCGGACCGACCCGCCTCTAGAATTGCGTCGCGCCTCCCTCTGCGGGAGGCGTCTTTCTTCCTTCGCGCCGCGCGCCGGGCCCAACGGCCGGACCACCATGAACGACATTGCCCTGTCTGCTTCCGGAAGCGTCGCGTCGCAACGCCGCTGGCTGGTGCCGCTGGCCCTGGGATCCGTGTACCTGATCTGGGGTTCGACCTATCTCGGCATACGCATCGGTTTGACCGGCTTTCCGCCGTTCGAGATGGCTGCCTTGCGCTTTTTTGCAGCCGGTACCGCGATGTACGCATGGTTGCGCCTGCACGGCGTGAAGCCGCCTACGCACCGGCAGTGGCGCAATGCCGCGATCACCGGCGTGTTGTTGCTGCTGTTCGGCAACGGTTTCGTATGCTTCGCGGAACAGAGTGTCACCTCCGGCATTGCGGCGGTCGCGATTGCCAGCGAGCCGCTGTTCATCGCGCTGTTCCTGTTCGCGTATCGCGAGCGACCGAGCCGCGGCGAAATCATTGGGCTTGCGATCGGCTTCGTCGGGGTGATCGTGCTGAACAGCGGCGGCACGATGCGCGCCGCGCCCTGGGCCGCCGGGGCGCTGCTGGTGGCGACCGCCGCCTGGGCGTTCGGTTCGATCTGGAGCCGCCGCCAGGACATGCCGGAAGGACCCATGAACGTGGCCGCGCAGATGCTGTGCGCGGCGCCCGCGCTGGCGCTCACCGCATGGCTGACTGGCGAGCCCTTGCCCTCGCAGCCGCCGACCGCGTCCCTACTCGCCATTGCGTACCTTGCGGTGTTCGGATCGATCGTCGGCTTCTCGGCGTACCTTTTCCTCGTGAAGCACGTGCGACCGGCGTTGACCGCCAGCTACGCCTACGTGAACCCGCCGGTCGCGGTGCTGCTGGGGGCGCTGGTCGCGGGCGAACACGTGGGCACGGCGGAACTCGCGGGCATGGTCGTGATCCTGGTGGGCGTCGCCATCATCACGCTGGCGCATTCCGGACGCGGCAGGCGGCGCGCAGCCGTGGCGGAGGAGAATCCGCGGCGTTGATTGGCCTGCCGGCGGTTGCGTCATGGTCAAGTGGATCGTCGTTGCCATCCTCGCCGCGTGCGCACGGTACGTGCACTTCCGGGGCCGGGAACGCCACCGCCTCCTGCGCCAGCTTACCGATCACTCGGCGTTCATGGCGCCCATCAACGTGTTGATGTACGCGTTCTCGCGGGTGCCGGGGACGCCCTACCTGACGGTCTCCGATGGTCTTCTTCCTGACGGGGCGACGCAGGGAGGACTCCGGGCGGCTGCTTGATCGCCAACGACCATAGCTCGCGACCGGCATTTCAAACCGGAGCGCTGACCACGGGCCTGGCGGCGATCGCACGACATTTCGCACTGCTGGAGCGCCGTGAATCTGTCACTGCGCTGGCTTGAGTTCGGCTCGCTTCCGGCTGAATAGAAGCGGACGCCCGCGGAATGCGCGCGCAGGTTTGGCCTGGACCGGACCGCCGCGGTGGGGGACCATCGCAGCACCAGCGTGCCGAGCACCGGCCGCAGCCCACGCGCACAGCAGGGTCCCAATTGCGCGCCGCGCGGGGCTTACAATTCGCGCAATGCTGCCGTCACCGGCAAGCGCGCGGCGCGCATCGCGGGAAACAAGCCGCCGATGAAGCCGATCGCCAACGCCCATTTGATGCCGTTCCACAGCAGCGCGGGCGTCACCCGGAACTGGAACACCACTTGGCTGAAATTTCCCCCCAGGGTGGACGCGGTGTAGCCGTTGAACACCAGCCACACGATCGCGGCGCCGATCACGCCGCCGAGCAACGCCAGCAGCATGGTTTCCAGCAGCACCGAAACCACCACCGGCAAACCGCGGAACCCGATCGCGCGTAGTGTCGCGATTTCGCGCGCGCGGGTGGCGACCGCGGCGTACATGGTGTTGAGCGCGCCGAAGATCGCGCCGATCGCCATGATCACGCCGATGGTGATACCGACCACGCGGATGACCTTGCTCAGGCCTTCCGACTGCTTGTTGAAGTAATCGCGCGTGGTGCTGACATCCACCTTGATGCGCGGATCGCTCGTCAACGAGGCCTTGAACCGGTCGAAGGCTTGCGGTGAGGCCAGGCGGCCGGTCACGGATTCGGCGCTGCTGCCGCGGCGGTAGGCGGACGCCACCGATTTCGAATCACCCCACAATTCCGATTCGTGGGAGTCGCCGGACGCGAACACCCCCACGATCGTCCATTCCTGCCCGGCCAGCTTCAGTTGCTTGCCGAGATCCAGACCCACGAACTGGCGCTGCGCGGCCTGGCCGACATCCAACTCGCGAAGGCCGGGCTTGAACTTGCGTCCCGCGACGATCGTCACCTTGGGCCACACCTGCCAGGCTTCGTCGCCGACGCCCCGGATCTCGACATTGGCATCGGTGGCGGGATCGCTCTTCCTCGGCACGTTGGCGACCACCACCAGTTCCGCGGACGCAACCGGCTTGCCCTGCGTGTCCCGCGCGATGCCGGGCGCCTGCTCGATCACGTCGATGTCGTCGCGCGTCAGAACCGAATTGCTTTCTGCGCCCGAACCGCCGCGCAGCACGATCGCGGTGTCATCGCTGCCGGTCTGCTGGAGCGTGGCGCTCAAACCCTCCCCCATCGCCAGCAACGCCACCAGCACGCCGACCACGCCGGCGATACCGATCACGATCACCGCCGTGGAACCCAATCGTTCGGCGAGCGTGCTCAGGCCCACCCGCGTCACCGACAAGGCGCGCCGGCCGCTGCGGCCAATCACCAGCCACAACGCAAGCAGGATCGCCAGACCCAGGATCACGAACCACGGCAGCAGCGTCCACACGATCAGCCACGCGACCAGGATCGAGAACAAGCCCAGACCAGACAGGAATTTTTTCATGACGGGTTTTCCTTAGCGTCCCGCGAGCGCATCGACGATCTTCAGTCGCATCCCGCGCAACGCGGGCAATGCGCCGACGAGGATGCCGATCACAACCATCAGCACGATGCCTTCGATCCAGCTCGACGCACCGATCGGCGGCAGCTGGATCATGCCGCCGCTGCCCTTGGCCAGCCCGGGCGCGAGGGCACTCGCGATCGCCACCCCGATCACACCCCCGAGCAGGAGCAGCAGGATGGATTCGGCCAGCACCAACGCGAGCACGCTGCGATTGGAAAAGCCGATCGTCTTCAACACCGCCAGTTCCGGGATGCGTTCGCGCACCGCCTGGGCCATCGTGTTGCCGGTCAACAGGATCAGCGTGAAGAACACCGCCGCCATGATCGCCTCGACGATCAAGCCGATGTTGCCGACCTGCTTGGCGAACGAGGCGTTGAAGGCATTGGCGGTCTGGGTCTTGGTTTCGTGGTCGGAATTGGCCGACAGCGCGTCGATGGCGTGCGCTACCTTGTCGGCCTTCTTCGCATCGGCGAGCTTGACCACGTACCAGCCGACTTCGTGCTGACTGTACAGGTTGGCCTCGTCGAAGTACTTCCAGTGCAGGAAGAACATCTGGTCGATGCCGTTGGGCGCGTCTTTCGCGGTCTGGTAGATGCCGACGATGGTGAACGGCCAGGTCTTGTCGCCGTTCTTGCGGGGAAAGATCTGTGATTGCAGTGGAATCTTCTGGCCCACCTTCCAGTGGTAGCGCGCGGCCAGCGCCTCGCCGATCAACGCGCCGTCCTGCGTTTGGGCAAAAGCCTCGCGCTGCTGGGGCGTCAGCAGGATGTCGGGATTGGTGCCCAGGTAATCCTCGTCCACCGCAAAACTGAAGACGAAGTTCTTCGGCTCCTGATAGACGCCGCCGAACCAATTCTCGTGCCCGACGCGCTGCACGCCCGGAATCGCGGCGATGCGCGACTTCAGGCTCTCCGGCAGCCCGGTCATGATCGAGAAGCGCGAAGCCACCACCAGCCGCTCGTTCCCGGCGAGGCTGTTACTGCCGCTGGTGAACGCCACGCGCACCGAGTTCAGCAGGCCGAACAGCAGGAACGCGGCCACGATCGAGATCAGCGTGAAGATGGTCCGCGCCTTGCGCCGGAACAGCGCGCTCCAGATCAAATGGAAGTATTTCATGATGCGCTCCCGCGCTCAGGCCAGATGCTGCTGCTCCACCAACGTGCCCTTGTCCAGGTGCAGGGTATGGCTTGCGTATTCGGCGGCCTTGGGATCGTGCGTCACCATCACGATGGTCTTGCCGTGTTCGCGGTTCAGCCGTTGCAGCAACGTCAGGACCTCTTCGGCGGATTGACGGTCGAGGTCACCGGTCGGCTCGTCGCACACCAGCAAGGTCGGATCCGACACGATCGCACGCGCGATCGCGACCCGCTGCTGCTGGCCGCCCGAAAGTTCGCCCGGCTTGTGGGTGGCCCGATCGGCGAGCCCGACCAGTTGCAGGGCGATGGCGGCGTTCTTCCTGCGCCTGGCGCCCGGCAGCCGCGTCAGCAGCAGCGGCAGTTCCACGTTCTTCTGCGCGCTGAGCCCCGGCATCAGGTTGTAGAACTGGAAGACGAAACCGACGTTGGACGCCCGCCAGCGCGCGAGCGGGCCTTCGCCCATCTGGTCGATGCGCTTGCCATCGACGGCAATGCTGCCTTCGGTCGCCGAATCGAGGCCGCCGATCAGGTTGAGCAGCGTGGTCTTGCCGGAACCCGAGGGCCCCATCAAGGCGAGAAAATCGCCGCGCCCGATGTCGAGATCGATGTGGTGAAGCACCTCGAGTCTCTGCTTGCCGCGCGCGTAGGTCTTGGAAACGCCGCGGATACGGACCAACGGTTGTCCGTCACCTTGCGTCGGGTTGCTTTCTTGCACTTCCGCGACTGCTGCGTTCATCGTGGTCTCCTGGCATTGGGACCCCTCTCCTGCCGGGAGAGGGGCAGCGGTGAGAGTACGAACCTTGCGCAACATGCAGTCTCGCGAGCCCGAACCCTCATCCGGCCCTTCGGGCCACCTCTCCCGGAGGGAGAAGGAAACATCAATCACTACCACCCGCCTTCACCTGCACCTTCTCGCCATCGCGCAGATCCTTCGGCGGCGCCTTCACCACTTCCGCGCCTGCGCTGATGCCGGCGAGGACCTGCTTCATGTCGGAGAAATCGCCGCCGGTGGTGACGGGCGTGCGCTCGGCGCGGCCGTTCTTCACCACGAACACCACGTCCTGCCCGTTGCGCTGTAGCACCGCCGATTTCGGCACCAGTACGCCGGGCAACGATTTGCTGTTCTTGCCGGATTTTTCCAGGAACGATACCCGCACCCCCATCTGCGGAATGATGCGGGGATCCTTCTGGTCCAGCGCGATGCGAACCTTGACCGTGGCCTTGCTCTTGTCCGCACTCGGGATGATCGCGATCACGTGCGCGGGTATCTTCCAGTCGGGATAGGCATCCAGGATCGCCTCGACCGGCATGCGCCGCTTGACGCGGCTGATATAGGCCTCGTTGACGTCGACATCGACTTCCAGCGAATTCATGTCCACGATGGTGGCGAGACCACCGGCGATGCCGCCGCCCCCCGCGGTGTACGGCGACACGATCTCGCCCACCTCCGCGGCCTTGTCGGTTACAACCCCCGAGAACGGCGCGCGGATGATGGTGAAGTCCCGGTTGACTTGCGCCGCCTGCACCTGGTCTTTCGCCGCCTGCGCCTGCCTGACCGCGACGTCGAGTGCGGCCATGTCGGTGGCGACCTGGGTGTTGGCCTGCTCGGCGTCCTGCTTCGAAACGTAGCCACGTGCCACCACTTCGTTCATGCGCCCGGCGTTGGCGCGGTCCTGCCTCAGGATCGCGCGCGCTTTCACGACACCCGCTTGCGCGGCCGCGTATTGCGCCTTGGTCGAGTCCAGTTGGGCCTGATAGGCGGTGGGATCGAGCCGCGCCAGGATCTGCCCCTTGTCGACGTGCTCGCCCTCCTCGACCGAAACCTGCGTCAAGGTGCCGATGATCTGCGCCGAAATGGTCGCCTGCCGCCGCGCCACCACGTAGCCGGTCGCCTGCAGCACCGCGGCATCATTGCCCGCGGACGACAGCGCGACGGCCGTCGCGGTCTCTACCGGCACCGCCCGCGGGCGCAGCACGACTGCCGCGACAGCCGCCGCGGCCAGAACCACCACCATGACCGCCACGATCCAGGGCCAACGCGGACCGCGCGAGCCACCGCCGTCGCGCTGGGCGCTGTCGATCCGCAGTTCGTGGAGAAGATCCTTGCCAGAATCGCCGTTGCGCACCTGTCGCCCCCGCTGCGAGCCAAGCCGGTTGGCCGCGCCAGTCTGCCACAGTTTGGCTGTCCGGCCGCCAGCCGGTTAGCGGCAGTCATCAAGCATCGAGGTTGACAGCTGTCACTGTCACCCGTCGTCGACCGGCTCGGCCACTCCGCGCAGCGCTTGCGCGGCGACGCCGAGTGTTGCCTTTGCGGAGGGTTGGATTTCCGTGCGCTCGGGGCGGCCTTTCGCCGCTGGCAAGGACGAGCTGATTGCGGGCGTCGGCGCCGCACGTGGCTTCGTGGCACTCGATACCGGTGCAACCACCTCGATTCACAAAAACCCATGGCACGTCAGCGGTGAATTCGCTGCCAACGGCGGATTCTGGGAGTCGGAACTGTGGACCGACTTGGCCGCCCTGCAGTCCGCCTACCACGCGCAGGGCGCGCTGACTTGCCTGTGGGTGAAGCTGACCTCGCCCGCGGCGTTCGAGGAGTTCAAGGAGGCGCACGACAACCCGCAAACCCAGGGGCTGCACGCGGTGCGCCAACGGGACTACTACACCGGCCAAACGGAGTTCCTGAAATACCTCGTCACCACGGCGGCGGAAGGCGTTTCCGCATTACTCGGGTTGGGCGCGGTCCTCGCCATCACCAATGCACTCGGCATGGCGCTGGATGCGCGCAGGCGCGAGCTCGCGATCCAGCGAGCGCTTGGCTGTCGCCGCGGAGCGCTGGCGGTGGCACTGCTGGTCGAAGTGCTTGTGATTGGCGCGGTATGCGCGGCCGCAGCGGTGCTGGTGGCGTGGCTCGCGGTGAACGGTCACGAAGTCGGGTCCTCCACAGGCGGCTCGGCGATCGAATTCCGGATGCACGTCGGGACAGGCGTCGCCGGCTGGACGTTCGCGTATGTGTTGATCTTGGGCGTGCTGGGCGCGCTGTGGCCCGTCGTCCGCGCGCTACGGGCACCGCTGACCAAGGCACTGCAGGACGAATAACCCATCCATCGGGCCGGGCGGCGCCTACAATCACCCATTCCTTGCGAGTTGCAGCCGATGGCCTTCGTGTTCGATCTTCCGTCCATTCCCGCTACCCGCATTGCCGGTAGCGACGCGCGATTCGCCGTGCACCGCATCTACTGCATCGGCCGCAACTACGCCGAGCATGCGAGGGAAATGGGCGCGCAGGCCGTGAGCCGGGACCATCCGGTGTTCTTCATGAAGCCGGCGGACGCGATCGTTCCGGAAGGCGGCGAAATTCCGTATCCCTCCGCCACGCGCGAACTGCACCACGAGGTCGAAATGGTGGTGGCACTCTCGGGTGGCGGGCGCGACATCGCGCCGGCGCGCGCGCTCGATTGCGTGTTCGGCTACGGGGTGGGCCTCGACCTCACCCGCCGCGACCTGCAGGCGGCGATGAAGGCGAAGGGACTGCCGTGGGATGTCGCCAAGGGCTTCGATGGATCGGCGCCCGTGTCGGTCTTGCGCGCGGCAACCGAAATCGGGCACCCGCAACACGCGCGCCTGTCGCTCGAGGTGAATGGCGAGGTCCGCCAGGACGCGGACATCGCCGACATGATCTTCGCGGTGCCGGAGCTCATTGCCGAGCTCTCGAAATTGTTCGAGCTGAAGGCCGGCGATTTGATCTTCACGGGCACGCCGGCGGGCGTCGGTCCGCTGGAACGGGGCGACACGTTTCGCGCATCCTTGCAGGGGATCGCCGAGCTCGCGGGCCGCGTCACTTGACCTTCCATCCGCTTGCGCGCCCCCGGCGAAAGTGCCTAAATGGGCGCGCCGCGAGGGGCCGGTGAAGTTTGCGCCCACTTCAGCAGGAGGACTCCGCAATGAGCTTTGCGAAAGACTTCAAGGCGTTCATCATGCGCGGCAACGTGCTCGACCTCGCCGTTGCGGTGGTCATCGGCGCCGCGTTCGGCAAGGTCGTCACCTCGCTGGTCAACGACATCATCATGCCGCCGGTCGGGCTGCTGGTGGGCGGCGTCGACTTCTCGAAACTGAAATACATCATCAAGAATTCACCCGATCCCAAGAAAGTCGTCTCCATCAACTACGGGACCTTCGTCAACACCATCATCACGTTCCTGATCATCGCGTTCGCGGTGTTCCTCGTGATCTGGCTGGTCAAGCACGTGATGCCCAAGAAGGGGGTGCCGCCGCCACCGGTGACGCCGCCCGAGGTGGTGCTGCTCACCGAAATCCGCGATCTCCTGAAACAACCGCAGCGTTGAGGCCCCGAGGCGCACGCCCCGGGGAGCCACGGATGGCAGGGCTGGCAACCCACGACCCCGCCGCCGCCATGTCCATCGAGATCGTCCAGACCGACATCACCACCTTGCGCGTCGATGCGATCGTCAACGCAGCGAATGAGGCGCTACGTGGCGGCGGCGGGGTCGACGGAGCCATCCACCGCGCCGCGGGACCGGGATTGCTCGACGCGTGCCGGGCGCTCCCAGAGCTGCGGGCCGGCGTGCGTTGCCCGGTGGGAGCGGCGCGCATCACGAAGGGTTTCGGCCTGCCCGTGCGGTTCGTCGTGCATACGGTGGGTCCGGTCTGGCGCGGTGGCGGGGACGGCGAACCGGAGTTGCTCGCGAGGTGCCATCGCAACGTGCTCGCGCTCGCGCGCCAACACGGCGTCGACAGCATCGCGTTTCCCGCGATCAGCTGCGGCGTGTACGGCTACCCGCGCGACGCCGCGGCGGGCGTGGCGATGGCGGTGCTGGGCGAAGAGCAGCATCGGGCACGCACGCCGCGCCGGATCGTCCTGTGCGCGTTCGACGCCGGGATGGCCGAAGCCTGGCAAGCCGCGGCACGGCGATTGCACGTCGCAATCCTTGACGGACCCAGGTAGGGGCGCCGCCTTGTGCTGTTGCGCGCCGTTCCTGCAAAGGGTGGCAGGCGGAACAAGGAGCAGGCGCTTCGCGCAGGCCGATTCCTACAGCGGATAGAGCGGCGGCAACGCTTGTTCCGGCCGGCCGGGTTGGTCGCCGCCACGCCATTCGAACCCGTGCGCGAATGCCTGCAACACGGCGGCACAGGCGGCCGCTGCATCGACGTCCCGCCAGCGCGCCTGCTGCAATGCCTCCAGGGCTGCACGCTGGGCAGGAGCGGAAAGCGCGTCGCGCAGCGCACCGATGTTGACGATGCCGCTGCGGGATGCCCGGCCCCATGCCAGCAAACCGCGTTCGCAGCTCGCCGCATCACCGGCGCGTGCTGCGGCGAGGGCCTCCTGTTGCAACGCTTTCGGGTCGGTCCGTGCATCCGCCGGTACGGCTCGCGGCTGCGCGCCGGCGCGCCTGGACGGCTGCGCCGGGACGGGCCCGGGAGTGTTGGTTTCCGCAGCGCCCCTCGCAAGCACCGCCGCCGAAGCGCGCCGTCGCGACAACAGCCACCACGCGGCACCAGCCACGACCAGCAACGCCCACAGGCCCAAGCTCGCGATCGCGATGTCCTGCCACGCGGGACTCGAAGCCGGGGCCGCATCCGGCACCGGCCCCGCCTTCGCGAGCGACGCGCTGGTCGCGCTGGTCGCGGTGGGAGTCGGCACCGCTGCGGGCGGCGGCGCCGGAGTCGATGATGCGGCCACAACCCCGCTGACCTGCAGCGTGTGCGCCGGCACCTTCGCCTGTTCGGGACGATTTTGCGCGACGTTCCACCAGGTGAGCGTGATCGCTGGAATCGTGAGCTTGCCGTTTTGCTCCGGCACGATCGCGAAACTGCGCGTGCGCATTCCCTGCAGCCACTTGCCACTGTCGTCGGTGGAGTCGCGGGTCTGGTCGGGGTAGACGCGGGCGCCCTGGATGGGCGGAAGTTCGGGCTCCGGCAGCGCATCCGCCGGTTGCCCGCTGGCCCGGATGCTGAGCGTGAGCGTCAACGGCGTTCCGGCCTCCACTTTGCCATTGCCGGGAAGGCCGGAAAGCTGTAGCTCCACGCTGCGGGCCGGCAACCACGGCTTGCCGGCTTTGGCCGGCGGCGCACGGGCATCGATCCGGGCCACCGGCGCCGCCGCGCGCACCGCGCCGCCGAACCCCTGCGCCGGCGCGTTCAACAACGCATTCGGATTGTTCAGGAGCGCGTTCGGGTTGTTGAACCAGGCGTTGGGAAGGCCGGGGCCGAGGCGCCGCCCCTGGAACACCGGCCCTTGCACGCTGATCCCGCCGCTGCGCTGCGGGATCAACGCCCAGCTACGCTCGATGACCTTGTAGGTGTAACCGTCGCGCTGGGTGACGTAGCGGTGGTCGCGGTCGAGTTGGATCAGCCGTGCGCCATCGGCCGTGGGATCGCTCAAGGCACCATCGACGCCGGGCAGGTAGAACAGCCGCACCGTGTAGACGGTCTGCTGGCCGACCCAGGGCGAACTCGACAGCACGCTCGTCTCCATGAAAACGGGATCGCCGACGTGGCCGGTGCCGCCGCTGGGCGCTGCACCCACCGCAAGCGTCAATTGCGGGGTGCGCCCGCCGCCGACGGTGAGCGGGGGAATCTCCAGGGTTCCGGTGTGCCGGGGTTTCAGCGCGACGCCGAGCTGCTCGGTGCTGGTGGTCTTGCCGTTCATGATCTCGAGGCTGCGGGAACGCGAAGTGCCGAGCACCTCGAAGTCCTTCTGCAGCGGCGCCAGGTCCGGATTCCCGAGCGGCCCCGTGGACTGGATGTTGAGGGTGACGGTGTCGCCGAGGCTCGCGTGGTCGCGGTCGAGGAATGCGCGCACTGTCGCCGCCTGCGCGAGCGGCGCCAGCACGACCAGCAGCAGCCACAGCACCACCGACCGGCGCATCGTCATTGCCCGTTCTCCTGTCGCTGGCCGTTGCGCTGTTCCCACTCGAGCCGGAACTTCCGGCGTAGCAACGCACCCGGGTCATCCGGCACCGAGCGCAGCATCGCCCGTTGGCTGGCATCGAGGTTCGACTCGTCGCGGGGCTCGGTCTGTCCGAGCGCAAACGCACGCGGCGGACCCGCAGCGGGCTTCGAATGGCTGCCGCGAGCATCCTGCAGCTCGCGCTCGACCCCCCGCGCCGCCTGTTCGCCCTGGCCGCGCTGCCGCTCGGCTTCCGCAGCGGACGCGCTTCCCGGTTCCTTGTCCGCGCCGCCGCTGCGGCCGCCATTGTGGCCCTGGGAAGTCGAAGACGGATTCGATGACGAACCTTGTCGGTCCCCGGACGAGCCGGGCGCGGCGTGCGGTTGCACGCCTTGCCGCTGGTTGCCGGTCGCGTCGGGCGCGGTGGACGGTCGCGATCCCTGCTGCGGCGACCCGTTGCCGGATCGGCCATCGCGTTTCGATCGCCCCTGGCCGCCCTGCGGGGGCGGCGCATGTTTTTTCAACCACGCTTCGACGGCATCGAGGTTCGCGCGCGCATCCGCGAACTTCGGATCCTGGTGCAGGGCGCGTCGGTACGCCGCGATCGCCTTGCGGTATCGTCCCTGCCTCGCCAGCGCATTGCCGAGGTTGTATTGCGCGCGCGCGCCGCTGCCTTGCGCGAACGCGTGCGCCGCACCGGCATAATCGCCGGCGCGGTAATCGGCGGCCCCGCGCACCCCGGGCGTCGTCGCAAGCTGCTGGGCCCTTCGCGTATCGCCACGCTGCAATGCCTGCAGCGCGCGCTGGTCGCGGTTGGTCCACAGCGACGACCACGTGGACGCCTGCGCCGCGGGCATCGCGACCGGCATCACCAGCAGCGCCACCACCAGCAGCCAGCCGCGCCGGAAGGCCAGGGCGGCGAGCAGCACGAGCGCCGGCAGCAGCCAGATGCCGCCGTCACGCCAGATCTGCGCGCGTTCGCCGTGGCTGGCATGGCCGGCAGCCGCGACCGGCGACCCGAACGCTGCCGTCCCGCCACCGTCGGGCTGCAGCACGACATAGCGGCCGCCGCCCGCGCGCGCGACCGCAGCCAGCGCGGAATCGTCGCGGGATGCCATCAGCAGGCCGCCCGGTCCGCTGGCGAATCCACCGCCGCTCTGCGGCACCGGCGCGCCGCTTGTGGTCCCGATGCCGAGCACGTCCACGCGGATGCCTTTGCCACGCGCGACCCGCGCCGCGCTGACGGCGTCGGCATCGGCGGTGTCCGTCACCAGCACGATTTCGCCGCCCTTGACGTGCGCCTGCCGCAGCAACGCGGCGCCCTGCCGGATGCCCGCCGCGGCATCGTTCCCCGGCACCGGCATCACGTCCGGCCGCAACGCGTGCAAGAGGTTCAACACGGTGCGCTTGTCGTCGGTCAACGGCGCGACCGTGAACGCCGCGCCCGCATAGGCCACGAGCGCGGTGCGCGCGTCGCCGGCTTGATCGAGCAGGTCGCGGACGGCGAACCGGGCCCGTGCCAGTCGGTCCGGCTTCAGGTCCTCGGCCAGCATGTCGTTCGACAGCGACAGCACCACCACCCGCGCGGCACCGTTGACGTACAGCGGCGCCGGCAACTTCCGCCACGCGGGGCCGGACAATGCAGCGACCGCAAGCACCCAGGCCAGCGCGGCCAGCGCGAGCGCCAACCGCCGGCGCGTGCCGGCGTCGTGGACCAGGTGCGGCAACAACGCGGCATCGACGATCCGCGACCACATCGCACGTCCGCCGCCGCTACGCGCCAGCGCCCACAGCACCGCCGGCAGTGGCAGCAATGCAAGCCACCACCACGGGCGCAGGAAGTGCAGCGGAAATTCCAGCGCACTCATGCGCTTGCCATCCCGCCGGTCAGCAGCGAACGCCACGGCAGCAGCATGCAGCCCAGCAGCAGCGCGAGCGCAAGCGGCCACGGGTACCACTCCTGATGGGGCCGCAACAGCGACTTGCCATCCGCGAGCGGTTCCAGCGCGTCGATCGCGTGATAGGCCGCGGCCAGCTCGTCGGCATCGGCGGCGCGGAAGAATCGACCGCCGGTCTCGCGGGCGATCCGGGTCAACGTGCCCACGTCGAGTTCGCTGTCGGGCGCCGCGAGTTGCATCCCGAATGCGCCGACCACCTGCGCGTCGGAACCGACTCCGATGGTGTAGATCCGTACGCCGGCAGCCTTGGCGAGCTTCGCGGCATCCAGTGGCATCACGTTGCCGGCGGTGTTGACACCGTCGGTGAGCAGCACCAGTACCCGCGCCCGCGCCGGCAGCGCGGCCAGGTGCTTCGCGGCCAGCACGATCGCATCGCCGATCGCAGTTTCGCGGCCGGCGAGCCCGATGGCCGCACCATCCAGTTGCCTGGCCACCGTATCCACGTCGAAGGTCATCGGCGTCAGCAGATAGGCATGGGTGCCGAACAGGATCAGGCCCACGTCGTCACCGGAGCGTTGCGCGACGAAGCGCCCGGCGATCGCTTTCACGGCCGCGAAGCGGCTGACCGTCGCGGCCGTGAAACGCATGTCCTCGATCGCCATGCTGCCCGAGCAATCGACCGCCAGCATCAGCGCCCGGCCGGTATGGTGCATCGCCTGCGGCGGCGCCGTCTGCTGCGGCCGGGCGGCTGCCCCCACCAGCAGCAGCCAGGCGATGCACGCCACTGCGAGCCGCCAGCGCGAAACCCGGATTCCCGGCGCAGCATTCGTGAGCTTCACCTGTTGCGGCAGCCGCAGCGCGGCGCCCGGCGCGGCCGGTGGCAGCAGCTTCCACACCAGCCACGGCAGCGGCAGCAACAGGAACATCCACGGCCACGCGAACGTCACGACGCCGCCTCGCTGCCCGCCGGCGGCGCACCGGTCGCGCGCCTCGCCGTGGCCGCGACCTTCGACGAGCGGGGGCGTGAACTGGCGGTGGAGCCGCCTCCACGGTGACCGCCGCGCAAGGCGCTGCCGCACCACGCGCGCAAGGCAGCAAGGAGCGCCGGGGCATCCAGCCCCGGACGAGCGAGGTAGCGCGCGGCGAGCAGGCGGTCGAGCGCCGCCCGCGTCGCCTCCGTGCGCGCGTGGCGGTGGAGGAATGCGCGCCATGCCTCGCCCGCGAGGCTCGCCGCTTCGGGTTCGACCAGGCGAGCGACGCGCCGCAGCAGCCGCGAGGCCCCGTCCGCGAGCCGTGCCGCGTCAGCATCGCGCGCATAGGCTGCCTCGAGTGAGTCGATTTCGCGCAGTGCCGCGCGGCGCACGCGCAGGCGCGCCCGCCGCCACAGCAACGCGGCGATGATGCCGGACGCCAGCACGACCAGCGCCGCGACGATCCACCAGCCCGGCGCCGGCGGCCACCATGCCGCATCCGGCAGATGGATGTCGCGCAGCACCGGCCCGTTGCCGTTCACGCTCGCCTCACCCGCCGCCGCCAGAGCGGCGCCACCGCGAGGTCCGGCTCGTCGCTGGTCGCGAACGGCACCCACGGCACCGCCGCCTGGCCGCAGGCGGCCGCAAGCCTGCGCCAGCCCTGCGACATGCGTTCGCCGAATTGCGTCCGCGCCCGCTCGCCCGCCAGGTCCACCACGCGCGTGGCCGAAGCCGTCTCGAACACGTAGGTTCCGGCGCGCAGCGGCTCGCGCTCGAGCGCATCGACGATGATCACGGTACGCAGGTCCGCGTGGCGCGCGAGCCTTGCGAGCGCGTGCGCCGCGCCATCGTCGGTGCACCAGCCGTCGGACAGCAGCCACACCCGGCTGCCGGGCGTGATCAGCCGCTGCGCGCGCGCCAGTGCGGCGGACAACGGCTCGGCCGCGCCGGGATCCGCGTCGGTGGCCGCCTGGTCGCAGCGCGCCAGCGCCCCGAGCACCGACAGCGCGCCACGGGTGCCGGAGTGGAGGTCGACCGCCGCACGCACCGCACCGAATGCCATTGCGCCGATGCGGTCACCGGCGCGCACGCAGGTCCAGGCGATCCACGCCGCGGCGCGCGCCGCGGCCACGGATTTGTAGCGCGCGCGCGTTCCGAAGCGCATCGTCGCGTGGGTATCCACGACCAGCAACAGGCCGTGCTCGCGCTCGGCCTCGAACAGCTTGGTATGCCACTTGCCGCTGCGCGCAGTCCGCCGCCAGTCGATGTTGCGCGCATCGTCGCCGCGCTCGTACACGCGCGATTCGGCGTAGTCCATGCCGCGCCCGCGCAACGCCGACGCATGTCCGCCGGACAGCGTCGAATGCGCGCGCAGCACCGTGGACTTGGCGGCGCGCGCACGCAGTGCCACCAGTTCCGCGAGATCGACGCGGGTGATGCCAAGATCACGATCGTGTATCTGGGTTGCGGTTGCGGACATCGAATTTGAGCGGATTGGCTATCCCTCTTCGGCGGCGAAGAGGACTGGAACAAAGGCGTCAGCCACGTGCGCCGACATCTCCCGCGACTTCGTCGCGACCCCTTTTCGTTCCGAAGGGGGTGAAGGATCGCGCACATTCGGCCGGCTCGCTGTCCCGGCGTCCCGGGATCATCCCGAGTGCCGAGTGCCAGGTCCCGGATCCCGGGTTCCCCGGTCCCGGCTTCACGGCAGCGGCACGCGCTCCAGCAACTGCCGGACCACGTCGTCGACGCGCAGGCCCTCGGCCTCGGCTTCGTAGCCGAGCAACACGCGGTGTCGCAGGACATCCGGCGCGAGCGACTGGATGTCCTCCGGCAGCACGTACTCACGCCCGGCGAGCCACGCGGCGGCGCGTGCGCAACGCTGCAGCGCGATGCTCGCGCGCGGGCTCGCGCCCCAGGCGATCTTGTCGCGCAGCTGCGGCGCCCACGGCCGCGCATCGCGGGTCGCGAGCACCAGTTGCACGATGTACTCCTCGAGGCCGTCGGCCATGTGGAGGTCCAGCACCTCGCGGCGCGCCGAGAAAATCTCGGGCTGGCTGAGCAGGCGCTCCGGCTGCGGGTGCGCGCCGAGATCCGCGCGCGCCCTGCGGTGCGCGAGACGCATGATCTCGCGTTCCGAGCCCGCCTCCGGATACCGCACCGGCACGTGCAGCAGGAAGCGGTCGAGCTGCGCCTCGGGCAGCGGGAAGGTACCCTCCTGCTCGATCGGGTTCTGGGTCGCCATCACCAGGAACAACGCGGGCAGCGGCCACGAGCGCCGCCCGATGGTCACCTGCCGTTCGGCCATCGCCTCGAGCAACGCCGACTGCACCTTCGCGGGCGCGCGGTTGATCTCGTCGGCCAGCACCAGGTTGTGGAACAGCGGGCCCGGTTCGAATTCGAAGGCACCGGTCTGCGGCCGCAGGACATCGGTGCCGGTGAGGTCGGCCGGCAGCAGGTCGGGGGTGAACTGGACGCGGTGGAAATCCGCTTCGACCCGCGCGGCCAGCGCCTTGATGGCGGTGGTCTTGGCCAGCCCCGGCGCGCCTTCGACCAGCAGGTGCCCATCCGCCAGCAATGCGATCAGCAGGCGGTCGATCAGCGCGTGCTGCCCGATGACTTCGGCGCGCAACGCGTCACGCAACGCGACGAAGCGTGCGTGCAGCGGCGATGGAACGGCTTCGCCGGACGCGGCGGCCGCCGCGGCTTCGGGTGCGGGATAACTGTCGGCTTGCATGGGCCAAGTAGACCACAGCGCGGCGTGAAAGTTTTGAAGGGCGACCTACCGGGAGACGTGGCTTGCAGCGCCGAGCGCGCAGCGGCGCGGTGAGGGCACCGAAGCGCGCCAGTCATTCGACAACGCGCGATCACCCTCATCCGGCCCTCCGGGCCACTCTCCCGAAGGGAGAAGGAAAAACGAAGAACGGCGCGGTTGCCCGCGCCGTTCTTGCGTAACCCACTCGCGTGGAACGCTATTCCACGGTGGTTTCCTGGCCGAGGATGTGCGGGGTGATGAACACCAGCAATTCCGCCTTGTTGTTGATGTTCTTCTTGTCGCGGAACAGCGCGCCGAGGATCGGGATGTCGCCGAGGAACGGCACCTTGGTCACGTCGTGCTCGTTGGTGAACTCGTAGACGCCACCCAGCACCACGGTCTGTCCGTTTTCGACCAGCACCGAGGTGTCGATCTCGCGGTGGTCGATCTGCGGCACGAAACCGCCGCCCGGGTTCGGCACGAGGGCGCTGATCGCGTCCTTGACCACCTTGAGCTTCATGAACACGCGGTTGTCGGAGGTGATGGTCGGGGTGACGTCGAGTTCCAGCACCGCGTTCTTGAACTGCACCGTCGCGGTCCCGGCGCCGCCGCCCGCTCCGGAGTTCTGGAAGGTCAGGTAGCCGATCTGCTGGCCCTGCTGGATGGTCGCTTCCTGGTTGTTGGCGGTGACCACCTTGGGCTGCGAAATGGTTTCGCTGCGGCCTTCCTGCTGGGCCGCCGACAGCTCCAGGTTCAACAGGTAGTCGCGTCCGAGGATGCCGACCGCGAAGCCGCTGGTACCGGTGGTCGTCGAGGGCAGGTTCACGTTGAGACCGGACGGAATCTGCACGGTGCTGTTGCCGCTGCCCGTGCCGTTGCCGGTCAACCCGTTCCAGTAATCGGTGATGCTCTTCTCCGAGGTCTGGAGGTCGGAGGTGGAACCGCCGTAGAGCTGCGCGTGCCGGCTGTTGGTGCCGAGGTGGAAGCCGCCGATGCCGAGGCGCGCACCCAGCTCCCGGGTGAAATTGTCGGTCGCGATGACCAGCCGGGACTCGATCAGCACCTGCTTGACCGGTCGATCGAGCACCGACACCAGTTGCCGGATCTCCTGCACCTTCTCGGGAGTGTCGTTGACCAGCAGGGTGTTGGTGCGCTCATCGTACGACACGCTGCCGCGCGGCGACAGGAAGCCGCGTTCCCCGCTGGTGCTACCGCCACCGCCACCAACGTTGCCTGCCTTGGCGCCGGAAGTCAGCAGGGTGGCGATTTGCTGGGCGCTGCCGTAGTTGATCGGGATGTAGTCGGTGACGAGCTCCGCGCTGTCGAGCGACTTCTGGCGCGCGTCGGCGATGTTTTCCTCGTACTTCGCGATCTCGGTCTGCGGAGCGACCCAGATCACGTTGCCGTTCTGGCGCTTGGCGAGGCTCTTGGCACGCAGGATCACGTCGAGCGCCTGGTCCCACGGCACGTTGACCAGCCGCAGCGTCACGTTGCCCTGCACGCTGTCGGAGGCGACGATGTTGAGATTGGAGACGTCGGCCAGGAGTTGCAGCACCGAGCGAACCGGGATGTCCTGGAAGTTGAAGGTGACCCGGCTGCCTTTGTAAACGATCGGCTTGGGCGCACCCAGCAGACTGGTTGCATCCGACTTCGGCCGGGTAAATTCGACCACGTATTCATTGCCGGTCTGGTACGCAGCGGTCTGGACCACGCCGAGGGTAGCCACGTCGATCTGCGCGCCGCCCGGCACCGCGTGCGTGTTGATGCTGCGTACCGGCGTCGCGTAGCTGGTGACGTCGAGGCGGCGCGCCTGCGACGCGGCCAGGTTCGCACCGGCGACTTCGATCACCGTGGTGTCGCCGTTCGCGTGCATGCTGGCGGCCGCACCCGGCTGGCTGAATCGGATCACCAGCTTGCCGGCACCTTGGTCGCCGCGCTGGAAGTCGACCGCAGTGATCACGTTGCCAGCGGCCATCGCCGCGGCCTTGGCGGGATTGGCCGAAGCGACCGCGAGCGCACGCTGGGAGGCCGCCCTCGGCGGCACCGGCGCGAGCGCGGGGGCGGATGGCGCGGGCGCCTCCGCAGCATCGGGAGCGGCGGCTTCGGGAGTTGCAGCCGCAGTCGCGGTCGCAGCGCCCATGCCGTCGCCGATGGTCACGACCACGCGATTGCCCTCGACATCCGTCACGTAGGGCGAGGCCTGGCTCAGATCGACGACGACGCGCGTCCGTCCGCCGGCTTCCACGGCACTGACGGTTTTCGCGGTGCCCTGGCCAAGGGCATAGGCGCGCTTGGCGAGGCCGTTGCTCGTGTCGGCAAAGTCGATCGCGATCCGCGGCGGGGTGTTGGTGCTGAACGACTGCGGCGTCGGGGCGGGACCCGAGAAGGTCAGGATCAACTGCACCTTGCCGCCCGGGAGCGGCGAGGAACTGATGCCCTGGAGGGTGCTGGCGGCCAGCGCCGGTCCCGCCACGAGCAGGCACAGCATCGCCAGCCATGTCATCCATCCGCGCCCCGGCCGACCGGGCTCGTCGCCGGCGCGACCGCTGGAGAGAGCAGGTTTGATCATCATGAACGTAATCCCCGCTGAATCATTATTTTTGGCCAAGCGCGACGCTCGCGTCGCGCTCCATCCAGCCGCCCGAACCATTCGGAACCAGTTCCACCAGATCGACTTCACCGGTGGTCACCTGGGTGACGTGGCCATAGTTCTGGCCCATGTATTCGCCGACGCGTACCTGGTGGATCACGCCCTGCGGGTCCTTGATCAAGGCCTCGATGTTGCCCTTGCTCCCGATGGTCCCGACCATCTTCAGGCTGTCGAGCGGAAACGCCTCGAGCGGCTCGCGCGGGCGATCCTGGTCCGGGTGCGGGCCGGCCGCGACTTGCTCGTTGGCGGCAGGCGGCGCCGGTTCGAACGGATCGCGCTTGTCCTGGTCCTGGTAGAGGAACGTCTCGAAGGTCCGGACAACCGGCAGTGGCGGCAGCGGCGCGCCCTTGCGCGCCTTGACCTGCGCGACCCATGCGTGGAGGTCGCCCTGGCCGCTGCAGCCGGCGAGACCAAGCAGCAGGCCGAGGGTGGCGAAGGCGATGGCGATGCGGGTGGGTCGCATGGTCACTTCCCTCCCTTCTTGCCGGACGCCTTGTCGCCCTTGGGTTCCTCGTCGCCGAGGTAGCGATAGGTCTGCACGGTCCCCTCGAGCATCAGCTGCCCACCCGGCGGCGGTGCGTTCTTCGAGCCCGCGCCCACCGGCTTCAGCGACACGTTGTGCATCGTCAGGATCACTACGCGCGGCAGCGAGGCGACGCTGCTGATGAAGGTCCCGAACTGGTGGTAGGTGCCCTGCATCTTCAGCGAGATCGGCTTGATCGCGTAGAACTCTTTCGGAATCTCGGGCTGCGGCTTGAACACGTCGGTCTCGATCCCGGCCGCCTGCGCCGTCTGCGAAATCGTCACCAGCAGACCCGGCATTTCGGTCTTGCTGGGAAGCTCGCGCAGCATCTGGCTCAGCATCTCGTTCATCTGCGCGAGCTGGGTCTTGAGCGCGTCGAGGTTCACCACCTTCGCCTGCTTCTGCTCGAATTCCTGCTTCAGTTTCACTTCCTGCTGCTGCGCGGAGGCAAGGGTGTCCTGCTCGTTGCTGACGTAGAAGTACCAGCCGAGGAACACGATCACGACCGCCACCAGCGCAATGAAGAAGACCTTGACCGACTTCGGCCAGCCGCCGATGTTGTTGCGGTCGAGGTTGCGCAGATCCTCGATCAGCTTCATGGCCGCACCCCCCCGTTGCTGGTCGCCGCGGCCGGCACCCGTCGCGCCTTTGCGGCCGGCGGCGCTGGCGCGGTTCGGCCCGACGAGCCGGCTGCACCCACTGCGTTGCGGACCGGCGCCGAAGCGGGTGCCCGCGTAGCCGCCGCCTTCGGCTGCGGATCGCCCATGGCGGCAACCGGTGCGGCGGTGGCCGCGGGGGCGACCGTGCCCGCGGATGCCGCGGCAGGCGCCGGGTCCGCGGATGCGTCCGCCAGGGCCGTGTTCTTGCCGTCGGACTTCGGCACGCCGAGGGTCACGACCAGTTCGAATTCGTAGGGCGTGTTGGTGGCGTTGTCGACCTTCTCGGTCTTGACCAGTTGCGCCGGGCCCATCCAGGGCGAGGCCTCGATGTTGCGCATGAAATCCGCCACCGTGGCGTTGGACTGCGCCACGCCGTCGAGGGTCAGTTTGTCGCCCTGCTGCTTGAGGCCGGTGAGGCGTGCGCCGGGCGGAATGGTGTTCACCATCTGGTCGAACAGGTGCACCATCTGCGAGCGGCTCGCCTGCAGCTTCTCGACGATGCGCTTGCGGGCGAGCAGGTGGTCCTTGACCTGCTGGAGGTTCTTGATCTCGGTAATCTTGGCGTCGAGCTGCTGGATCTGTCCCTGCAGGTACGCGTTGCGGTCGTTCTGGCTGTCGATCCGCATGCTGGTCCAGAAGCCCCACAACCCCACCAGCACGATCGCGGCGATCGCGGCGACCACCAGTTGGGCGAAGAATTCGCGCTTGCGGCGTTCGCGCCGCTCCACGCGCCACGGCAGTAGATTGATCTTGGCCATCAGTGGTGGCCCCCCAGCACCCGCCCGGCGGAGGTCGCTTGCGCGCGGCGTTCGCTGCGCTCCGCGCGCCACGGCAGCAGATTGATCTTGGCCATCAGTCGAAATTCCTCAGCGCCAGACCGGCGGCGATCATCAGCGCCGGCGCGTCCTGCGCCAGGGTCTGCGCCTGCAGGCGCGGCGACAGCGACATGCTGGCGAGCGGATTGGCCACCACGCACGGCACCCCGAGTTGCTCGACCACCATGTCGGCGACGCCCGGGATCGACGCGCAACCGCCGGCCAGCACGACCTGGTCGACCTTGCCGAATTCGCTGCCCGCGAAGAAGAACTGCAGCAGTCGGCTGACCTGCTGCACCATCGCTTCCTTGAACGGTTCCAGCACCTCGATCTCGTAGGATTCGGGCAGGCCGCCCTGGCGCTTGGCGAGACCCGCCTCCTCGTAGGACATGCCGTAGCGGCGCATCACCTCGTCGGTGAGCTGCTTGCCGCCGAACACCTGTTCGCGCGAGTAGATGGTGCGCTGGTTCTTGAGCACCGACAGGGTGATCATGGTGGCGCCGACGTCCACCAGCGCGACCAGCGCGTCCCGGGGCACCGACAACTGGTCGGCGATCAGGCGGAAGGCGTTCTCCATCGCGAACACCTCGACATCGATCACCCGCGCGGTGAGGCCGCCGAGATCGAGTGCGGCGACGCGCATGTCCACGTTCTCGGTGCGCGATGCCGCGAGCAGCAACTGCACCATCTCGGGGTTGTCCTTGACGGGCCCGAGCATCTCGAAGTCGAGGCTGACCTCCTCGATCGGATACGGGATGTACTGGTTGGCCTCGACCTGAACCTGGCCTTCGAGGTCGTCTTCGGAAAGATCGGCCGGCATCGGGATCACCTTGGTGATCACCGCGGAACCGGCGACGGCGGCGGCCGCATACTTGGTGCGCGCACCCGAGCGCTGCAACGCGCGCCGGATCGCGTCGCCAACGGCTTCGACCTCGACGATGTTCTTTTCGACCACGGCGTTCGGCGGCAGCGGTTCCACCGCATAGTGCTCGACGCGATAGCGCGAGCCGGCCTGGCTCAACTGCAACAGCTTCACCGCGGTCGAACTGATATCGACGCCAATCAGGGGCGCAGCACTGGTTGTCAGTAATCCCACTGGATTTCCCCTTCCCCCCGCACGCGCTGAAACCCCGCGCGCTTGCATTAGATACGAAAGTTAACGAAATATCAATAACCTTGCAAAGTTCACCCAAGCCCATGAAGTTCCGCAGCTTTCGTGTCGAGATGATGCCCTTCAACCTACCTTTTGCCCGGACATGCGTCACAAATCCGCGAGCTTCTTTTCGGGCAGGAGAACAACCTCCTCCGAATGGTCCCGCAGCGAGCGGCACCTGCTGCCTTTCCATTGCCTGCGGCGCCGGCCGGCGTAAGGCCGGCCCGCGTGCGGAGCGGTGCGCCCGGGGCGCCGCTGCCCATGGGGGCAGAATGCCGCCCTCGCGCCGGTGCCGACCGGTAGCCCGTGCCGTGACCCGCATGGAACCTGTCCACCGCATGAGCATCTATACTTCCGGGTCCGTTCCACACGGTCATCGTCCGCGGTGCCGACGCTCCATGCGCGCCGCCGTTCGGGGCGCACGCCCGTACCATTCCGTTCCACGCCGCGCCCCACGCCCGACCCGCACTAACGCATGAGAATTCTGAAACGACTGGCGCTGATCGTATTGATCGGCATTGCGTGCATGGTGGTGCTGGGCCTCGCCGCGGGCGGCATCGTCTACTGGCTGATCGAACCCAGGGTGCCCTCGGTCGCGTCGCTCAAGGACGTGCAGATGCAGGTGCCGCTGCGGGTCCTCTCTGCGGACGGCAAGCTGATCGCCGAGTTCGGCGAGACGCGGCGGATCCCGGTCGACATCCGCAACGTTCCGGACAAACTGAGGAACGCGGTGCTGGCGGCCGAGGACGCCGACTTCTACCACCACTCCGGCATCGACATCACTTCGACCTTCCGCGCCGCGGTCGAGGTCGTGCTGCACCGGGGCGAGAAGGTCCAGGGCGGCTCGACCATCACCCAGCAGGTCGCGCGCAACTTCTTCCTGAGCCCGCAGAAGACCTATACCCGCAAGGTCACCGAAATCCTCACTTCGTTCCGGATCGAACACGAGCTCAGCAAGGACCAGATTCTGCAGCTCTACCTCAACAAGATGTTCCTGGGGCACCGGGCGTACGGGGTCGCGGCGGCCGCACAGTATTACTACGGGAAGAAGCTCGACCAGTTGACGCTCGCCGAATGCGCGGCGATCGCATCGACCTTCCAGTTGCCGTCGCTGGTCAATCCGCTCGATCACAAGGATCGCCTGGTCGCGCGCCGCAACTGGGTGCTGGGCCAGATGCTCTCGCACCAGTTCATCGACCGCAGCGCCTATGAGCAGGCGATCGCCGCGCCGGACAATGCGTCGCCCCACGAGCCGCCGGTCCAGGTCGAGGCGCCGTACCTCGCGGAGATGGTCCGTCGGCAGGCACTGCAGAAATTCGGCAACCAGGCGCTCACCGACGGCTACGTCATCCGCACGACGATCGACAGCCACCTGCAGGCGCTCGCCAACCACGCGCTGCGCAGCCGGCTGGAGGAGTACGACCATCGCCACGGCTATCGGGGGCCCGAGGCGCACGTCGCGCTGCCGGAACCGGCCACGCCCGACGCGCTGGAACAGGCGCTGTCGGGCTACAACGAGCTGAGCAACCTGTTGCCTGCGATCGTCACCGCAAGCGACGGGGACACTGCGACGGCGTACGTCCAGGGCGGCAAGAAGATCACGCTGGCGGTTGCCGACCTCAAGTGGGCGCTCGGCTACGCCCGCAAGGCGAAGACCGGCGGCAAGGGCGCGGCCTCGATCCTGCAACCCGGCGACATCATCCGCGTGCGCGAAGTGCAGGATCCGCAAGCGTCCTCGGCCCCGGCCGCGAAGGCTGCCAAGGCAGCCAGGGTCGCAGACGCCAAACATTGGGAGCTCGAGCAGATCCCCGCGGCGCAGGCGGCGATGGTCGTGCTCTCGCCCGACGACGGCGCGGTCGAATCGCTGGTCGGCGGGTTCAACTTCCAGTTGAGCAAGTTCAACCGCGCGGTGCAGACCCAGCGCCAGCCGGGATCGAGCTTCAAGCCGTTCATCTATTCGGCCGCCTTCAGCCGTGGCTACACGCCCGCCTCGATCATCAACGACGCACCCATCGCGTTGCCGGATCCTTCCAAGCCCGGCGGCCTGTGGACGCCGCAGAACGACGACGACAAGTTCCGCGGCCCGATGCGGCTGCGCGAAGCGCTGGCGCAGTCGGTGAACCTGGTGGCGATCCGGCTGCTCGACGCGGTCGGCGTGCGCTACACCCGCGAATACGCGTCCCGCTTCGGCTTTCCGCTCGATGCGATTCCCGCGAACCTGTCGATGGCGCTCGGCACCGCATCGGTTTCCCCGATGGCGATGGCGCGCGCGTACGCGGTGTTCGCGAACGGCGGTTTCCTGGTCGACCCCTATTACATCGCCGAGATCGACGACCGCGACGGCAAGGCCATCTACAAGGCCGATCCGGTGCGCGCCTGCCGGACCTGCGAGGCGCGTCTGCTGGATGAAGGCAGGACCACCGCCGCGCCCGCGCAGCCCGCCTCCGCCGCCGGCGATCCCGGCGCGCTCCCGGACACTGCCAATGCGCTCGGCACGGGCGAATCGAAGGGTCCGCTGCTGGCACCGCGGGTGATCGACCCGCGCAACGACTACCTGATGGACTCGATGCTGCAAAGCGTCGTCGACCACGGCACCGGGTTCGCGGTCAAGCAGCTCGGACGCAGCGACCTCGCCGGCAAGACCGGTTCGACCAACGACCACCATGACGGCTGGTTCTGTGGTTTCAACGGGGACCTGGTCGCGACCGTGTGGGTGGGGTTCGACGATTACCGCACGCTCGGCCACGGGGAGTTCGGCGCGAAGACCGCGCTGCCGATCTGGATGGCCTTCATGGGCCCGGCGCTCGAGGGCAAGCCTGAAAACACCCTGCCAATGCCGCCCGGCATCGTGACCGCGACCATCGACCGCAGCACCGGCCTGCCCGCCCCGCCCGGCGACACCAACACCATGAGCGAGTCGTTCCGCATCGAGGACCTCGACCGGCTGCGCGCGCAGGCCAAGGAGCAGCAGAACAAGGCTCCCGCGTACGACATATTTTAGCGAGCGTCCACGCTCGCTGCTTCGCGGGATGGCAATGGCCCATCCATCCGTCTCGAGCGCGTCGAGACCAGAACGGCCACCCCCTGGCCTGACTTTTCACAACAGCCGCTTCGCGTGAAGCACTCCAGCGCCGGTCCCCTGCTCCCTCCTCCCGCCTTTGCTTTTCCTGCCCGCTTTTTGCGACACTTGGTTCCGACGCGGCGAGGAAATGAACATGCGCAAGACGGCCGAGTTTCATCGGATCCATGCGGAAGGCCGTGCCCACCAACTGCGTCGCCGGATTGCGCTCGAGGCCGCGCGCCTGATCAGCGAACAGGGCATCCGCGACTACCGGATGGCCAAACGCAAGGCTGCGCAGCGGATCGGCGTCAATGACGAGGGCTACCTGCCGCGCAACCGCGAGGTCGAGGATGCCTTGCGCGAGCACCAGCGGCTGTTTCGCACCGGCGAACAACCGCGGGCGCAACAGTTCCGGCTGGAGACCGCCCGCGACGCCATGCGTTTCCTCGCGCGGTTCGAGCCGCGGCTGGTCGGACCAGTACTGGAAGGCACCGCCGACGTCCATTCGCCGGTCAGCCTGCATGTCTTCGACGACACCCCGGAAGCAGTCACGGGTTTCCTCGACGACCACGGCGTCGCCTTCGAGACGCGCGCCCGCAGCGTGCGCGTCGACCGCACCCGCAGCGTCGAATTCCCGGTACTGCTGTTCGATGCCGGCGGGGTCGCGGTGGACGTCACGGTGTTCCCGCGCAATGCGCTGCGGCAGGCGCCGCTGGACCGCATCGACGAACGTCCTCTGCAGCGCGCTTCGCTGGCTGCGGTGGAAATGATGCTGGCGGAGAACGCCTGATCCGGGACTCGGGACTCGGGACAGCGCAAGTGCGGTCACCCGCTTCCGAAGGAAGGGGTTCCCGCCGCAGGCGCGGGGGGATGTCTCGGCACGCGGGGACGTGAGCGCGCCGATCTGGCGCTTCGCGCGCGTTCTCTTCTCCCTTCGCAGGCGAAGGGAGAAGAAACGTCCTACCGCTTGTCGAGCGCGACGTACTCGCGCGGCGTTGCGCCGACATACACCTGGCGCGGCCGGCCGATGCGCCCGCCCGGCATTTCGTGCTGCTCGATCCAGTGCGCGATCCAGCCGGCGGTGCGCGCGATCGCGAACATCACCGTGAACATCTCGGTCGGGATCCGGAGCGCCTTGTAGATGATGCCGGAATAGAAATCGACGTTCGGGTACAGCTTGTGCTCGATGAAGTAATCGTCCTTGAGCGCCGCTTCCTCGAGCTTCAGCGCAACCTCCAGCAGGGGATCGTGGATGCCGAGCTTGTGCAGGACCTCGTGGCACTTCGCGCGGATGATCCTGGCGCGCGGATCGAAGTTCTTGTAAACGCGGTGGCCGAAACCCATCAGGCGGAAGCCCGACTGCTTGTCCTTGGCCCGCTCGATCGCCCGGCCGACATTCTTGGCATCGCCGATCTCGGTGAGCATCTTCAGCACGGCTTCGTTGGCGCCACCGTGGGCCGGCCCCCACAGCGCGGCGATGCCCGCCGCAACCGAAGCGTACGGATTGGCGCCGGTCGAACCGACCAGCCGCACGGTCGAAGTCGACGCGTTCTGCTCGTGGTCGGCGTGCAGGATGAACAGCAGGTCCAGCGCCTCGGCGACCACCGGGTTCAATTCCAGCGGCTCGCTCGGCACCTCGAACATCATGTGCAGGAAACGATCGACGTACCCGAGGCTGTTGCGCGGATAGCGGATCGGCCAGCCGATCGAATAACGATACGAAGCCGCCGCGATGGTCGGCATCTTGGCCAGCAGGCGAATCGCCGCGAGGCGGCGCTGGTCGGGATCCTGGATGTCGAGGGTGTCGTGGTAGAACGCCGACAGCGAAGCAATCGACGCGCACAGCATCGCCATGGGGTGGGCGTCGTAGTGGAACCCGCGCAGGAAGTTCTTGAGCGACTCGTGCATCATCGTGTGGTGCGTGACTGAGTGCTCGAACTTCGTCATCTCCGCCTCGGTCGGCAATTCGCCTTCCAGCAGCAGGTACGCGACTTCCAGGAAGCTGGAGCGCTCGGCGAGCTGTTCGATCGGGTAGCCGCGGTACAGCAGCACGCCCTTCTCGCCGTCGATGAAGGTGATCGCGCTCTTGCACGACGCGGTCGCCGCAAAACCCGGATCGAAGGTGAAGTGGCCGGTCTCGCGATACAGCGAGGAGATGTCGACGCAACTCGGCCCCTGGCTACCCTCCACCAGCGGCAGGGTTACGGAACGATCGGCGGCGGTGAGGGTGACATTCGGGTTGGGCACGTGGGACTCCTTTGGTACGGCGCGATGCTCGTGCGATCGCGATATGAAACCCCACGATTATCGCACGATACGGCCGCGTACGCAGGTGCGGCCCACGAACGGCCTCGCAACTTCGTCAATCGAGACCCATGCGAAAACGCCCTCCGCGCGCGGACGCGGAAGGGCGTCGGAATCCTTCGCATGGCGTGCACGCCCGGCGGCAGACCGCGGGGGCGGGCGGCTTACTTCTTGCCGGCGGTGTAACGACGCTTGAACTTGTCGATGCGGCCGCCGGTGTCCATCACCTTCTGCTTGCCCGTATAGAACGGGTGCGAAGCCGAGGAGATGTCGACCTTGACAACGGGATATTCGTTGCCGTCTTCCCACTTGACGGTTTCCTCGCTCGTCATCGTCGAACGCGTCAGGAACGCGAAATCGGACGCGGCGTCCTGGAAAACCACCGGATGGTAGTTCGGATGGATTTCGGCTTTCATGGGGTGTCCGTCTGCGGTTGCAGGCTTGAGGCAAGGGCGGAATTGTAGTCTGCGGCGGCCTTGCAGGGCAAGCTTCGGATCAGGCCGCGGCGAACCGGCCGGCACTGCCGATCCAGCGGTCGGTGAGGCGCCGCGAAAGCGCCGGATGCGAGCGCAGCATCGTGGCGCCCACCCGCTGCACGGCGGGAATCAGCGCCGCATCACGCACGATGTCGGCGATCCGGAAGGCCATCTGGCCGGTCTGGCGGGTGCCGAGCAGTTCGCCTGGTCCGCGCAGGCGCAGGTCGGTTTCCGCGATCACGAAGCCGTCGCTGGTCTCGCGCAGGGTCTCGATCCGCTGGCGTGCCAGCGCCGACAGCGGCGGCTGGTACAGCAGCACGCAGGTCGAGGCGGCCTCGCCACGCCCCACCCGCCCGCGCAACTGGTGGAGCTGCGCAAGCCCGAGCCGCTCCGCGTTCTCGATCACCATCAAGCTCGCATTCGGCACGTCCACGCCGACCTCGATCACGGTGGTGGCGACCAGGACGGCGGTCCGTCCGTCCTGGAAAGCTTCCATCGCAGCCTGTTTCTCCGCGGGCTTCATGCGGCCGTGCACCAGGCCCACCGCAAGATCAGGCAGCGCCGCACAAAGCTGCGCATGTGCGACTTCGGCGGCCTGCGCCTGGACGAGCGTGTTCTCGCGGCTCCCTCCGCCAAAGCCCACGCGTCCCGCCGCGGACGTTTCGCGAAGCCCTTCCTCGATCAACGTGCACACCCAATAGACCTGCCGGCCTTCGCTGCAGGCGGCCCGGATGCGTCCGATCACTTCGTCCCGCCGGGTGTTGGCGACCGCCACGGTACGCACCGGCGTACGCCCCGGCGGCAATTCGTCCAGCGTGGACACGTCGAGGTCGGCGTACGCGCTCATCGCCAGGGTGCGCGGGATCGGCGTCGCCGTCAGCACCAGTTGATGCGGCACGTACCCTGGCAAGAAACCTTCGTTGGTGCGCCCCCTGCCATGCGCCCGCGGCGCCTGCGGCGCCGCCACGCCCTTGTCGCGCAAGGCCATCCGCTGCTGCACGCCGAAACGGTGCTGCTCATCCACGATTGCGAGCGCGAGGCGCGGAAACGCCACGCCCTCCTGCATCAGCGCGTGGGTCCCCACCGCCACCGGGGCACCGGCGGCGAGCCGGCCCAGCGCCCGGTCGCGCGCGCGGCCGGTCACCTTGCCGGCCAGCCACACCACTTCGAGCCCGAGCGGATCGAACCATCCGCGGAAGTTGCGCAGGTGTTGTTCGGCCAGCAGTTCGGTCGGCGCCATCAGCGCGGTCTGGTGGCCGTTCGCAATCGCATGCAGCGCGGCCAGCGCCGCCACCACCGTCTTGCCCGACCCGACGTCGCCCTGCACCAGCCTCAGCATCGGCACGCGCTTCCCGAGGTCGCGCGCGACTTCCTCGCCGACCCGTCGCTGCGCCCGCGTCAGCGCGAACGGCAATACGTCGAGGAAACGCGCCTCGAGTTCCGGATCGCCCGGCAGTGCCGGGGCATGTTGCTTGCGCACGCGCGCGCGCAGGCGCTTCAGGCTCAGGTGGTGGGCCAGCAATTCCTCGAACGCGAGTCGCTGTTGCGCGGGATGGCGTCCGGCGAGCAGCGCGTCCAGGTCCGCCCCCGGTGCCGGCCGGTGCACTTCCAGCAATGCGCCGCGCAGCGACATCAGTCCGAGCGGCGCCAGCAGCGAGGCAGGCACGAGTTCCAGCAGCGCTTCGTCCGGCAAGCGCACGAGTGACTTCTCGATCACGCCGCGGAGGCGCTGCTGGCCCAGGCCCTCGGTGACCGGGTAGATTGGGGTCAGCGTCGCGTCGACCGCAACCTCGCCGCGCAGAATCCGGTACTGCGGATGCACCATCTCGAGGCCGTGCTGGCCGTGGCGGATCGCCCCGAAGCAGCGCAGGCGCATCCCCGGCGCGAACTGCTGCGCCTGCTGGCGACGGAAATGGAAGAACCGCAGGACCAGGGTTTCGCGCGAGGCGTCGCCGATCGCGACCCGCAACTGCGGGCGGTAGCGGAAACCGGTTTCCACCGCCTCGACCACGCCGTCCACCTGCGCGGATTCACCGACCACGAGGTCACGGATCGCGGTGATGCGGGTCCGGTCTTCGTAGCGCAGCGGCAGGTGGAACCACAAATCCTGCACGCGCTCGATGCCGAGCTTGCCGAGCGTCTCGGCGAGAGCGGGACCGACGCCCGGCAGCGACGTCACCGGCGCGAGGCCGGCGTCGACGGGAGGTTCGATGCGCGTGTCGGCGGGCGGTGTCACCCGCGCAAGGTTAGCGGATGCCGGCATGGCTCACGCGCAGGCGCGGGTCAGCCGGCGGTCACCGCGATCACGTCGACCTCGACCGCCGCGCCGCGCGGCAGCGCGGCCACGCCGATGGTCGAACGGGCGGGATACGGTTCGCTGAAATAGCGCTTCATCACTTCGTTGACGGCAGCGAAGTTGCCGAGATCGGTCATGTAGATCGCCACCCGGACCACGTCTTCGAACGAAGCACCGGCCGCGACGAGCACCGCCTTCAGGTTCTCGAACACGCGCGTGGCCTGCTCCTCGATGCCACCGGCGACCATCTCGCCCGTGGCGGGGTCGAGCGGGGTCTGCCCCGAGAGGTACAAGGTGTCGCCGGCGCGGACGGCCTGGGAATACGGCCCGATCGCCTTCGGCGCGGAATCGGAATGGATCGGTTGGCGTGGCATGGCATTTCCCGCGAAAGAAAAACCGACAGTCTAGCGGCGAACACGCCCGGTCCTGCCGGTCACCAGCGGATTCCGGTCCGGCGTCACAACGGATACCGATATACCCCGTTGACCACCTTGGTGTTGCGGATTCGCCGCATCACGTCCGCGAGATGCTTCCTGTGCTTCACCTCGATCGCGAAAATCAGGGTCGCAGCCTGGATGCCGCGCTCGATGTACTTCACGTCGTCGATGTTGGAGTTGGCTTCGGCGATCGCAGCCGAGACGGTCGCCAGCACGCCCGGGCGATTGACCACCTCGACCCGGAGTTCGACGCGGTAATCGCCCTGCACGTCCTTGTCCCAGCCGATCTCGACGCGGCGCTCGGGGAGCTTGGCCAACTCGACCACGTTGGGGCATTCCACCCGGTGCACGACGATGCCCTTGCCGGGGGACAGGTAGCCCACGATGTCGTCGCCCGGCAGCGGATGGCAGCAATTGCCGAAGCTGAGGATGCCGCGCTCACCACCGCTGATGCGGATTTTCTCGGAACGGTGCAACGCCACGCCTGTCGCCGAGCCGCCCAGCGCCGTCAGCTTCGCCGCCACCTGGTCGGGCATGCGGTTGCCGAGCGCGATGTCGGAAAGCAGGTCCTCCAGCCGCCGTACGCTGTGTTCGGCGAGGAACCGGTCGAGGGCCGTCGGCGGAATCGAGTCGAGGCTGTAACCGCGCGTATCGAGCGCGCTCTCCAGCATGCGATGGCCGAAGTCGATTGCATCCTCGTGCTGCAGGCGTTTCAGGTATTGGCGGATCGCGGCACGTGCCTTGCCGGTCACCGCGAATTCCAGCCACTGCGGATTGGGCGCTGCCGAGGGCGCGGTAATCACTTCGACGGTCTGGCCGGACACGGGCCGCGAACGCAGCGACGCCAGCTTGCCGTCGATGCGCGCCGCGACCGCGTGCATGCCGACGTCGGTGTGCACGGCGAACGCGAGGTCCAGCGCCGTCGCATTCTTGGGCAGCGACTGGATATCGCCGGCGGGCGTGAACAGGTATACCTCGTCCGGAAACAAATCGACCTTGACGTTTTCCAGGAACTCGATCGACGATGGCGTCGCCGCCTGGCGGTCGGCCAGGGTCTCGACCCACGCGCGGGCGCGCACCTGCGCGCTGTTGGGCGGTGTGGCCTCGGTCTTGTATGACCAGTGCGCGGCGACCCCGCGCTCGGCGACGGTGTTCATGTCCTCGGTGCGGATCTGCACCTCGATCGGCGCGCCGAACGGACCGAACAGCACGGTGTGCAGCGACTGGTAACCATTGGCCTTGGGGATCGCGATGAAATCCTTGAAGCGTCCTTCCACCGGCTTGAACAGCGAATGTGCGGAACCGAGCGCCTGGTAGCAGTGGGCCACGGTGTCGGTCACCAGCCGGATCCCGTAGACGTCCATCACCTCGGCGAACGTCTTGTGCTCGCCCTTCATCTTCGACCAGATGCTGTAGGGCGCCTTGATACGGCTGATGATCTGCACCGGAATGCCGTCCGCGGCCAGCCGCTCGGCCAGTGCCCGCTCGATGACGGCCATCGATTCGCGGCGGTCGCCCACGGTGCGCTTGATCCGCGAGGCGATGATCTTGTAGCGGTCGGGATAGAGGCTGCGGAAACCGAGGTCCTGGAGTTCGCTGCGGATCGCGTTCATGCCGAGGCGCGCCGCGATCGGGGCATAGATTTCGAGGGTCTCGCGGGCGATGCGGCGGCGGGCATCGGGTGCCATCGCCGACAGCGTGCGCATGTTGTGCAGGCGGTCGGCAAGCTTGATCAGGATCACCCGCAGGTCGCGTGCCATCGCCAGCAGCATCTTGCGGAAGCTTTCCGCGTCGGCTTCGAGCCGGCTGGCGAAATCCACGCGCTCGAGCTTGGTGACGCCGTCGACCAGTTCGGCCACCGTGGAGCCGAAGCCGCTTTCGAGTTGCGCACGGGTGAGCCCGGTGTCTTCCAGGGTGTCGTGCAGGATCGCGGCGATGATGGTTTCCGCATCCGGCCGCAACCCGGCGAGGATCGCTGCCACCGCCAGCGGATGGGTGATGTAGGGTTCGCCGCTCTTGCGCTTCTGGCTCGCGTGCGCCCGTGCGCCCACGGCGTAGGCGCCACGCACCCGCTCGATCTGTTCGGCGGGCAGGTAGGTCGCCAACTGCTCGGCCAGCGCATCGATGCCCGCGGCCGCGCGGCCGCCGCCCGGATAGTCTTCCGCCCTGGTGTTCGCTTTGCGCTTGCGCATCACCGCACGCTAGACATGCCGCGCGCGCGAGTCAATATCGGCGCGGTCGGCGGCGGGTGGGCTGGCGTGCAGCGGCCGCTGACGGCAGATCGATCGGTGACCCGCCACCCGGCGAGCGCAACGGGCCGTCCCGCAACGGCGCCCCGATCGGCGGCTCATCCAGCAGCGGCATCACCGCGGGCGACCCGAGATCCTCGAACTGGTCGTGGCGCACGGCCCAGAAGAACACGCCGACCGCCAACACCGCGAGCACCAGCGAAATCGGGATCAGCACCACGAGCGCGTTCATGCCGGCTCCGCCGCCGGGGCGCCACGAGGTGCCGCACGCACGGTCTCGTCGCGGATGCGCAGGCTGTTCAGCACCACCGCGAGTGAACTCACCGACATACCGATGGCCGCGAGCCAGGGCGGCACCAGACCCAGCGCCGCGAATGGAATCGCGCCGAGGTTCCAGGCGAGCGACCAGCGGCGGTTCACGAGCAGGATGGCGTGCGCGCGCGACGCGAGTTCGCGTGCCCGCGGCAGGTCCTCGAGTCCCCGCAACAGCGCGAGGCCGGCATGGGCTTGCGCAAGTCCGGTCGCGCGCGGCGCAGCGATCGAAACGTCCGCGGCCGCAAGCGCCGCGGCATCGTTGCTGCCGTCGCCGACCATCATCATGACCGCGCCATTCGCCTGGCCGGCGCGCACCCGCGCCAGCTTTTCCTGGGGCGACTGGCGGGCCGCCCACTCCTCGATCCCGAGTCGCATCGCCACTGCCCGGACCCGGGCGGGCGCATCGCCGCTGACGATCGCGGGCGCCACGCCCGCGGAGCGCAGGGCCGCAATCGCGGCCGCGGCACGTGGGCGCAGGCGTTCCCGGACCGGCATCCGGGCGAGCGGCCCGGCACCGTCGGCGAGCCACAGTGCGTCGTCGTCCTCGCCTCCCGCGCAAGCGAACCCGGCCCGTCCGAGGCGCAACTCGCGCGGGCCGACCCGCCCGCGCAAGCCGCCACCGGCGAGCACTTGCGGGTCGATGACCTCGACCACCGCCGGCGCGCCGGCCGCGCGCACCACCGCCCTTGCCAGCGGATGCCCGCTGGCCTGCGCGAGCGCGCCGGCGCAGCCGAGCGCATCGGCACGCGACACGCCGCGGAAAGTTTCGATGCCATCCACGTCCAGCGACGGCTCGGTCAGCGTGCCGGTCTTGTCGATCAGCAGGCGATCAGCGCGCACCAGCGCGCGGAGCACCCCCGGCCGCATCACCAGCACACCGGCGCGTGCGAGTACCGCCATGCTGCGTGCCAGCACCGCCGGCGCCGCGAGACCGAACGCACACGGGCACGCCACCACCAGTACCGCGACCGTGGCGTCGAATGCGCGCGCGGGCTCGCGCCACAACCAGAAGAGCGCGGTGGCGACGGCGAACCCGAGCACCCGCCACACGAATCGCCGCGCAGCCGGCGCGTCGGGATCGGCGACGCCATCCCGCGGAGCGTGCGCGGCGGCGGCGAGTTTTGCCAGCAGCGTCATCGTGCTGCCGGCAACGCCACGGGTGATCCTCACCTCGAGCGGGGCGCCCAGCGCGATGCTGCCGGCCGCAATCGCATCGCCGCGCTGGTGCGCGCAGGCGCGCGACTCGCCGGAGAGCAGCGATTCGTCGGTGCGCGCGCGTTCGCTTTCGAGGATTCCGTCGGCGGGCGCCGCTCCGCCCTCGGCGACCCGCACCCGGTCGCCCGGCACGAGTTCCGCGGCGGCCACCGACTCGAAGGATCCGTCGGGACGCAGTCGCTGCGCCGTCAACGGCACCGCGTCCGCGGCCAGCTCGCCGAGCGCCCGGTGCTGCACGGCCGCGCGCAATGCCAGGTGCCGGCCGAGCAGCAACACGAACACGAACATGCTGACCGAATCGAAATACACCTCGCCGCCGCCACGCACGGCGTTGACCGCGCTGGCCAGGAAGATCAAGCCGATCGCGAGCGCCACGGGAATGTCGAGGCCCGCACGCGCGGTCCGCAGCCCGGCCAGAGCATCGCGATAGAACGGCCACGCCGCGTAACCGACCACCGGCGCGGCCGCCAGCATCCCGAGCCAGCGGAAGAGCTGCGCGGTGGTGCCATCCAGCGGCTCGAACGCGCCGAGGTAGAGCACCAGCGCGAACATCATCGCCTGCATTGCGAACACGCCGGCGACGAGCAACCGCTTCAACGATGGGTCGAGCAGGCGGCGGCCGGCATCCTCGAGGCTGTCGCGATGCAGCGGCCGCGCCTCGCAACCGGCAGCGGTGCACGCCGCGAGCACGCTTGGCAACGGCGAGATCCGGTCATCGAACAGTATGCGCACGCGTTGCGCCGGAACATCCATCGAGATCCGCAGGAAACCGGCAAGCACGTGCAGCGTCTGCTCCAGCCGCAGCGCACTGCGCGGAATCGCGATCGCGGGAACCCGCAGCGCAACTTCCGCGAGGCCGTCGCGGCGGCGGCGCAGCACCTGGGCGGCGAGCGCCGGGCGCGACCATACCGATGGCTCGGTCGTCATGATGAGGGCGACGCCGGCGGCGGATGCACCGGCATCCCGAGCACCGCGTGGGCGGGTGCCGCGACCGCTTCGTCGTGGTACTGCGTGCTCACCACGATGATCCAGAGGCAGCCGGCGATCGACACCGCGAAGATCAGGATGCCGAGCCACACGACCGGCACGCGGTACCAGGCGGTCGGCGCGCGCACGTCAGTCGGCGTCGCCATGGCCGGGATGCGAGAGGCTGTAGACATACGCCGCGGTGACGCGGATGTCGTCGGCGTCGAGCCGGCGATCCCAATTCGGCATGTGCCCCTGGCGGCCGCCCCGGATCGTGGTTTCGATGGCCTCCAGCGAGCCGCCGTGCAGCCAGATCCCATCGGTCAGGTTGGGCGCGCCGATTCCCTGGTTGCCCTTGCCGTCGGCGCCGTGGCAGGCCGCGCAGGTGGACTTGAAGATCGGTTCCGCGACGGCAGCCATCAAGTCATCGTGCGGGCGCCCGGAAAGCGAGAGGACGTATTGCGCGAGATCCTTGACGGTGGTGTCGCCGAGCGCGCTCCAGGACGGCATCACGCCGCCACGCCCATGCGTGATCGAAGTGACGATGTCCTTGCCGGTGCCGCCGTAGAGCCAGTCGTGGTCGGTAAGGTCGGGCGCGCCGAGCGCCTGGTTGCCATGCGCAGCGCGGCCGTGGCAGGCGGCGCAGTTGTCCTCGAACAGCCGCTTGCCCATCTGCAGCGCCTCGCCGTCGCCGGCCAGTTGTTCGACCGAGTACATGCGGAAGCGGTCGAGCAGCGGATCGAGCCTGGCATCGTTGGCGGCGACTTCGCGGGCAAGCTGGCCGTGCGCGGTCCAGCCGAGCTTGCCCTTATGCGCCCCGAAACCGGGATACAGCCAGAGGTATCCGAATGCGCCGAGGAACATCGCGCCCGACAGCACGATCCACCACCGCGGCAGGGGCCGCAGGCCCTCGCGGATCGCCCCGCCGGCCCATGCGTGACCGGTGGTGCCGTCGCCGCGCGAAGGGACCTTGGCGTGCGGCGCCCACAGGAACAGGAAGAAGGTGATGCCCATATTCAGCACCACCAGGAACATCACCCAGATCGACCAGCCCGTAGTCATCGATGCTGCTCCCGCGCGGGCGCCGGAACCGCATCCTCGTTGCACTCGTCTTCCATCGGCAGCCGCGCCAGGCGGTCGAACACCGGACGATGGCGCCTGCGCCAGGCCCAAACCCAGATCCCGAGGAAGGTCGTCATCATGAGGACGATGAAGACGCCGGCGATGTGTCCCCAGATCGGGCTCATGGCGCCCCCGTGGCGGCAGCCTCGTGGCCATCGTCCGGCGGCTGCGGCTCGTTCTTGATGCCGAGTCCCTGCAGGTACGCGATCAGCGCATCCATCTTGGTCTTGCCCTTGACCGCCGCCGGCGCCGCCGCGATGTCGGCGTCGGTGTAGGGATCGCCGAGCTCGCGCAACACGCGCATTCGCGCCTGGATGTCCTTCGGATCGATCTTCTCGTCCGCCAGCCAGTGGTACGAGGGCATGTTCGACTGCGGCACCACGCTGCGCGGATCCATCAGGTGCATGCGTTGCCACTGGTCGGAATACTTTCCGCCGACCCGCGCGAGGTCGGGCCCGGTGCGCTTGGAGCCCCACTGGAACGGGCGGTCGTACACCGACTCCTCGGCGGTCGAGTAGTGGCCGTAGCGCTGGGTTTCGAAACGCAGCGCGCGGATCATCTGCGAATGACAGAGGTAGCAGCCCTCGGCCACGTACACGTCGCGGCCGGCGAGGCGCAGCGGATCGTAGGGTTTGACGTTGGCCGGCGCCTTCACCGCGTGCGCTTCCATGAACAGCGGCGTGATTTCGGCAAGCCCGCCGAGCGACACCATCACCGCCGTGAGGATGCCGAGCGTCCAGGCGTGCTTCTCGATGAACTCAAAATGCCTATAAGCCATTGGGGCGAGCTTCTGTGAAAAGTCAGGCCACGGATGGCCGCTCCGGAGTTGCGGCGTGCGATTGCCTGGTCGATCCCGGACATCTGCTCGAGGCGGCGATCACGGACGACTGCATCACAATGCCGCCGGCAACGGTGCAACCGTGACTGGAATCGGCACCGGGATCGGCTTGATCACGCGTTTGCGCGCGTCCGCCGCGGTATGCCAGAGGTTCCACGCCATCACCCACATGCCGAGCCAGATCAGCACCCCGCCGAACCAGCGGACGAAATAGTCCGGCCGGATCGCGATCAGGCTGTCGAGGAATGAATAGGTCAGCGCACCGTCGGGCTGGGTCGCGCGCCACATCATTCCCTCGGTGATGCCCGCGGTCCACATCGCCGCGACGTACAGGAACGTGCCCGTCACGTGCAGCCAGAAATGCAGCTCCATCGCCTTGTGCGAATGCATCGCCGGGCGGCCGAGCGCACGCGGCGCCATCGCGTACAGCGATCCAATCGTGATCATCGCCACCCAGCCGAGCGAGCCCGAGTGCACGTGGGCGATGGTCCAGTCGGTGTAGTGCGAGAGCGAGTTGACGGTCTTCACCGCCATCATCGAGCCCTCGAAGGTGGCGGCGGCATAGAACACCAGCGCGATCACCATGAACTTCGCGGCCGGATCCCTGACCACCCGGTGCCACACCCCGTTGAAGGTGAACAGCCCGTTCGCCGCCGACCCCCAGCTCGGCATCAGCAGCACCAGCGAAAACGCCATGCCGACGGACTGCACCCAGTCCGGCAGCGCGGTGTACATCAAGTGGTGCGCGCCGGCCCACATGTACACCGAGATCAGCGCCCAGAAATTCACAATCGAGAAGCGGTAGCTCCAAAGGGGTTGCTGCGCCTGGCGCGGCACGAAGTAGTACATCATTCCCAGGAAGCCCGCGGTGAGGAAGAACGCCACCGCGTTGTGGCCGTACCACCACTCGACCATCGCATCGACCACGCCCGAGTAGATCGGGTACGACTTCACCAGCGACACCGGCACCGCGAGGTTGTTGACGATGTGCAGCAGGCCGACCGCGATGATGAAGGCGCCGTAGTACCAGTTCGCCACATAGATGTGGCGGATGCGGCGGCGCGCCAGGGTGGCGAAGAACACCGTGCCGAACGACACCCACACGATCGCGATCAGGATGTCGATGAACCACTCCGGTTCGGCGTATTCCTTGCCCTGGGTGATGCCGAACGGCATCGTGAACATCGCCAGCACGCACACCAGTTGCCAGCCCCAGAAGGTGAATTCGGCGAGCCGGTCGAAGGCGAGCCGCGCATGGCAGGTGCGCTGCGCCACGTAGTAGCAGGTGCCCATCAGCGCCGAACCGCCGAATGCGAAGATCACGCCGAAGGTGTGGTCGGGGCGGATGTGGCTGAAGGTCATCCACGGGATGCCGGCGTTCAAGCCCGGCCAGGTCAGTTCGGCCGCGGCGTACATGCCGACCAGCATGCCGGCGATGCCCCACACGGCCGAAGCGAGCAGGAACAGCCGTACGACGTGGTCGTTGAAATACTCGACGGGCGAACTGCCCGGGACGATGTCGTTGCGGAGGCTGGCTGCTGCGATGACCATGGTGGCTCCCGATGCGGCAGCGCATTGTCCGGACTTCGCAGCGGTTTTCATTTGACCGCGATCAATGCAAATCCGTGCGGGTCGTGTCCCACTGGCCACCGTGCCGAACCGGTGCGCGCTAGCATCGAGCGCTCGGGAAATCAGCACGGACAACGACGCGCGGCAGCACTTCAGAAACCGCCGCGCGCTCCGGTCACGCCGCCGGCGATCGCCGCAAGGGCCAGCACCAGCAGCACGGCGTGCAGCGCAAGGAAGGCGCGCGGCTTGTGGATCAGGCCCAGCCTGGCCGGCAGCCGCAACGGTTCGGCGACGAACAGCATTGCGCTGAACAACACCCAGACCAGCAGCATCAGGTCGATCCACCAGCCATGCGCGAACTGCAAGCGGGCGAGCCCGCCGCTGAGCCCGAGCATCCAGAAGCCTGTGATGCCGACCAGCATGACCGCCGCGCGGGCCTGGTGGGCGAAACGGTGCTCCAGTTGCCGGATACGCTGGAGCCGCTCGGGCGGCGGCAGCCCGTTGAAGATCGGCAGCAGCGTCGCCGTCACCATCGCGACGCCGCCGACCCACCACACCACGCCGAGTACGTGGGTCGCGAGCAGGATGTCGAACGTCAGCATGGGGGAAACCTGTATCGCTTCCCGCCAAGTCTATTCCGCGCTGTCCTGCAGCCATTGACGCATGTCAAAGCGCACCTGATGCGCCCGTTCGTCGCGGGCACCGGACCCGACCTCCGGGTTGCGATCGACCACGCGCCGACGCCGGACACGGACGGGCCGCGATCCATGGCCCGGCAGTGCGCGGGGGCGGCCCGGCCGGGCTCCGCAGCGGTGTTGCGGGCGCCGCGGTGTTAGGATGAAAGGTCCCGTCAGGCTCGCATCGGCCCGCATGTCCCACCTGCCAGAAGAACTCAAGCAAGCGGCGTTGGAGTACCACCGGCACCCGCCCGCCGGCAAGGTCCGCATCACCCCCACGAAATCGCTGTTGACCGCACGCGATCTCGCGCTGGCGTATTCGCCGGGGGTCGCCGCCGCGTGCGAGGAAATCGTGCGCGATCCGGTCGAGGCGCACGCGCTCACGGCGCGCGGCAACCTCGTCGGCGTGATCACCAATGGCACCGCGGTGCTCGGCCTTGGCAGCATCGGTCCGCTCGCGGGCAAGCCGGTGATGGAGGGCAAGGCGGTGCTGTTCCGCAAGTTCGCCGGCATCGACGTGTTCGACATCGAGATCGACGAACGGGATCCCGACAAGCTGGTCGAGATCATCGCCTCGCTCGAGCCGACCTTCGGCGGCATCAACCTCGAGGACATCAAGGCGCCGGAATGCTTCTACGTCGAGCGCAAGCTGCGCGAGCGGATGAACATCCCGGTGTTCCACGACGACCAGCACGGCACCGCGATCATCGTCGGCGCCGCGGTCACCAATGCGCTGATCGTGGTCGGCAAGAGGATCGGCGAGGTGAGGGTCGCGGCATCCGGCGCCGGCGCGGCCGGCATCGCCTGCCTGGACATGCTGGTACGGCTCGGCGTGAAACGCGAAAACATCCTGGTCAGCGACAAGGACGGCGTGCTGTACCAGGGCCGTCCCGGGCTCGACCCCAGCCTCGAACGCTACGCACGCAAGACCAGGGCACGCACGCTCGCCGACATCGTGAAAAACGCCGACGTGTTCCTCGGCGTGTCCGCGGGCGGCGTGCTGACCCGCGGGATGGTCGCGACGATGGCCCGTCGCCCGGTGATCCTCGCGCTCGCGAATCCCACGCCGGAAATCACCCCCGAGGAAGCGCGCGCGGCGAAACCCGATTGCGTGATCGCGACCGGCCGTTCGGACTACCCGAACCAGGTCAACAACGCGCTGTGCTTTCCCTACATCTTCCGCGGCGCGCTGGATGTCGGCGCCACCGGCATCAACGAGGCGATGACCGTCGCCTGCGTGCACGCGATCGCGCAACTCGCGCGGCGCGAGGCGTCGGACGTCGCGCAGCGGGCGTACGGTGGACGGGTTCCGCATTTCGGCGCCGACTACCTGATTCCGCGTCCGTTCGACCCACGCCTGCTGGTACAGGTGGCGCCCGCGGTGGCCAAGGCGGCGATGGAGTCGGGCGTCGCGACGCGCCCGCTCACCGACATGCGCGCCTACACCGAAAAGCTCACCCAGTTCGTATTCCGCACCGGGCTCGCGATGAAACCGGTGTTCGAGCGGGCACGCGCGAAGCCGATGCGGGTCGCCTATGCCGACGGTGAAGAGGAGACCATCCTGCGCGCGGTGCAGGTGCTGGTCGACGAGGGACTGGTCAAGCCGATCCTGATCGGGCGGCCCGAGGTGATCGCGCGGCGCATCGGGCGCATCGGCCTGCGCCTCGAGGAAGGCCGCGATTTCGAGCTGGTGAACCTGCACTCCGACCCGCGCTTCGACGCCTACTGGCAGCACTACTATGAATTGATGCAGCGCCGCGGCGTCACGCCCGCGCTGGCCAAGTCGGTGGTGCGTTCGCGTTCGACCGTGGTCGCCGCGCTGATGGTCGCGCGCGGCGACGCCGATGCGCTGATCTGCGGCACCGTCGGCCGCTATCAGCGCAAGGCCGAATACATCCGCGACATCATTGGCCTCGACGAGGGCGTGGCCACGCTGTCGTCGATGGCCGCAGTCGCCAACGACAAGGGCCTGTCGTTCTTCCTCGACACCCACATGCAGCACGATCCGTCTCCCGAGCAGATCGCCGAGGCGACGCTGCAGGCGACATTGCGCCTGAAGCTGCTCGGCGTCGAGCCGCGGGTCGCGCTGATCGCGGCCTCCAATTTCGGGGCCCGCAACACCCCGACCGCACGCAAGATGCAGGAAGCGCTGCGGCTGCTCCGGGAACGCGATCCCGGCCTCGAGGTCGAGGGCGAAATGCAGGCCGACGTCGCGCTCGATCCCGAACTGCGCGCCCGGGTGTTTCCGAATTCGCGCCTGACCGGTCGCGCCAACGTGTTCGTGTTTCCGAACCTCGCCGCCGCCAACGCCGCGTTCAACATCACCCGCTCGATGTCCGACGGCGTGGTGATCGGGCCGATCCTGATGGGCGTGGCCAAGCCGGCGCACGTGCTCACCCCGCAGGCGACGGTGCGACGGGTCGTGAACATGAGCGCGATCGCCTGCGTCGAGGCGCAGATCCGCGCGCCACACGCACGGGTGGTGAAGCGCAAGGCGCGCGCCAAGGCGGCGCGGGCAGAAACCAGCCGGAAGCAAGCCAGCGTGTCCGGATCCACCAAGAAGCCAGCGCGGGCCGCCGCGCACGGGAGCAAGCGATGAACGCAGTGGCACAGGAATTCCTGGAACAGGACCCCGATCCCCGCGAAACCCGCGAATGGATCGAATCGATCGATGCGGTGATCAACGCCGAGGGCACCGGGCGCGCGCACCAGATCCTCGAGAAACTGGTCGACGAAACCCGCCGCGCCGGCGGCCACCTGCCGTTCTCGACCACCACCGACTACGTCAACACCATCCCTCCGCAGCTCGAGGCGAAGTCCTCCGGCGACGCGGCGCTGGAGTGGCGGATCCGCTGCCTCATCCGCTGGAATGCGATGGCGATGGTGGTGCGCGCCAACCGCAAGCCTGGCTCGCTCGGCGGCCACATCGCGAGCTTCGCGTCGTCGGCCACGCTCTACGACGTCGGCTTCAACCACTTCTGGCGGGCGCCCTCGGAAGACCATCCGGGCGACCTGATCTGCTACCAGGGCCATGCCAGCCCGGGCATCTACGCGCGCTCGTTCCTCGAAGGGCGCTTGAGCACCGCCGAACTCGATCACCTCCGCATCGAGACCCAACCGGGCGTCAAGGGCCTGCCGTCCTACCCGCACCCGTGGCTGATGCCGGACTACTGGCAGGTGCCGACGGTGTCGATGGGGCTCGGTCCGATCCAGGCGATCTACCAGGCGCAGTTCATGAAGTACCTCGAAGCGCGCGGGCTGGTGCCGAAGTCCGACCGCAAGGTGTGGTGCTTCCTCGGCGACGGCGAATGCGACGAGCCGGAGTCGCTCGGCGCGATTTCGGTCGCGGGTCGCGAGAAGCTCGACAACCTGGTGTTCGTGATCAACTGCAACCTGCAGCGCCTCGACGGGCCCGTGCGCGGCAACGGCAAGATCATCCAGGAACTCGAAGGCGTGTTCCGCGGCGCGGGCTGGAACGTCCTGAAGCTGATCTGGGGTTCGTACTGGGATCCGCTGCTCGCGCGCGACACCAAGGGCGTGCTGCGCAAGCTGATGATGGAGACGCTGGACGGCGAATACCAGGCCTGCAAGGCGTTCGGCGGCGCCTATACGCGTGAACATTTCTTCGGCAAGTACCCGGAAACCGCGGCGATGGTCGCCAACCTTTCCGACGAGGACATCTGGCGGCTGAATCGCGGTGGCCACGATCCGCACAAGGTCTACGCCGCCTACCACGCGGCGGTGCACACCGAAGGCATGCCGACCGTGATCCTTGCCAAGACCGTCAAGGGCTACGGCATGGGTGCG
>JAICJG010000024.1 GCA_025928585.1 Rhodanobacteraceae bacterium
GCATCCAGGTCCACGTTGCCGCCGGAAAGCACGAGGCCCACGCGTCGCCCGGCAAAACGTTCCCGCTGCGCCAGCAAGGCCGCGAGAACGGTCGCCGAGGACGGCTCGACGGTTTGCTTCAGCTCCATCCACAGGAGGCGCATTGCCGCCAGCGTGGCGTCGTCGTCGATGATGATGACTTCGACGTGGTGCTCTTTCAGCATCTCCAGGTTGGACGCGCCGATGGTCGCACGCAGACCGTCGCAGATGGTGTCGGGTACGACGTCGGTGACGCGCTCGCCGCGTTGCAGCGACCGGAGCGCGTCATCGGCGCCTGCGGGTTCGGCGCCGATCACGGAGGTCGAAGGCGACAACGCGCGCAGCACGACCGCGCAACCGGAAGCCAGTCCGCCGCCGCCGATCGGCGCGATCACCGCGTCGAGATGCGGAACCTGGCGCAGCAACTCCAGGGCCACCGTGCCCTGGCCCGCGATCACGCGCGAATCCGCATACGGGTGCACGAGCGCCGCCCCGGTTTCGCGCTGCACCGCCGCGCAGGTTTCCTCGCGCGCCGCGAGCGTCGGCGCACACGGGTGCAGAATGCCTCCGGCGCGCTCGATGTTGGCGAGCTTCGCGGCAACCGCGCCTTGCGGCACCACCACGTGTGCGGGAATGCCACGCGTCGCGGCGGCGAGCGCCAACGCCGCACCGTGGTTGCCGGAGGAGTGCGTGACCACGCCGTGTGCCGCGTCAGATTCGGACAGCGACCATACCGCATTGCAGGCACCGCGGAACTTGAAGGCGCCGCCGCGTTGCAGGTGCTCGCACTTGAAAAAAAGCTGCGCTTCTGCGCGCTCGTCGAGTACCGGAGACGACAGTATGGGCGTAACGAGTGCGTGGGCTGCGATCCGCGCCGCGGCAGCGCGGACATCGACAAGCGTCGGGGCCGTGAAATCATTCATGCGCGGGAGTGGGGAGGGGGTGGAAAGCAACATTGTGGCACCGTCGCGCCGGGCGCCGCTGGTAAAATGATCCAATGGACACGCAAGCCAGCAATGAGCCGCAAGCCACGGACGGAGTCGTTCGCCTCGCCGAGTATCGGCCGCCGGCCTGGCGGGTCACCCATGTCGAACTCACCTTCGAGCTCGGCATCGACGAGACCGTCGTCCGCTCGAAGCTCACCCTCGCGCGCGACCGCGACGAGCCCTTGCGCCTCGACGGCGAGGACATTGCGCTCCTCGCTGCACGCCTGGACGGCCGGCGGCTCGACGACAGCGAATACTCCCTCGATGCCGCTGGCCTCACGGTTCCCGCCGCACGCGACGGCAGCGTCCTCGAACTGGACGTGCGCGTCGAACCCGCGCGAAACAGCCAGTTGTCGGGTCTGTACTTGTCCGGTGCGCCTGAACGCGGCTTCCTGCTGACCCAGTGCGAGGCACAGGGTTTTCGTCGCATCACGTTCTTCCCCGACCGGCCTGACGTGCTGGCACGCTATGACGTCACCTTGATTGCGGACCCCTTGCGGTTTCCGGTACTGCTGGCCGGCGGCGAGGAAGCCGGATCGGGCAAACGGGAAGACGGCCGCCACTTCGCGCGAGTCGTCGACCCGCACCCGAAGCCGAGCTACCTGTTCGCGCTGGTCGCCGGGCACCTCGAAAAGCTCGAGCGGCCCTACCGCACCGCGGAAGGCCGCGACGTGATGTTGCGCCTATGGGCCGAGGCCGACGCGATCGGCCGCTGCCAGTACGCGATGGACGCACTGGAACGCGCGATGCGCTGGGACGAGCGCGCCTATGGCCGCAACTACGACCTCCCGGTGTTCAACGTGGTCGCGACCCACGATTTCAACATGGGCGCGATGGAAAACAAGGGGCTGAACATCTTCAACTCGAAGTACTTGCTGGCCGACCGCGACACCACCACCGACGACGAGTACCGCCACATCGAGGCTGTAATCGGCCACGAATACTTCCACAACTGGAGCGGCAACCGCGTCACCTGCCGCGACTGGTTCCAGCTTTCCCTGAAGGAAGGCTTCACCGTGTTCCGCGAACATTCGTTCTGCGAGGACCTGCACTCGGCCGCCCTGAAGCGCATCGAGGACGTCGCGACCCTGCGGCGTGCGCAGTTCCCCGAGGACGCCGGCCCGCTCGCGCATCCGGTGCGTCCGGCGGAATACCAAGCCATCGACAACTTCTACACGGCGACGGTCTACGAGAAAGGCGCGGAACTCATCCGCATGCTGGCAGGGAAGCTCGGGCGCGAGGCGTTCCGGCGCGGAACCGACCTGTACTTCTCGCGCTTCGACGGCAAGGCGGCCACCCTCGAGGATCTGCTGGCGGCATTGGGCGAAGCCAACGGCGTGGATCTCTCGCCGTATCTCGCGTGGTACGCACAAGCCGGAACACCGGAGCTTCGCGCGCGCGGCGAATACGACGCAACGTCAAGGCGATACACGCTCACGCTTTCACAGCACACCCCGGCAACGCCCGGGCAACCGCACAAGCAGCCGCTGCCGATCCCGGTGAACGTTGCGCTGCTGGCGGACAACGGCACGGCGTTTCCGCTGCAGCTCAAGGACGGCACCCCCGCCGCTACCGAGCGCGTCCTGGAACTGACGCAAGCCGAACAGCGGTTCATATTCGATGACGTCGCCTCGGCACCAACGCCCTCGCTGTGCCGCGGATTTTCGGCCCCGGTGTGCGTCGACTTCGAGTACACACCCGCCCAACTCGCCTTGCTCGTGCTTCACGAAGCGGAAGGCTTCGATCGCTGGAATGCAGCGCAGGAACTGGCCGGCCGCGCTTTCGACGAGCTGCTCGCGAATCGATCCGAACGACCGGCGCTCGACGCGTGGCTGGACGCGCTGGCGCAATCGTTCGCGACGCGCGGGCGATCGCTCGATCCCGCATTGCTGGCCGACCTGCTGACGCCGCCATCGGGACTCGAACTCGGCGCACGCCAGGCGCCGTTCGACCCCGACGCCGTGCACGCCGCGCGCGAAACGCTCGAGGAGTCGCTGGCAAGGCGGCTCGGCGAAGCGCTGGCCACGGCTTATCGCGAACTCCACGCGGACGAGGACGGCGCGCTCGATCAGCATGCTGCCGCCCGCCGCCGCCTGAAGGCGCGCGTGCTCGCCTTGCTGGCTCGTTGCGAGCGGGTGTCCGGTGCCGCGCTGGCTTTCGCGCAATATCGCGAGGCGCGCAGCATGACGGACCGGCTCGCCGCGCTGGCCACCCTGGTTCGCGCGGGCGTACCCGAGGCCAGCGAGGCCCTCGCCCTGTATCGCAAACGTTTCGACGGCGACGCGCTGACGCTGGACAAGTGGTTTTCACTGCAGGCGAGCGCGCCCGCGTACCCGACGCTCGAACGCGTGCAGTCCCTCGAAGCCGATCCCGCCTTCACGCTCGCCAACCCCAACCGAGTGCATGCCCTGCTCGGCGCCTTCGCGCGCGCCAACGCGGTGGCTTTCCACAGACCCGATGGCGCGGGGCACCGGTGGTTCGCGGGCAAGCTCGCGGATATCGATGCCATCAATCCGCAGTTGGCGGCGCGGCTCGCCAAGGCGTTCGAGGACTGGCCGCGCCTGGAACCCGGCCGGCGCGCTTCCGCGCGCGCGGCGGTACACGACCTCCTGTCGCGCGGGAGCCATTCGCCCGATCTCACCGAGATCCTGACCCGGATGCTGGCAGCCAGCAATCCGGAGCCGCGACCCGGACGCCAGCCCAACGTAACCCGAATGGAGTGAAACGGAGTCCGGGAATCCGCGCCGAACCGTGCCGGATTGATTTCCCGACCTCCGCGTCGCTCACCCGGCGCGCGGCGTTCGGCGCTCGCTTTGGCAACCCGCAACGCGGTCACGGTCTTCTATCCGGTCGTCGGGTTCCGGCCGCCGGCGGTCGCATGCACGCGCCCTCCCGCAGCCTGCAAGCACGGACCCGCAGGTGTACCATTGGGTACAGGAATTAACGCCCCGGTACCGGAGGTGCGACATGCACGAAACCACCCGAGCGCGGACTTCGGCCCGCGGGGTCCGGCTCGCGGGGCTCGCCGCAGGCATCCTGTTGCTGGCCGGTTGCGCCACCGGCTACTCGTTCGTCCAGCCGGGCGTCGCCGGCAGTGGCGGCTACTACACGAGCGAGAGCCCGTATTCCGGGCAGGGCTATTACGACGATTACGGCGGAGGCCCCTACTACCCCGGCAGCAACGGCTACGATTACTACGGCGGGACAGCGCCCTACGGCGGCGGCTATTACGGCCCCGGTTATTACGGGTACGCGCCGCCATGGTCCTTCAACCTGGGAATTTCCAGCGTCTGGAATTTCCCGGGCTATTGGGGTCCCTGGTACTCGGCCGGTTTCCCGCGGCGGGGCTGCTCCTCGTGGCACTGCGGAAGCCGCCATTACCGGCATGGCCATCACCATGAGGAGGGCCCCGGATCCTGGCGCCACGGGGACGCCCCATCCTCGGATTCCCGGGACATTGCGGGAACCACGGAGGAGCACGATTTCACCGAGCGCCGGGCGCGCGCCCGGGAGATGAATGCCTGGCGGCACGATCATTACGTGCGCGCACCGCGGCAGGGCCTCGCCGGCAGCTTCGCCGGCATGCCCGCGCGCCCGGTACCGATGCGCGGACCGGCACCCGGCGCGGCCTCCTTTGCCGGCCGCTTCGCGGCGCCCACCGCGGCCCCGGCCGGATGGCCGGCCCCGGCTGCCTTCAGCCGCGCAGCGCGCGCGGCAGCCCCGCCGGTCATGGGTCAGGGCATGGCTGTACGGCCTGCGCCCGCACCGGCCGCGCAGCCCTCCCCGCGAAACCGTACGGCCCCCGCGATCCGGATCCCGTAATTCGCGGCTGACTCCAAAAAGGACGGGGAGCGCAGCAGCGCCGCGCTCCCCGTACTCTCCCCCCGAACCTCGGATTCAGTGCGAAAAGGCGACCATGTCGCCGAGTTCGCACAACCGTCTTTCGACCGGATGATTCGCGGCGGCCGGCGCAGAAGCCGGAGGCCGGCATTCCCGGATCGTGTCCGCCTGCAGTTCAAGCCGCGCCCTCTGGACCATCTCGTCGTGGTGTCGACGGATCTCTTCCCACTCTTCGTTGCTCATGTCGTTGAAAGTCATTGCCGCGCCTCCTGTTTTTGCGGAAAACCACCCAATCCATCCGAATCCTTCAAGTGGCGTTCATCCGCATCCGCTGATACTCTTTTGCCGAGGGGGCAGTCGCGATCTTTCGCCACTTCGGCACCCGATGTTTTTTGCCAATCTGGCGCCCGGAACACGGTTACTCTGGATTCCCCCTGTTCCTGATGACCGCCGGGCGCCAGTTCTTCTGCTGCAATCCTCCTGATCGATTCCCGCCAACGTGAATCCGGTTTTGGTTGGCCGGTTTCTTGTCGTTGCCGCGGCCGCACCGGCGTGTGCATGGAAGTATTTCTGCACACCGCATGCCAATCCATCGGGCATCGGGCCATACAATTGCAAGAGAATGTGACGGCTGCGGGTAGGCGCCGGATTACGTGCGGCATGCACGGGAGCCGTAACGATTTGCAACGTTTGTGGCTGCCTATTTCCGGAATGCAACACGGGTCCGGCGCGGAAACGCCGGCACATTTCCCGGTGGCAACGGGAAACCAATGACGCGCCGCGCCGCGTTGTGACGCGGGCGCCCGCCGTCGTCCGGCAGCAAACTGCGTTTCAACCAAAATGGATTCCATGCATTCCTATGACGTGATCGTGGTCGGCGGCGGCCACGCGGGTACCGAAGCCGCACTGGCTTCGGCGCGCTGCGGCGTGCGCACCCTGCTGCTCACCCACAACATCGAAACCATCGGGCAGATGAGCTGCAATCCCGCGATCGGCGGGATCGGCAAAGGACACCTCGTCAAGGAGATCGACGCACTGGGCGGCGCGATGGCACATGCCGCCGACCTCGCCGGAATCCAGTGGCGTACGCTCAACGCTTCCAAGGGTCCGGCCGTGCGCGCGACGCGCTGCCAAGCCGATCGCGTGCTGTACAAGGCCGCGGTCCGGCGCATCGTCGAGCAACAGCCGAACCTCGAACTGTTCCAGCAGGCGGTCGACGATCTCGTGATCGAAGCGGGCCGCGTCACCGGCGTCGTCACGCAGATGGGCCTGACCCTCCGCGCGCCGCGCGTGGTGCTGACGGTCGGCACCTTCCTTGCCGGCAAGATCCACATCGGGCTCGAAAACCATGCCGGCGGCCGCGCCGGCGACCCGCCTGCAACGACGCTTGCGAAGCGCCTGCGCGAATTGCCGCTCGGCGCCGATCGCCTGAAGACCGGCACGCCGCCGCGCGTCGATGGCCGCACGCTGGATTACGCGGTGTTCGAGGAACAGCCGGGCGACGACCCGCTGCCGGTGTTTTCGTACCTCGGTTCGCGCGACGAACATCCGCGCCAGGTGCCATGCTGGATCACGCATACCAGCGAACGTACCCACGAGATCATCCGCGCGGCCCTGGATCGCTCGCCGCTCTACACCGGCAAGATCGAAGGCACCGGACCACGCTACTGTCCGTCGATCGAAGACAAGGTGGTGCGGTTCGCCGACAAGGCTTCGCATCAGCTCTTCATCGAGCCGGAAGGGCTGGATGCGATCGAGATCTATCCAAACGGCATTTCCACGTCGCTACCTTTCGACGTGCAGGTGGATCTGGTGCATTCCATCCCCGGCTTCGAACACGCCCATATCACCCGTCCCGGCTATGCGATCGAATACGACTATTTCGACCCGCGCGGACTGCAGCCGTGGCTGGAAACGAAGGCAATCGGGGGGTTGTATTTCGCGGGCCAGATCAACGGCACGACGGGCTACGAGGAAGCCGCGGCGCAGGGACTCGTCGCGGGGGTGAATGCCGCGCGTGCGTCACGCGATGGAGAACCATGGTGGCCGCGCCGCGACGAAGCCTACATCGGCGTCCTGATCGACGATCTCACCACCAACGGTACCCTCGAGCCATACCGGATGTTCACCTCGCGCGCCGAATACCGCTTGCATCTGCGCGAGGACAATGCGGACCTGCGCCTCACCGAAAAAGGTTTCGAGCTTGGCGTGGTGCCGCGCGCGCGTTTCGACGCGATGCGGGCGAAGCGCGACGCGGTGGCGCGCGAAACCGCGCGCCTGAAAGCGTTGTGGGCGACGCCATCCAACGCGCTCGGCGCCGCGCTGCAAGCGCAACGCGGCATCACGCTCGCGCATGAAACCAATGCGCTGGACCTGTTGCGTCGTCCCGAACTTGATTACCCAGTGTTGACATCGACGGACGGCTTCGGCCCAGCCGTCGATCGCGAAGATGTAGCCGGCCAGGTCCAGGTACAGGCGAAATACGCCGGCTACCTCGAGCGCCAGCGCGACGAAATCGAGCGACATCACCGCCACGAATCGACGCCGATCCCGGACACGTTCGATTACGACCGCGTGCGCGGTCTGTCCGCCGAGGTCTCCGCAAAGTTGAAGCGCGTGCGGCCCGCCACCATCGGTCAGGCGCGCAGGATCAGCGGCGTCACCCCGGCCGCGATTTCCCTGCTGCTGGTGCACCTGCATCGCCGGCGCCCACAGCACGCCGCCTGAACGAGCTGCTGCAGACTGGCTCAAGCCCTAAGGGCGGAGCCGGCATCGGGCGTAGCGGGGCCTGCCGAATCCGCCGTGCCGGCTCTGTCGCTTCGCTCCTCGAGCCGGCCTGCTCGAACCGATCCAAGCCGCAGCCGGCAGTCAGTGGCCGCCATACGCCTGCATCAGCATCGAAAGGAACGGGCAGTGTTGAGGTGGAGCCTGCCGTGTTCGGACCGGGTTAATCCAGGTCTTGCGATGGTGTTGGTGCATGCTCTTGCAGCGTGCCTGCTTGGCGCATTGCGCCGCAACCTATTTCGAGCACAAGGGCACGGCCGCGGCCGCGGTGCTCGACCCACGGAGGAACGCTGCGCGGATGATCCGCGAACGCACCGCCAACTGGACCCGTACCGTCTATCGACCGCTGCGCCGGGTCGGTCGGCAGATTTCGCATGAACTCGCGATCGGCGCACCGCGGCCCTTGCGCCGGCCCGAACGTTACCTGGCTCTGGACAACGCGCGCTTCGTGCTGATCGCACTGGTGGTGGTCGGGCATCTGCTGGAACAACTCATCGATACGGGGCCGTGGGCCGATGCCCTGTATCGATGGATCTACCTGTTCCACATGCCGGGGTTCATCCTGATCTCGGGCGCGTTGTCCAAACGCACGCTGACGCGTCGGCGGCTCGTGGGTCTCGCGACCGGCCTGCTGCTTCCCTACGTCATCTTCCAGACCCTCTATCCCGCCTGGGACGCGCTGCTGTTCCAGGGCAACGACTGGTCGCAGGGCTACCTCACGCCCTATTGGCTGCTCTGGTACCTGCCGAGCCTGGTTTGCTGGCGGCTGCTGCTGCCGCTGTTCGCGACTCGCTGGGCGCTGCCGGTGGCCGTCGCGATCGCGCTGGCGGCGGGGCTGGCGCCATGGATCGGGTATCCGTTTTCGCTTTCCCGGACGCTGGTGTTCTTTCCGCTGTTCCTGCTCGGCCACCGGATCGGCGCGCCGCGACTGCAGCGACTGGGCGCGTCGCGCGGCATGCGGGTCGCCGCGGGGCTGGTGCTTGGAGGCGCCGCCGCCGGGGCGTGGTGCCTGCGTGACCTCGATCCGGAATGGCTGTACGCAGCGAGCGGCTATGCGGATCTCCACGCGACCCCGTGGCCAGGTTGCGGAATCCGCCTGGCATTGCTGACTGCATCGGCGGCCTGCGCGTTGTCGGCCATCGCGCTGGTTCCGCGACGGCCGGCCTGGGCGGGCTTGGGACGGCGTAGCCTGAATACCTATCTGGTCCACGGCTTTCTCGTCCGTGGCCTCATCGCGGCGGGCGCGTTCACGTGGCTTGCGCACGTGCTTGCCCCCTCCTTACAGATGCTGTTGTGCGTGGCGGCCGGCGTGGTGGTGGCGGGGTTGTTGTCCACGCGGTGGATCGACAAGCTGGCCGCGCCCTTGACCCGCCCGGCGCGTTGGATGGCCGTCCTCGGCAGAACCTTGGCCAGCCATCGCCCCCGTTGGCTGGCTCGGGCCCGACCATTCCCACTCCGGCGTTCGCCGCGCGGACGATTCCCGGCAAGGCGCAGGCGCGGCGATTCTCCCATACGCGGGCGGATGGAATAAAACAAACGTCTGTATTACGCTTGGCGCGTCCCGCCGTATGGCGATCTGGGAGATGCATGCATGCTTCGCCCCCGTCACCTCGCCTGCGCCGTGGCGCTGGCGCTTGCGAGTTCCGCGGCATTCGCGCAATCGGCCCCGCAGCCCGTGCAGCCTTCGGCGCATGCGGGTCTGTTCGACAACGTGGCGGTGTTCGGCGACAGCCTGAGCGATGACGGCAACCTGTCGCTCGCACTCGGGCTCCCGCAAATCATGCGGTTCACCACCAACCCCGGACAGACCGGCATCGAGGACCTCGCCGACTATTTCGGCACGCCGATTTCACCCGCGCTCGCGGGCGGGACGGATTTCGCCTTCGGCGGCGCCGGCGTCATCAACAACTCGCCCGGCACGCCCTCCACGGTCCCGATCCTGCCGTCCCAGCTCGACATGTACCTCGCGGCTACCGGCAACCGCGCGGACCCCAACACGCTGTACGCCGTGTGGGGCGGCGCCAACGACGTATTCTACGCCGCGACCTCGGCGACGGCCGGCGCGACGGCGCAGCAATTGATCCAGCAGAACATCGCGCAACAGGTGCAGCTCGCGATCGCCAACAACGTGATCCCGAACGATCCGGCTGCGATCGCCGCGTTCACGGCGCAGATCACGCCCACGGTGACGCAGGCCGTGGTCGCCCAGGTGGAAGCCCAGGCCGGCGTGTCGAGCCTGATGGACCAGGATCAGGTCGAGGCGTACCTGCAGCAGGCCGCGACCGCCGAACTCGGCATGGTCGGGCAGCTCGGCCAGGCCGGCGCGCGCTACGTCATGGTGTTCAACCTGCCGAACATCGGCCTCACGCCGTCCGGACTCGCGCAAGGACCTGTGGCCGCCGCCCAGCTCACGGGCATGTCGCTGATCTACAACAACGCCTTGAATGCCGGTCTGGCCAAGACCGGGGTCAACATCATTCCGGTGAACGCCTTCGCGATGCTCAACGAGATCGTCGCGGATCCGAGCCGTTACGGGTTCACCAACGTCACCGCCCCCGCCTGCACCGGCGGCGATGGCAGCTCGTTCGAATGCCTGCCCGCGGGAACGCCCGGCGCAACGGTGACCTACCAGTCCGGCACGGATGGCACCTACCTGTTTGCCGATGGCGTGCATCCGACCACGGCTGCCCACGCGATGCTGGCGCAATACGCGGAGTCGATCATCGTCGCGCCGGGTGAGATGTCGCTGCTCGGCGAGGCGCCGCTGCAAGTGAATGCCGGCCTCGATCGCACCATCGTCGAGCAGGCGGTCACCAGCCTTGCTGGCGAACCCGGCAGCGGCCTGCGGCTGTGGGCCAATTACGATCATGCGCGCCAGCGGCTGGACGCGCAGGTCAATTCGCCCCGGAGCAGCAACGACGTCAACATCTTGAGCATCGGTGCGGACATCCATCCCTCCGACGCATTGACCGCGGGCCTTGCCTTCACCGCGGGCCAGCAGAAGGACGACTTCGCCGGCAATGCCGGGGGCTTCAAGCTGCAGGACCTCCTGGCCACCGGCTACGCGATGTGGAACTGGAGCAACCAGGCCTACTTCGGCGCGATCGGCAGTTTCGGCCACCTCGGCTACCGCAACATCCACCGTGACATCCCGATCGGCCCGACCGTCCGCTACGAATCCGCCGATACCTCGGGTTCGCAGGTCGCATTCGCTCTGACCGGCGGCTGGTGGGTCGATTTCGGCAACTGGCGTACCGGTCCGTTCGGCGAGCTTTCCTGGCAGCACGTCCAGGTCGACGGTTTCAGCGAAGACGGCGGCGACGCCACTGCGATGACCTTCGGACGGCAGAACCGCCACGCAACGATCGGAACGCTGGGATGGCAATTGACCGCCAACCTGCAAACGGGCGGTGTGATGCTGCATCCGTTCGCGCGCGTGGCGTGGAACCACGACAGCGACGCCAATCCGCGCGAGGTCACCGCGGGCCTCGTCACGATGCCGGGGACGTTCACGCTGCCGGGCTTCGCGCCGGACAGCAACTGGGGAAGCGCCGGGGTCGGGCTCGCCGCCGACTTCACCCCGAACTTCTCGGGCTGGATCGGCTACCAAGGGCGTTTCTCGGATTCGAGCCAGCGGATCGACGGCCTGAACATCGGAGCGAAGTTGCGATTCTGAGGGACGCAAGCCGCGCAAACGAAAGGGCCGCGCAATGCGCGGCCCTTTCGTTGCGGGAAGAAAAACTCAGTGGTGCTTGGCGAACTTCTTGTACTCGGCTTCGGCCTGGTCATGGAGCGCCTTGGCGTCCGAATCCGAAAGCGTGGTGGTCTTGCCGTCGCTGACCTGCTCCTTCAGCACCAGCACGCCCTGGTCGTCCCAGCCGGCACGCTCGGTCGAAGTGGCCGGCGCGTTCGGCTTGGGCATCTGTTCCCGTACGACCACCCAGGGCAACTCGTTGCGATAGGCGTACTCGGTCTTCGTGAAGCCCTTGTCGGCCTGGTTCACCTGCAAGATGATGAATTCAATCCCGTGGACGTCGCTGAATACCTGCCAGCTGCGCGACTCGCCGATCTTGCTGGAGGTACCCGACTTCACCTTCATGGCGCCGGTCTGGCGCTTGGCCTGCTGGAAGTCATCCATCATCTTCTCCGCGGGCGTCGGCTCGGCGGACAGCGTGAGCTTGACGTTGGCGGGCTGTCCGTGGGTCAGTACCGGCTGCTGCAACTTGGTCGACCAGGTGCGTCCATTGTCCTGCATGGTCGCCTGCACGACGTACAGGTCCTTGCCGTTGATCGCCGACGGCGAGAACGGGATGTGGAACGGCTGCGGGAACTGCGGCGGAGCGAAATTCTGGGTGTTTACCGTGACGCCCGGTTGCTGGGTCACGTCGACCAGCGAAAGCGTGAGCTTGGCGTCGGGCGTCACTGGAATGTTCTGGCTTTCCAGTGCGACCGTGCCGGTCACGGCTGTCGCCGCCGGTGCCGGGGCACCCGCCGCACCCGAAGACCCCGAGGAAATGGCGGTGGCTGACGAACCACCCGACTGATTGGACGTCCCGCAGGCAGCCAGGAGCAGGGTGGCAACGAACAGGGGTGCAGCAACAAGCTTTCGCATGGACATTCCTCAGAAAAGTGGAACCGGCGCGTCAACTCCGGTCCGTATCGACACGAGGGCCGCGCTAAAAATGCGGGCCGGAATTTCGATGTTACCGCCGGCCGCTGTCCAACGAAAGTCGTCGTTGCGCCGACGGTTCATATCTTTGGGGCGCCAGGATCACGGAAACGTGATGGCTCGCCCCGAGCGGTACACGTCTGCGACGTCACGAAAGTTTCACACCAGGCATCGGATGCGGGGGGAAAACCCGCGGCCACCAGTGCCATTACAGCAGCGCGATGTCGGCAATCGCATCGAAACGGCCCTTGATGCGCGCCAGCAGCGAGACCCGTGCGGCGCGCAACGCCGGATCCTCGGCCATCACCATGACTTCGTCGAAGAAGCGATCGATCGGTACCTGCAGTTGGGCGAGGCGCGATAGGGCGCCTGCGTAGTCGCGTTCGGCGGCGGCCACTTCAAGACGGGGGGCATTGTCGTTGCGCGCCTCGCCCAGCGCCTGCACGAGCGCCTGCTCGGCGGGGTCGCGCAGCAGGTTCGCGTCCGGTTCGCGCCGGGCGGCGGCTTCGGCGTCGATGCCTTCCTTGCGCAGGATGTTGGCGACGCGCTTGTTCGCCGCCGCGAGCTTGTCTGCCTCGGGCTGCTTGGCGAACGCCGCGACCGCGCGCAGGCGCCGGTCGAAATCGAGCAGGCTCGCCGGACGCACTGCCGCCACGGCTTCGAATTGCTGGACCGGGAAACCCCGCTCGATGTAGTAGCCGCGCAGGCGATCGAGGATGAAGTCGCGGAGCTCGGCAAGCAATCCGGCCCGACGGACTGCGGGGCCATTCCCGTCTTCCTCACTCGCGGCCGCTTGCCCGGAAGGGGCATGGAGCAACGCGACATCCGGGACCTGCGCCAACGCTTCCTTCAGCAGCACATCCAGATCGAGATCGAGGCCGCCCTCGATCAGCGTGCGCGCCAGGCCCAGCGCCGCGCGCCGCAGCGCGAACGGATCCCGGTTGCCGGTCGGCTTCAAGCCGACCGCGAAAATGCCCGCGAGCGTGTCGAGCTTGTCGGCGAGCGCCAGGCACTCCGCAAGCGTGCCATCAGCGATGCCGTCCCCGGCACTGCGGGGGCGGTAGAACTCATCCAACGCGTTCGCGACTTCGACGGCTTCACCTTGCGCCGTCGCGTAGTAGCGCCCCATCACGCCCTGCAACTCCGGAAATTCTCCGACCATGCGTGTCAACAGGTCGCAGCGGGACAGGCCGGCCGCGTGCGCGGCCTGCGCCGCATCCACGTCGATGCCCTGCGCGAACAGGCGCGCGGCGATTGCGCTGGCGAGTTCCGCCACGCGCACGGTCTTGTCCCACAGGCTGCCCAGTGCCTTCTGGTAGGTGACGTCGCGCAGTCCTTGCTGGTACGACGCCAGCGGGGTTTCCAGATCTTCGTCGAAAAAATACTTTGCATCGGCAAACCGCGGCCGGATCACGCGCTCGTAGCCGTGGCGGATCTGCGCGGGATCCTTCGATTCGAGATTCGCGATGCCAATGAAGTGTTCGCTCAGTTTTCCGCCCAACTCGAACACCGGCACGAATTTCTGGTGGGTGCGCATGGTGGTGACCAGCGCCTCGTGCGGCACCGCGAGGTATCCGGAGTCGAAGGTGCAAGCGATCGCGACCGGCCATTCATTGAGGTTGGCCAGCTCGTCGAGCAGCGCATCATCGAGGCGCGGCTCGCAACCGGGAGGTGCGACGCGCGCGACCTCGTCGCGGATGCGCTGGCGGCGCTCGGCCGGATCGGCCAGCACCCTGGCGGCGCGCAACGCCTCCACGTAACTGTCGGCGTCGGCGAGGTGCACCGGGGCCGGATGCATGAAGCGATGTCCGCGTGACTGCCGGCCGCTCTTCACGCCGAGCAGCTCGCCGTTGATCACCTGGTCGCCGTGCAGCATCACCAACCAGTGCACCGGCCGCACGAATGCGAAATCGTGGTCGCCCCAGCGCATCGGCTTCGGGACGGGCAGCGCGGCCACCGCATCGCGAACGATCTCCGGCACGAGTTCGGCAGTGGTTTTCCCCGGCGAGACGCTGCGGTGCACGAAGCGCTCGCCCTTGGCATCCTGCGCACGCTCGAGCCGGGTCCACTCGACTCCGGCCTTGCCGGCAAAGCCGAGTAGCGCCTTCGTCGGCTGGCTTTCCGCATCCAGCGCGATGTTGACGTACGGACCGAAACTCTGGCTGCGCTGTTCCGGCTGGACGAACGCGACACCGGGCACCAGCACCGCGAGGCGCCGCGGCGTTGCGAAGACTTGCGCGGCTCCGGTATCCGCCGCGATGCCACGCTTCGACAGCCCGGCGCAGACCCCTTGCGCGAACGCCCGCGCAAGGTCGTCCACCGCGTGGATGGGCAACTCCTCGCATCCAATCTCGACCAGCAGCGAACGCTCAGCCATGCGCGGCCTCCGCTTGCGCTTCGCGCGGCGCGGTCCAGGCTTTCGCGACAGCGTGCGCCAGCGCGCGCACGCGCAGGATGTAGCGTTGGCGCTCGGTCACCGAAATCGCGCGGCGTGCATCCAGCAGGTTGAAGGCATGGCTGGCCTTCATCACCTGTTCGTAGGCGGGCAGCGGCAGGTGCAGCGCAGCCAGCCTGTCGGCTTCGGCCTCGCAGGCGTCGAACCGATGGAACAGTTCCGCGGTGTCGGCATGCTCGAAGTTGTACGCACTCTGTTCCACCTCGTTGCGGCGGAACACATCGCCATAGGTGACCACGCCATGGGGGGCGTTCGTCCACACCAAATCGAACACGCTGTCGACGTTTTGCAGGTACATCGCCAGGCGTTCGAGGCCGTACGTGATCTCGGCCGTGACCGGCCTGCACTCGAGGCCGCCGGCCTGCTGGAAATAGGTGAACTGGGTGACTTCCATGCCGTTCAACCACACTTCCCAACCGAGACCCCAAGCGCCCAGGGTGGGCGATTCCCAGTTGTCCTCGACGAGGCGCAGATCGTGCACCAGGGGATCGACGCCGAGTTCGCGCAGGGACGCAAAGTAGCGCTCCAGCACGTCATCGGGATTCGGTTTCAGGACCACCTGGTACTGGTAATACTGCTGCAGGCGGTTGGGATTCTCGCCGTAGCGGCCGTCCGTCGGACGCCGGCACGGCTGCACGTAGGCAGCCGCCCACGGGTCCGGCCCGAGGGCGCGCAGGAAGGTGGCGGGGTGGAACGTGCCCGCGCCGACCTCGAGGTCCAGCGGCTGCAGCAGCACGCAGCCCTGGTCCGCCCAGTAGCGGTTGAGCGTCTGGATCACGTCCTGGAAGGTGGGGCCCGACATCGCTTTCCGGTGCGCCGCGCAAAGCGCGTTAGTATAGCCGCGGGGTCCCGTGGTTCGCGGACCAGGGCCTGCTTTCGGCAATGGGGTGCGCGATGTCGGCAATTCCCAATTCCACCACGGGGCTCGGCCGGCACGGCCGGCTGGAGCTCGGCGAGGTGCTGGCCGCGCTGATTGCCGACGGCTTGCTCGCGGCGGAGGATGCCAAACGCATCCGCGGCAGCAGCCGCGCGGGACGGGGCGCGGTCGAGTTGCACCCGTTGGTCGTGATCGCGGGCGCCAAGCCCGAGAACCGCGCCGATCCCGGCAAGCCGCTGACGGTGGAGTCGCTGACCGCGTGGCTGGCCGAGAAGGCGGGCCTTCCGTACCTCAAGATCGACCCGATGAAGATCGATGCGGCGGCGGTGACGCAAGCCGTGAGCCAGGCCGACGCGCAGCGCCACCGGATCCTGCCGGTCGCGGTCAACCATGGCACGGTCACCTTCGCCAGCGCCGAACCATTCGACAACCGCTGGGCCGCCGATCTTTCCCAGATGCTCCGGCGCGAAGTCAAGCGCGTGGTCGCGAATCCCCTCGACATCCATCGCTACCTGATGGAGTTCTATGGCGTGCAGCGCTCGATCGCCAGGGCGCGCGAGGCCAAGCAGGATTCCGCGGACAGCTCGGCGATCCTGAACTTCGAGCAGCTGCTGGAACTCGGCAAGTCCGGCGAGATCGGTGCCGACGACCGCCATGTGGTGCACATCGTCGACTGGCTCCTGCAGTATGCGTTCGAGCAGCGCGCCTCCGACATCCACCTGGAACCCCGCCGCGACGCCGCGCAACTGAGGTTCCGCATCGACGGCGTGATGCACAAGGTGTTCGAGCTGCCGCCCGCGGTGATGACCGCGGTCACGGCTCGCATCAAGATCCTCGCTCGACTCGACGTCGCCGAAAAGCGCCGCCCGCAGGACGGCCGCATCAAGACCCGTTCGGCGGGCGGCCGTGAAGTGGAGTTGCGCATCTCCTCGATGCCGACCGCATTCGGCGAGAAGATCGTGATGCGGATCTTCGATCCCGACATCGTGGTGAAGCAATTCTCGCAGCTGGGATTTTCGTCCGAGGAGGAGAAGACCTGGCGCGGGATGGTCGAGCGCCCGCACGGCATCGTGCTGGTGACGGGCCCGACCGGATCGGGCAAGACGACGACGTTGTATTCCACGCTGACACACCTGGCGCGGCCCGAACTCAACGTGTGCACCGTCGAAGACCCGATCGAGATGGTGAGCCCGGAGTTCAACCAGTCGCAGGTGCAACCCGCGATCGATTTCGATTTCGCCGCCGGCGTGCGCACGCTGCTCAGGCAGGACCCAGACATCATCATGGTCGGCGAGATCCGCGATCTCGAAACGGCGCAGATGGCGGTACAGGCATCGCTCACCGGCCATCTGGTGCTGTCCACGCTGCATACGAACGATGCGCCGAGCGCGATCACCCGGCTGCTCGACCTCGGCGTGCCGCACTACCTGATCCAGTCGACGCTCGCGGGCGTGGTCGCACAACGCCTGGTGCGTACGCTGTGCCCGCACTGCAAGAAGAAGGCGGCGCAGGACCCGCGGACATGGTCGGTGCTGACCCGCGGCTGGGTCATCCCGGCGCCTGCGGAGGTGTACGAACCGGTCGGCTGCCTCGAATGCCGCAAGACCGGTTACCTCGGTCGCACCGGTGTGTACGAGATGATGTCGGTCACGCCGCGCCTGCGCGGCATGGTCACGGCGCAGCTCGACCTCGATGGCTTCACCCGCTTCGCGCTGGAGGACGGCCTGCAGCCGCTGCGCATTTCGGCGGCGACCCAGGTCCGGCGCGGACTGACCACCGTCGAGGAAGTGCTGTCGGTGCTGCCAGCGGAGTGAGGAGGAGCATCCCGCAGCGATGCGGTTGCATCGCGCGCCCCGGCAACGCAGCCACGCCGCGCCGGCGCAATGTCAGCCGCTACGCAACCACTTGCGTACCGCCGGCAGATTGCGCCGGCTGACTTCCGGCGTCGCCTCGCAACCCGCAATCAGCGCCCGGACGGTGCCATCGACATCGCGCCGCAGCCCCAGCAACCGCTCGACCGGGATCAGACAGCCGCGGTGCACGCGCACGAAACGGTTTGGAAACGCATCCTCGATCGCCTTCAGCGACTGCTCGGTCAGGGCATCGCCGCCCTCGCGATGCACGGTGACGTACTTGTCGTCGGCACTCAGGTGCGATATTTCGCCCAGCGGTATGCGCACCGGCGCGCCATGCATCTGCACGAGCAGCGTGGCCTGCGGCGTGGCCGCGCGCTGGCGCAGCGCTTCCGCCCGCGCCAGGGCATCCCGCAGGCGCTCGATCCGCACGGGCTTCAGCAGGTAATCCGCCGCCCGGAGTTCATAGGCGGCCAGCGCGTGTTCCTCGTACGCGGTGCAGAAAACCAGTTGCGGCCGCTGCGGCAATGCCGCGAGCCTGCGCGCGACGCCGATACCGTCGAGGCCGGGCATCGCGACGTCGAGCAGCAGCAAGTCGGGATTCGTCTGCACGCAGGCCGTGAGCGCCGCCTCGCCGTCGCCGACGCTCGCGACCACCTCCGCGCCCGCGCACTCGCGCAGCAGTGCGCCGAGGCGCGCCCGCGCGAGAGGCTCATCGTCGACAATGACTATTCGCATGATCCGATGACCTGCTGCAAGCAATCCTGGCGAGGCATTTTCCACATCCCCGTCGCCGCCGGTTGCACGCGCGGCAACAGCTCCTGACTCACGCGGGCGGCGCACCCGGCAACTCCACGATCACCCGGTGGATTCCGTCCTCGACACGGACATCGAGGCGGCCACGTTCGCCGAAGTGGTAGCTGATCCGGCGGCGCACGCTGTCCATGCCGTGTCCGCTGCGCGGCGGCGAGGCGGCATCGGGCAATGGATTGTCGATCTCGATTTCGATCCCCTGGCGGGTCTGGCGTCCGGCGATCCGCAGGGTGCCGCCTTCGCGGCGCCGCTGGATGCCGTGGTAGACGGCGTTCTCGACCAGCGGCTGCAGGAGCAGCGCGGGAAGTTCGATGTCGGACGGCAAGCCGCCGAGGTCACGCTCGACCTTCAGGCGATCGCCGAGGCGAAGCTGCTCGATCGCGAGGTAGCGATCGATGAGACCGAGCTCGGCGCCGAGCGTGCTCGGCTTGTCCTCCGCGCCGAGCGCCGCGCGGAACAGGTCCGAGAGGTCCTCGACCGTGCGCTCGGCCGCTGCCGGGTCCACCCGTACGAGCGCCGCGACCGTGTTCATGCTGTTGTAGAGGAAGTGCGGCCGGATGCGTGCCTGGAGTGCCTCGAACTGCGCGCGGGCGACCGCCGCGAGGCGTGCGCGCCACTCGGCGAGCACGTAGAAATAGCGCAGCAGCGCGGCGCCGAGCAGCGTGGCCAGGATCGCGTTGCCGGCCACGAAACGCAGTCCCGAATCGGGCGTCAGCCCGGTTCCGAGCGCATGGTCCAGCCACGCAATCACGGCGCTGGCGGCCGCCACCAGCAATACCAAGGCGACGAGCGCCAAAAGATACGCCGGCGCCCGCGGCAACCGGGCCAGCCGGGGCACGAGCCGGCACAGCAAGAGCGACGACAGCAACGCCAGCCACACCACGAACAAGGTTGCGGTCGCGAATCCCCGCCACTCGATCCGCGCACCGGGCGCCAGCGCATCGATCACCACCACCAGTTCGGCGACCACGACCAGCGTGAACACCGAGGCCATGCTGCAGAAGTCCGGCAGGATGATTTCGCTGCGATCACCCTTCGGCGCTGCCTGGTTGGATTGCATTGCCGCCATCATCCCTCCGCACCAACACAAAGGTCGCTTCAATCCCGGCGAAGATGCAGCTCCAGGAACTCGCCGAGATCCGCGATTTCCTGCGGACAAACCTGGTGGGCCATCGGATAGCTGTGCCAATCCACGGAGTAGCCCCACTCGCGCAGGCGGTCCCGGGAGCGTTCGCCGAGTACCTGCGGCACCACCGGGTCGAACATGCCGTGCCCCATGAAGACGGGAACGGACGCGTTCGCACTGCTGCGCTCCCGTCCGATCACCTCGGCGACCGGCAGATAGGTCGAAAGCGCGACGATCGCCGCCAGTTGCCGCGCATGCCGCAGGCCCGCCGCCAGTGCGACCGCGCCGCCCTGCGAAAAACCCGCCAGCACGATCCGCGATGCGTCGATGCCACGCGTGGCCTCGCGCTGGATCAGCGCCTCGACTTCCGCAATCGCCGCGCGTATGCCGGTTTCGTCCTGCCGCTGCGAGAGGTCGAAGCTTGCGATGTCGTACCAGCCCCGCATCGGCAGCCCGCCGTTCAGGCTGATCGGCCGGACGGCTGCGTGCGGAAACACGAAGCGGGTGGCCGGCCAGCCGGGCCGCAGCAGTTGCGGCACGATCGGCTCGAAGTCGCGGCCGTCGGCGCCGAGCCCGTGCAGCCAGATCACCGCGTGCTGCGGTTGCAGCCCGGTTTCAACCTCCACGCATTCGAGCGTCACCGGGCAGGCTCCAGCGGTTGGCCGAGGCCGAGCTCCTGCGCGAAGAACGCCAATGTCGCCGCGGCGTTCCCGACCCGCTGGCTGAAGGAAGCAGTGACGCCGTGGCCCTCGTTCATCCTGGTCAGCAACAGGATCGGGTTGCGGGAGGACGTCGCCGCCTGCAGCGCCGCCGCGAACTTGCGTGACTGCCACGGCGCGACCCGCGGATCGTTGACGCCTGTGATCAGCAGCACCGCCGGATAGGCAGTTCCCTGCTTGACGTTCTGCAGCGGCGAATAGGCGCGCAGCCATTCGAAATCCGGTTCCTTTCCGACGGTGCCGTATTCCGAAATGTTGTATTGGCCGTTCGGCCAGCGCTCCACCCGCAGCATGTCGTAGATGCCGACCAGCGAAACGACCGCGCGATAGTCGGAAGGGTGCTGGGTCAGCGCCGCGCCCATCAGGAGGCCGCCGTTGGACCCCCCGAGGATCCCGAGGTGCGCAGGGTCGGTCCAGTGCCGCTGCACCAGGGCCTGCGCCGCGGCGTGGAAGTCGTCGAACACGTTCTGCTTCCGGCCCAACATGCCGGCCTCGTGCCAGCCCTCGCCGAATTCGCCACCGCCGCGGATGTTGGCAACCGCGTACACGCCGCCACGCTCCAGCCACGCCAGCATCGAGCCGAGGAAGCGCGGCGCGGTGACGATGCCGAAGCCGCCGTAGCCGTAGAGGATCGTAGGTCGCGTGCCGTTCGGGGTGACACCCTCCATCGCAAGGACGGTCACCGGGATCTGGGTGCCGTCGCGGGAGCTGGCATCGAGCGTGTACCGCACGACCCTCGAGTAATCGGCGGCTGGCGTGACCTCGAACACCACCTTTTGGGTGTCGAGTCGCGCGTCATATTCGACCCAGCGAGAGGGAACCGTCCAGCCCGAATAGGTGATCAGCCCCTTGGCGGATGCGGCGCTGCTGGCGATGGTGCCGATCGAAATGCCGCCCTCGGGAAGCCCCACAGTGCGGATGAACCCCCCATCGGCGTCGTAGAACCGCACGCGCCAGTCGGGACCGCGCACTTCGGTGACGAGGAACCCGCCCTTGATCGGCGCCACCGCATGCATGGCCCAGCCAGCCTGCAACTGCGGCACCAGCAGTGTCGATTTGCCCTTCGCATCGAGCGCCAGCAGCTTGCCGCGCGGAGCGTCCTGGTAGGCGATCACCAGCAGCCGGTCGCCATCCCACGCAGCACCGCCATTGACGCTCGAGACCGCGCGCACGTTGGCTTCCGTGCCGAGCGCGAGCCTCCACGGGCCGGCACCGCTGCGCAGGTACACCGCGTCGGGTGCCCCATCGCCGTAATGCAGCAGGGCCGCGGCGTGCTCGCCGTGGGCCGAACCGAGCAGGGTGTATTCGGCGACCTTCGACAAGCCTGAGCCGAAAGCCGGCGGATCGCGCCTGGCGTCGCTGCCGAGCACGTGGTGGTAGAGCGCCGCGTTGAATTGCAACTGGTCGTCCGGAACGCTGCCCGGCAGCGGCAACCTCGCATAGGTAACGCCCTTGTCGTTGGCGTCCCACACCAGCGCCTGCGGGGTCGTGCCACCGCCCGCCTGCGGCAGCGCGTCGGGCAAGGTCTTGCCGGTCGCGACCTCGACGAAATGGAGGGTGGTTTCCTCGGTGCCGCCTTCGGCGGTGCCGTAGGCGACATACTTTCCGTCGGGCGACGGCCAGTAGCCGGTGATGGCGACACCGGCGTGCGCGCGATTGGGGTCGATGAGGATTCGGGCCTTGCCTTCCGGCCAGCCTTGCGCCACCAGCACCGCCTGCGGTTGGGGCGGCGTCTGGCGCAGGTAGAACAGCGTGTGGCTTACGATTTCGGGATCGAACTGCTCGGTCGACGTGAGCGCCAGTTCTCCGACCCGCTGCGCGATCGCCCGGGCGTCGGGAAAACCTGCCATCACCTTTTCGGTATAGGCGTTCTGCGCCGCAATCCAGTGCCTCACCGCCGGAGCATCGGCGTCCTCCAGCCAGCGGTACGGGTCGTGCACCGCGGTGCCGAAGTAGGTTGCGGCCACGTCGTGCGTCGGAGTCGGCGGCGGCATCGCAGGAAGCTCATGGCGCGTGTCGATCAGCGACTGATCCCATCCGGCGCCCGTGGATGGCTTGGCCGTTTGCGCCAGCGCGGCCATCGAGAGCAGGCCGAGGCCGAGTCCCATCGTGATACGGATGCGGTGCATGGAATGACTCCGGGCATGCGCGGGGCAACGAGGTGCAGGGTAAAGCCACGGGCGGAGCCGCGCCATGGGGGGACTTCCGGCGGTTGCGGAGCGGCGCGCCGCGTGGATAGTCTCCGGCTTTTGCCCTGGGGTCATTGCCATGCATCGCGTCGTCGCCGCCGGTCTTGCCGGCCTGCTGGTCAGCGTGGGCGCTTTCGGCGCCACCCCGCAGGACGCCGCCGCCGCCGCGGCGGGCCGCACGGCGGCGCCGAAACTCACGCTCGAGCAGATCATGGCCGACCCCGCCTGGATCGGACCGCCGGTGGAGCATCCCTACTGGAGCATCGACGGTCGCAGCATCTATTTCAAGTTGAAGCGCCCAGGCAGTCCGTTGCAGGACCTCTATCGCGTCGATGCGAGCGGCGGCGCACCGGTCAGGCTCAGCGATGCGGAACTGGCAAGCGCCGACGGGCCGGCGGTCTTCGACCGCGCGCACGATCGCGCTGCATTCCTGCGCCATGGCGACGTATTCGTGCGCGAGGTCGCAACCGGCGCGACCCGGCAGGTCACCCGCAGCGGCACCGCCAAGTCCGGCCTGCAGTTTTCGGAAGACGGCCGCCTGCTCAGCTGGCGGCAGGGCGACGAATGGCAGGTCTGGAACGCCCGGACCGGCCTCGTATCGCAGGCAGCCACGCTCGAAACCAGCGACAACCCGGCCGACGCCCGACCGGACCAGATGGAGCGCCTGCAACTCAGCCTCTTTTCGACCTTGCGCGCCGACAAGGCCGCGAAGCAGACGTTGCAGCAGCGCGAAAAACAGCTCGATGCCGAGAACCCGGCGCGCGCACCGGCGCCTTTCTACCTTGGCGACAAGGTCAAGGTGGTGGCGACCTCATTGTCGCCGGACGCGCACTGGATGCTGGTGGTGACCGAGCCGGAGTCCTACCAGCGCGGCAAGCATCCGGTCGTCGTGCACTACGTCAACGACTCGGGCTATCCCGAGACCGAGAAGGCCCGCACCTACGTCGGCCGCCAATCGCCGGCGCCGGATTCATTGCTGCTGCTGGACCTTGGTGCGCACAAGCAATACAAGTTGTCGCTCGACGGCCTGCCCGGGATCCACCACGACCCGCTTCACGAGCTGCGCGCCAAGCGCATTGCCGCACTGAAGAAGCAGGGGCACGCCGACGAGGCCGCCGCCCTGGCCGCACCGAAGACCCGTTCCGTGTCAATCAATTTCATTCCGTCCGGCGACGGCTTCGGCCCCGCGATCGTCTGGGACCGCAATGCGAGCAACGTCGCGATCGAGCTGGTCGCCAACGACCACAAGGACCGCTGGATCGCGACCATCGATTTCCACAACCACGAGCTGGTGACGCAAGACCGCCTGACCGATCCCGCCTGGATCAACTGGAGCTTCAACGGATTCGGCTGGCTTCCCGACAACCGCACGCTGTGGTTCGAATCGGAGGCATCAGGCTGGGCGCAGTTGTACGTGAAGCCGCTGGACGGGAAGGCGCGCGCACTGACTGCAACCCACTACGAGGTATCGAGCCCGGTGGTGTCGCCGGACGGCAAGTGGTTCTACGTGCTCTCCAACAAGCAGGCACCGTACGCCTACGACGTCTACCGCCTGCCGACCGCGGGTGGAGAGCTCGACCGCATCACGCATTTCGAAGGCGTGTCCTGCGCGGAATGCAATCGCCTGTTCGAGCTGTCGCCCGACGGCAGCAAGCTCGCGGTGCTGCATTCCAGTGCGTACGTTCCGCCGCAGCTCGCGGTGGTGAACGCCGACGGCACCGGCGCGCGCGAGCTGACCGACACCCGCACCCCCGAATACAAGGCGCTGTCGTCGCTGTGGGTGCAGCCCGAGTTCGTGAAGGTTCCGAGCAGTCACGGCCACTTCGGCATCTGGGCCAAGTACTACCAGCCGGCCGGCTACGACACCTTGCACGACCATCCCGCGGTGATCTTCGTGCACGGCGCGGGCTACCTCCAGGACGTCGACAAGGGCTGGTCGTACTACTTCCGCGAGCAGATGTTCAACAACCTGCTGACGCAGGAAGGCTACGTGGTGCTCGACATGGATTACCGCGGCTCGGCCGGCTATGGCCGCGACTGGCGCGACGCGATCTACCGGCACATGGGCCACCCGGAGCTCGAGGACCTGCTGGACGGCAAGGCATGGATGGTGAAGAACCACCACGTCGACCCGAACCGCGTCGGCATCTACGGCGGTTCCTACGGCGGCTTCATGACCGAGATGGCGTTGCTGCGCGCGCCCGGTGAATTCGCCGCGGGCGCCGCGCTGCGGCCGCCGTCGGACTGGACCAGCTACAACGATAGCTACACCTCGGACATCCTGAACACCCCGCAGCTCGACCCCGAGGCGTACAGGATTTCCTCGCCGATCGAATATGCGAAGAATCTCCAGGACCCGCTGCTGATTTCGCACGGCCTGATCGACAACAACGTGATGCCGGGCGATTCGATCCGCCTGTACCAGCGTTTCATCGAACTGCACAAGAAGAATTTCTGGATCACGCTGTATCCGATGGAACGCCACGCCTTCGAACACGCGGATGCCTGGTACGACGAATACCGCCGCATCCATGACCTGTTCACGCGCTACGTGAAAAACCGGCACTGACCCGCCGACAATCGCCAGGGGCGGTGCGCACGGGACCGCATCGCCCCTGGCGGTTCCGCCCCAGGCCGTCCGCCACTTGGCGTGCGGCCGTCCCGGGTGTACGTTCGGCGGGTCACCTTCGCGGGGAGAGCCCCTGATGCGCACACGTTCTGCCTGCCTTGCCCTGCTGGCCACCGGCCTCGCGTTTGCGCTTGCGCCTGCACTGGCGGCTCCGCCGAAGGACGCCGAGGGCGCGCGCATCCAGCAGATCCTCGCGCAGCGCGCGCAGGTGCGGGAGATTCCCGCGGTTGCGCTCTCCCACGACGGCCAGCACCTCGCCTGGATCACCTCGCACGGCGGCGAGCGCACCCTGATGCTCGCCTCGTGGAAGGGCCAGAACGCGCACGCTATCGCGATACCCGGCGGTTGCGGCGAACAAGGCATCCGCTGGGCGCCGCGCTGGAATGAGCTGGCGGTGCTGACGCGCTGCGCGGTCGATCCGTCCAACACCAAACCGATCCGCGGCGCGATCTGGGTGATCGACGTGAATGCGGGCACGGCGCCACGCAAGGTCGCGGACCTCGAAGGCTTTGCGCAGGGCATGCAGTGGTCCCGCGACGCCAAGCGGATCGCCTTCCTGTATGTGCCCGGCGCGACGCGACTGCCGTATGCGACCGCATCCGGAAACGCGCGGGTCGGCGTGATCGGGGACGACGACCTGCAGGTGGAGGGCGTAGCCACCGTGGCCGTCGCCGGCGGCACGCCTGAAATGCTGACGCCGAAGGGCCTGTACGTCTACGAATTCCGGTCCTCTTCGACGGGCAACCGCATCGCCTACACCGCGGCCCCGCCCCCGGGCGACAACAACTGGTGGACCGCCAAGCTGTACGTGCAGGATGCGGAGCCCGGCGCGGCAGCGCGGGTCATCGTCGATCCCTCCGAGGTGAAGGGTTCGCTGCACGGCTTGCAGATCGCGCTGCCACGCTGGTCGCCGGGCGACGCGCGCATCCTCTTCATCGGCGGCTTGATGAGCGACCGCGGCGCGACCGGCGGCGACATCTACAGCGTACCGGCTGGCGGCGGGACCCCGGTCGACCTGACCGAAGGCGCCAAGGTGACGCCGTCGTGGTTCACATTCCTCGACGGACGTTCGCTCCTGGTCAACCAGATCGCGGGCGGCAAGGTACAGGTAACCGAGTACACACTTTCCGGCAACCATGCCCGGCAGACGCGCACCTGGTTCACGGCGGCGGGGCGGATCGGCGATGGCCGCGCAGCGCTGTCGGTTTCGTTGTCCGGCACGTCGCCGCGGCGCATCGCCTACGCCGCCAACTCCTTCGACGAAGCCCCGGAAGTCCACTCCGGCGTGCTCGGAACCCAGCCGCCACCGGCGGTGACCTCGCTCAATGCCGGCCTCAAGCACACCTGGGGCAAGGCGCGTTCGGTGGAATGGAACCACGGCGGCCTGCACGTGCAGGGCTGGCTGATGTATCCGGCGGACTACGATCCGCACAAGCGGTACCCGATGATCGTGTACGTGCATGGCGGCCCGTCGTCGGCGACGCTGCCGTCGTGGGGCTCGCAGGCCACGGCGTTGTCGCAGTTCGGCTATTTCGTGCTGATGCCCAATCCGCGCGGCAGTTTCGGCGAGGGCGAAGCCTACGCGCAGGCGATCCGCAATCAGATGGGGTACGGCGACCTCGATGACATCCTCGCGGGCGTGGACAAAATAGAGAAGATTGCACCGGTCGACGACCGGCGGCTCGGACTGATCGGCTGGAGCTACGGCGGATTCATGAGCATGTTCGCGCCGACCCGCACCCACCGTTTCAAGGCCGTGGTCGCCGGGGCCGGACTGTCCGACTGGAAGAGCTATTACGGCGAGAACCAGATCGACCAGTGGATGATCCCGTTCTTCGGCGCGTCGCTGTACGACGATCCGGCGGCGTATGCGAAGAGTTCCGCGATCAACTTCATCAAGCACGACCACACCCCGGCGCTGATCGTGGTGGGCGAACGCGACGAGGAATGCCCGGCGCCGCAATCGTTCGAGTACTGGCACGCGCTGAAGACCCTCGGGGTGCCGGCGACACTGGTGGTGTATGCGAACCAGGGCCACCACATCGCCAACCGCGATGACCAGGAAGACATCCTGCGCCGTTCGCTGGACTGGTTCGGCAAATATCTTTCCGCACCGGCCCCGCGAGGCTGACGGTTCTCTCCGGCAACGGCCGGCAGGGATCCTTTCGACGCGGCCTTGCGCGGATGAACATGGATCGAGCTGCATCCGCCTGATCCACGTTGATCCGCGTCGAAAGCCTTTTGCTTGGCCGCCAAACGCCGCGCGCCGCTAGAACAGTTCGCCCTGCGGCGACGGCGCGCGCGGCGGGGCGAACCGCGAGCAGTCCAGCCGCAGATCGCGGGTACGGCGGAAGCCGTGGCGCCTGCACGCCACTTCGAAGCGGCGGCGCAGCAGTTCGGCGAACGGCCCCTGGCCGCGCATGCGCGTGCGGAATTCCGGATCATTGTCGCGTCCGCCGCGCATCTGCCGGATGAGACTCATCACGTGCGCCGCACGCTGCGGCACGTTGAGTTCCAGCCACTCGCGGAACAGCGACTTCAATTCCCACGGCAACCGCAACACCGTGTAGCCCGCCACCCGCGCCCCGGCCTGCGCCGCGGCTTCCAGCACGTGTTCCATGTCCCGGTCGGTCAGCGCCGGGATGATCGGCGCGACCAGCACCCCGCACGACACCCCCGCGGCGTTCAACGCCTCGATTGCCTGGATTCGCCGATGCGGTGCGGAAGCTCGCGGCTCCAGCTTCGCAGCCAGGCGGTTGTCGAGCTGGGTGCAGGAGATGAATACCTGCACCAGCCGTTTTTCCGCCATCGGTACCAGCAGGTCGAGGTCGCGTTCGACCAGCGCGTTCTTGGTGACGATGGTGCAGGGATGGCCGGTCGCCGCGAGCACTTCCAGGATCGCGCGGGTCAGGCGATAGCGCCGCTCGATCGGCTGGTAGGGATCGGTATTGGCGCCGAGGTTGATGGGTGAGCAGACGTAGCCCGGCTTGGCCAGCTCCCGCAGCAATTGCTCCGCCGCGTTGGTCTTGGCGAACAGGCGTGTCTCGAAGTCGAGGCCGGGCGACAGGTTGAGGTAAGCGTGCGACGGTCGCGCGAAGCAGTAGATGCAGCCGTGCTCGCAGCCGCGGTAGGGATTGATCGACTGCTCGAAGGGGACGTCCGGCGAATCGTTGCGGCTGATGATCGAACGCGCGCGCTCTTCGTTCACCTGGGTGCTCGGCCGCGGCGCGGCTTCGTCCAGCAACGCACTCTGCCAGCCGTCGTCCTCGGCCTGGCGGCGCACTGGCTCGAACCGCCCCTCCGGGTTGGAAGCCGCGCCGCGGCCCTTGATGCGGGTGGGTGAGGTCGTGTCCATGGAACGATCCAGCATACGCCGCTCCGTCTCGGCGCCTGCGACGGATCCGGGCATGCATTGGTGCAGGACCGGCGTCCCTGCAGACCGTTTCGGAAGCGCCATCGGGCCGGGTGGGTGCAAATGAATGGGCCGCCGTGGGCTGGCCGGCGCAGTTGTCCGGGTTGTGGCGGCTGTCGCGCTTTGCGGTTCCGCCGATACCGGCGGAAGCAGGCCCTGGGTTATGATCCGCGCACGGACAACCCTTGGACGCACGCATGATCTGGGCTCTCGCCATCGTGTCGCTGGTCGCCTTCCTGCTGGCGTTCGCCAGCCACTCGGCGGGCTGGATGGGGCTTTGCATCGTGGTGGGTCTGGTGTGCGGCATCGCTGCCGCCCTGGTCTTCATCGACCGGC
>JAICJG010000079.1 GCA_025928585.1 Rhodanobacteraceae bacterium
ATGTCCAGTCCCAGGCTGACCGCCGTGGCGCTGTTCGCGCTCGCCTGCGCCTCCGGCACCGCCGCCGCATCCGCTTTCCAGAACGTCGCTTCGGGCTCCGCCCCATCCGGCCAGGCTGCCGCCGTTCCAAAGGCACCGGGCGCGCTGCTTCCCGCCAGTGCATTCGCCAGTCGTTCCCTCGTAAGCAGTCCGCGACTGTCGCCGGACGGCAAGTATCTGGCCGTGCGCACCGACAGCCCCTCGGGCGAGATGCATGGGCTGGCCATTTATCGTTTGTCGGACATGAAAGTGGTCAGTCTGCTGCGCCTGCCCATCTACGAGGTGCCGGTGGACACCGTCTGGGTCAGCCCGACCTGGATCGTGGTGGAACTGGGCCAGGAGTTCGGCTCGCTCGACAAGCCGCTGGCGACCGGCGAAGTCATCGCCTCCAATATCGACGGTACGCGCCAGCATTACCTGTATGGCTACAAGCCGATCAGCCGGCACGCGGCCACCGGCGAGGAGGACGAAGGTTTCGGCAGCATCGTGGGCATGCCGCAGAAGGTCGATGGCAGTTTCTATCTGGGGGTCGAGCCGTGGGACAACCGGGACCACAGCATGGTCTACCGCGTCAATGCCCAGCATGACACGCGCGACCTCGTCGCCGACATGGGCGTCGCCAACATGAACTTCCTGATCGATCCCAGTGGCAAGCCGGCATTCGCTTTCGGCGACAACTCCGATTTCGACTACGTGGCGTACCGGTATGACGACGGCGACTGGAAGCCGCTTGGTGCGGACCGGGTCGGCCAAAGGTTCGCGCCGTTCGCGTACGCGCCCGATGGCAAGGACATCTATGCGTGGTGGAGCAAGGACGGCGGCCCGCTGGACCTGATCGAGCAGGACCAGAACGGCAGTGGCCGCAGGATCCTCGCGCGGAACAGCTTTTCCAGCATCGGCGACCTGCAATGGACGGCGCCGCCCCGCCAGCCGTTCGCCTCGATCACCGAAAGCGGCATTCCCAAGGCCGTCTTCGTCGATGCCAACCTGCCCGCAGCCAGGTTGTACCAGGCGCTGGAAAAGAGTTTTCCGGGCGAGTTCGTCGATTTCATCGACTTCAGCGAAGACGGCGCCAAGCTGCTGTTCTTCGTTTCCAGCGACCGCGATCCGGGCTCGTATTACCTGCTCGATGTCCCGACGCACCGTGCCACCAAACTGCTCGAGGTCGAGTCGTGGATCAAGCCCGCGGACATGGCCGAACGCCGCCCGATCCGCTTCACGGCCAGCGACGGGGTGGAACTGGATGGATTCCTCACCCTGCCGCCGAACCGCAAGTTGGCCGACCTGCCGATGGTGCTCGTCCCGCACGGCGGCCCGTACGGCGTCCGCGACGAATGGTTCTACGATGACGACGCGCAGTTCCTTGCCAACCGCGGCTACCTCGTCCTGCAGGTGAACTATCGGGGTTCCGACGGCCGCGGCCCCGCTTTCACGCGCTCGGGCTACCTCCAATGGGGCACCCGCATCCAGCAGGATCTGATCGACGGCGTGAAGTGGGCCGTCAGCCACCACTACGCCGATCCCGGCCGCATCTGCGTCTACGGCGGAAGCTTCGGCGGCTATTCGGCGATGATGTCCGTGATCCGCGCGCCGCACCTGTTCAAATGCGCGATCGGCTACTCGGGCATTTACGACTTGAAGATGATGTACGAGAAGGGCGACATCCGCGAAAGCAAGACCGGCCGCAGTTACCTGTCCACCGTGATCGGTACGAATGACGCCGACCTCGACGCCAACTCGCCGGACAAACTCGCAGACAAGATCGACGTCCCGGTATTCCTCGCGCACGGCAAGGAAGACAAGCGCGCCCCGTTCGCCCAGGCCGAAGCGATGCGCGATGCACTGGAGGCCGCGCACAAGACCTACGAATGGATGGCGGTACCCAAGGAAGGCCACGGCTTCTACACCGAAGCCGACCGTGAGGCGTTCCTTATGCGGATGCAGGCGTTCCTCGCCAAGTACATCGGCCCGGGAGCGCCGGCGCAGCAACAACTGGTGCAACATTGAGTGGTGTCAGGACCATTCGATGAATTCCGCCAGCGTGAGCACGGACGCTCGGCCCACCGGCGATGCGGTCGCGGAGCGGAATGCGCGCGTCAGCCGCGCAACGGCTCCTCCAAGGTGGGCCGTCGGTCCGCTCAGGCGAGCTCCGCAGCCGCATCGCCGATGGCGGCACCGATCGCGGCACTGACCCAGGCCACGCGCGGACTGCGCCGCACTTCGGTGTGGATGGCGAGCCACAGCGGGCGTCGCAGCGTGCAATCCGCGGCAAATCCGGCCAGTTGCGAATCGCCCCGCGCGAGGAAATGGGGCAGCAAGGCGAGGCCGAGGCCCGCACGTGCCGCCTCGCGCAGGCTCGCAGCACCGGCTTACTCCTGCTCATTCCATGAGATACACCATGCTCTTCATCATCCTGCTCAACTACCAGCAATCCCTCGAAGCCGTGGACACACACCTCGCCGCGCACCGCGAATTCCTCGCGCGCCAGTATCGCGAAGGTCATTTCCTGTTGTCGGGACCGCAGCATCCGCGCACCGGCGGCGTGATCGTCGCGCGCGCGCCCGATCGCGCGACGCTCGACGACTGGCTGGCCGAGGATCCATTCAACGTCCACGGTGTCGCGGCGTATTCGGTGGTCGCATGGCAACCGAGCCTGCGCGCGAACGACGCGCTCGGCGCGCTCGCGCCGGAGGCCGCGACACTGCGGCCCGCCACCAATGACCCACAAACCCCGGAGTGGCCGATCGCCCTCGACTCCGCCGGCGTCCCGCCGCGCTCGGCGCGGTCCTCCTACCCCGCCCCTTTCGCCGACCAGTTCGGTGGACGGGCAAAACAGGTACTCGGCGACCGCTTCGGCCTGCGGAATTTCGGCGTCAACCGCGTGACCCTGCAACCCGGCGCCCGCTCGGCGCTGCGGCATGCGCATTCCCGCCAAGACGAGTTCGTGCAGGTACTGGAGGGCGAACTGGTGCTGGTCACCAACGCGGGCGAAACGCGGCTTGCCTCCGGCATGTGCGCCGGCTTTCGCGCAGGCAGCGGCGATGCCCACCGGTTGCTCAATCGTGGCGTCGCGCCCGCGGTGTACCTCGAAATCGGCGACCGCACGCCCGGCGACCGGGTGGAGTATCCCGATGATGACCTGGTTGCCGACGATGCCGGCGGCCGGCGACGCTTCCTGCACAAGGACGGCACGCCGTATTGAGTGGCAGCCTTGCCCTGCGGCGCGCGGGTTCGCGGAGCAGCGGGGTTGCTATTTCAGCGCGCGGTCGAACAGCGCGAACATTTCGGACCAGCCGCGTTCCGCTGCCGCCTCGTCATACACCGGAAAGTCGGGCTTCATCCAGCCGTGCGAGGCGCCGCGGTACACCTCGCAGCGATAGCGCACGCCCGCTTCGTCCAGCGCCTGCTCGAGGCGTGCGACCATTTCTGGCGGGCAACTGCGATCGTTGTCGGCGACCGCGATGTACAACTCCGCGCGGATCTTCGGCGCCAGCAAATGCGGGCTGGCCGGATCGTCGGTGGCGAGGCGCCCGCCATGGAAGCTGACCGCGGCCGCAACGCGATCCGGATACGTTCCCGCGGCAGTGAGGGCCATGCCGCCGCCCATGCAGAACCCGACGGTACCGATCTTGCCCGTCACGTCACTGCGCGTGTCGAGGTATGCCAAGAGCGCCTCGGTATCGCGCGCCGCCCTGGGATTGTCCGTGGTCGCCATCAGCGGCCCCACCATGGCGCGGAAATCCCCGGCAAACGCTTCCTTCGGGTCCAGCGGGCCGTATGGGCCATGGCGATAGAACAGGTCCGGCACCAGCACCACGTAGCCGCCGCCGGCGATGCGCTCCCCGATCTGCAGCAACGCGGGACGGATGCCGAATGCATCCATGTACACGATCACCGCCGGCCACGGACCCGCACCAGCGGGCACGAACACCTGCACCGGGCACTGCCCGTCCCGCGTTCGGATGTTGACTTCCTCGTGCTTCACGCTCGCTCCTGTGTCGTGCACAGCATGCGACATGCCGCTACGGTGCGCAGCCCCGCCGCCTCCAGTCATGATAGCGTCCCGCAATCCTTTGGCTGCGCCTTCGAGCCGCCGTGATCTTGATCGTCATTCCCGGCGCAGGCCGGACATCCCCGGGGCGGGCGAGACGCGGCGACTGGCGGGCTGGTGCAGGATCAGTTTGAAGCCCGGCCAGTCCGGGCATCTGGCGGTCACCGCCGACCCGCGCCTGCTGGTGAACTTCGACAGCCACGGCCAACGCTGGCAGCGACGGCCGGTGCCTACCTGTTGCAATTGGGCCACTCGGCAACCTCCTTCCAGGGCCAAGGCAAGGTGTCGCTTACCGCGGCCACCTGGCCCGCGGACGCGGCGCCGGCGGGTTCTCCACAACCCTGCGAGAGATGAGCCTCGCCCTGTCGGTTTGGTTTACACAATGCCCAGATTGAACGGAGAAACCAGATCACAAGCCATTGATTGGTAAGCACATTGAACCGTGGCACAAATCTTGCCCCTGAATCGAAGGCTGCAAGGTCACGTGCAGCCGTCGAAACGACGCGCGTGGAGGGGTCGACGCTTCTCCGATTTTGAAGATCCTTCCCGGAAGCTGGACAACCTCCTTCCGGGGAAGCAGTCAACAGGGGACAACATGAAAACGAAACTACCGCTTTGGGTTGCGGTACTCGGCTTGGCGGCCGTTTTTTCGAGCGCCTCGGCAACGGTGCTGAACGATACGTATTACGGTGCCGACGGGCACGGTCGTGGCGATGTGATCACCGACCCCGGCGTGACCACCTACGATATCGACGGCATGGAGGCGAGCCGGTCGGGGAATCAACTCACCGTCACCATCCATACCAACTTTGCCGGCCATGCGGGTATCGAATCACCGTGGACGAGAAATTCCACGGGGATAGGCTACGGCGACCTGTTTCTTTCCACCGGCTGGACACCGAACGGCGCGAGCCCCTACAACACGGACGATGCCGCCAACGGCAACCACTGGACCTACGCGTTTTCGCTGGCCGATCCGCTCGACAACTCGGGTGGCAGCGGCACCGTCTACGCGCTCGGCGCCGGCACCGCCAGCAACCACAATCCCGATGTCCTGCTCTCCGACTACTTCATCAGTTGCGACAGCGGCTGCCTCTTCCGCAACGGCCAGGAAGTGGCGGTCGACAAGGACCTGGCGACGGCGACGGGCAATACCGGCACCTGGACGGTTGGCGCCGGCTTCGTGACCTTCAGCTTCGACATCACAGGACTCAACCTCGACCCCAACAACTTCGGCTTTCACTGGACCATGTATTGCGGCAACGACGTCATCGAAGGGTTGGGCCAGGCGACCGCGGTCCCGGAGCCGGCGCCTGTAGGGCTCTTTTTGCTGGGCCTCGGACTCATCGGCCTGGGCGTCGTGCGGCAGCGCAATTGATCAAAAACCGGGGTCAGAGTCGACTTTTCCCGACAGACGCTTCCGGCGTTCGCCGATAGCCGGGCGTACAGGCAACACCCGGAATGGCCGCAATCCGTCATTGGATTGCGACCATGCCCCGTCCCCCCCGGCTTCATCTCTCCGGCATCACGCAGCACGTCATCCAGCGTGGCAACGATCGCCGGCCATGCTTCTTCGCCGAGATCGATTACCTGCGCTACCTGCAGGATCTCCGGGAGATCGCGCGGCGCGAGGATTGCGCGGTGCACGCACACGTCTTGATGACGAACCACGTACATTGGCGGATGACGCCCGGCGCCGACGGCCGCGTTGGCCGCACGATGCAGGCGCTGGGACGGCGCTACGTACGCTGCGTGAACGATCGCCACGGCCGGACCGGGACGCTTCGGGAGGGTCGCTACAAGGCTTGCCTCGTCGGCGATGACCGCCTACCTGCTGCAGTGTCACCGCTACATCGAACTACATCGAACTGAATCCGGTTCGCGCGAAAATGGTCGCCGACCCGATTGCGTACGCCCGGTCAAGTTCTCGTTGCCATGCGCTCGCCATGCCCGACCCCTTGATAACCCCCCATCCCGCACTGGCGCGCCTGGGCCGCACCCCGGACGAGCGGCGACGAAACCATCGAGATCGGGTCAAGCAAGCCGCCGGGGCCGCCGAGATCGAGGCCATCCGCCGGCACGTCCAACATCAACGCATCTACGGTCCTGACCGCTTTCGCCACGCGATCGAACGCAAGGTGGGGCGAAAAGTCGGACCGCAGAAGGTCGGCCGGCCGAAAAAGATCGCCCGGGATCCCGCCGACCTCATCGAAAAAACTCGACTCTGACCCCGGTTCTTACGCCTGGTCCAGTTGTCGTTGCCATGCGCTCGGATCCTCCGGCGCGTTGGTATGTATTCACGCGAAGGCGGGCCTCCGCCGTCTCGGGCTCATCCCCTCGCCGCCGGCTTGGGGCGTGCCGCAACCAAATCGTGCCGGGAGAGCGGGCCAGTGCGGACTGGGCGGCCGTGCGGCTCGCAGCCGCGTCGGCACCAGCGAACGCCTCCGGCAGGGCCTGCAGGCGGACCGCGGCCTCGGAAAGCGGGGGGCAGAAAGTCGCGAGGATTGAGCCGATTGCGGCCTCACGCGACCGTCGTGAGGTCCCGATTGCCTCCCATCCCCATTTTCGTCGCAAATGTGGGGTACAATACACGCGCAGCGCTCGAGGCGAGTTCGGATGCACTGCACACCTTGCGGCGAGTTCGCCTCACTCGATGCCGTAATTCATCCACAGTCTTCAAAGGTCATGTGTCATGGCGGATCGCCAAAGCGGTACAGTCAAATGGTTCAACGATGCCAAGGGCTTCGGCTTCATCACCCCGGAAAGCGGTGACGACTTGTTCGTCCACTTCCGCGCCATCCAGGGCGACGGCTTCAAGTCCCTGCAGGAAGGCCAGAAGGTCACCTTCGTTGCGGTGAAGGGCCCGAAGGGCATGCAGGCGGACCAGGTGCAGGTGGCGTAAGTCGCCTTTTGCCAAAGCTTGCGAAAAAGCCCGCTTCGGCGGGCTTTTTCATGCCTGGAATCCGGGAAAAACCGGGGTCAGAGTCGATTTTCCGGCAGACGCTTCCGGCGTTTGCCGACCGTCGGCTTGGTTACCTCCGTCCCGTTTTCAGCTTCTCTGCACCCGATCAAGTCACGCGCTCGCCGGCCGCCGCGCGGGCGGGTGTCACGTCCGTCGGCGCGGGATGAATGACAAGCCGCAGCCGCCTGCCCTCCCGCGCCAGACGCAGGTCGCGATGCCTGACCAGGTAGGCCAACGCCACCACGGTTGCCGCAATCCCTGCGAGCGCGCCCACGCCCAGCGCCCAGCGAGCGCCGAAATGGTCGACCACCCAGCCCACCAGGGGCGCGCCGACCGGTGTACCGCCCATGACCACGGCGATGCGCAGCGCCAACACACGCCCGCGCATCGCGCGCTCGGTGGTGAGTTGCATCATCGAGTTGCTGGCGGTCATGAAGGTGAGCGCGGAGACCCCGACGAAAAACAGGACGGCCGCGAACGGCACGGGGCCCGGCATCACCGCCGCCACCGCCAGGGTGATGCCGAACGCTGCCGCGGAAACAGCCATCAACACCATGCCGGGGAACGACCGCCGCGCCGAAAACAGCGCTCCGCACATGGTTCCCGCCGCCATCGCGGACGTCAACAGGCCGTACTGGCTGGCGTCGCCATGGAAAACGGTGACCGACATGGTCGAGATGAAGATCGCGAAGTTGAAGCCGAACGTGCCGAGCAGCAACAGCATCACCAACACGGCGACCAGGTCGGGGCGCTGCCACACGTAGCGAAACCCCGCCAGCAAGCTGCCGCGTGTACGTGCAGGCCGCGCTTCGGAATGCAGTTCGTGCACCCGGAGAAACCACAGCGACACCAGCACCGCGCCGTAGGAACCCGCGTTCAGGAGGAACAGCCAGCCCTCGCCGAACGCGGCAATCAAACCGCCTGCCACCGCCGGACCGACCATGCGGGCGGCGTTGAAGGAAGCCGAATTCAGCGCCACCGCGTTGGCCAGGTCATGGTCGGTGACGAGATCCGATACGAACGCCTGACGCGTCGGCGCGTCGAACGCGGTGACGCAACCCAGCAGCAGCGCAAAGCCATACACTTGCCAGAGCCGCACCACGCCAAGGACGGTGAGCAGCCCCAGGCCCAGCGCCAGCAGCCCGGCGGCGCCCTGGGTAACGAGCAACAGCTTGCGACGGTCCATGTGATCGGCGACAAGGCCGCTCAAGGGCAGGAGCAGCAGTGACGGCCCGAACTGCAGTGCCATCACCGTACCCACAGCCGTCGCGCTGTGGTGGGTGAGCACGGTAAGCACCAGCCAGTCCTGCCCGATGCGCTGCATCCAGGTGCCCACATTGGATACCAGCGCACCTCCGGCCCAAAGCCGGTAGTTGTGGCTCCTGAGCGACTGGAACATGCTGCTCATTGCGCACCCGACCAAACAAACGGGTCAGGTTAGCGTACCAAGCAGGGCCGTGCGGAGCATCGCGCAAGCGAACCGCGAACAGGGGCGGACGTAATCGATGTCGAGCCACCCCTTCCGCGCAGTGGTCGCCTGCGGAGGTCGAACCATCGACACAGGTGAAACTGCTTCGCTTCCTTGGCAGAAAACTTCAGCCCATTCCGTTCACGCGAATTCACGCCCGATGCGCAGCGCTTCGTACCAGACAAACTTATCGGGCGGATTTATGGCGAAGTGCCATTCGCGATGACCCGGAATGTACGCAGCACGACATCGGCCGTAGCCGATCCAACCTCAAAGCCGGCGATGGCCAGCGCGGGTTCACCCGATTGCCCAGGCTACGGCGCGCCAATGGCAATTTGAATCAACCGCCGTTCGCGTGAACCGCTTTGGGGTTGACCCGAGTATCCGGGCCGTCGCGGCCCATGGCCCGCGTAAGTGAACCTGACCCCGTTTTCAATCGTCGCGAGCGCGACCGCCATGCTTGGCCGCGTACATCATCCTGTCGGCATGCATCAGCAAAGCTTCGGCGTTGGCGCCATCGGCGGGAAACGTGGCGATGCCGATACTCGCATCCAGTTGGAACAGCCCTTCCGGCAGCCGGCACGGCGCCACAAGGCACGCCCGCAGGCTGTCGGCAATTTCCCGCGCGGCCTGCACGTCGCGACAATCGGGCAGCAGCACCACGAACTCGTCACCGCCGACGCGCGCAACGAGGTCGTTCTGCTGGACGCCTCGCTGCATGCGTCCGGCAAGCTCGCGCAACAAGCGGTCGCCGACGGCATGTCCGCCCTGATCATTGACACGCTTGAAGCCGTCGAGGTCGATGTACAAAAGCGCAAGCCCGCCACCTTCGCCGGCTGCTCGATCGATGGCGGCTTGCAGTTCCGCCTGCAAGCGATCCCTGTTGACGAGACCGGTCAGCGAATCGTGGCTGGCGCGGTGCTCCAGTTCGCGTTCGGCCCGCCGCAGCTCGGTCACCTCGTGGCCGACGCCGATCCGCACGCGATGCTCCGGCAGCCAGCGCGCCGACCATTGGATGTCCACGGTATGTCCATCCTTGTGGACATAGCGATTGCGGAAGTGGCGCTGCAGCTCGCCCGCCATCACCCGTTCGGCCTGCTCGGTTGTCGCCCCCCGGTCGTCCGGGTGAACCATGCTGAAGATCTGCCGGCCCAGCACCTCTTCGGGCGCATAGCCAAAGATGCGCTGGAAACTGGCGTTGACGAACAGCAGCCGGCCCTCGGGGTCGACGACGCACACCGCGTCGGGCATGAAGTCGAGCACCTCGGTCAGCGGGGGAAGTGTCGTCGTCATCGTTGCGGGGCAGCCTGATCCTTACAAACGCCTGCAGAAATGATGCCAGAAGGAACGGGGTCCAGAAGGAACGGGGTCAGGTTCACTTTTCCGCACAACAATGTGCGCGCCACCACGCTGCTCGCGAGCTACATCGACACCGGCGTGTTCACCGACGCCCGCGCACCGCTTCCCACGCGACTGCTGCTGTCGGAATACGTCGTGGTTTGCGCATGGACGGGCGATGAAGCGTGGTACGCCGCAGGTGCTGCTGCCATGGAGGGTCACGCTCGGCCGCGTGCTGCACAAACTGCTGCCGTTGCGGCCGTGGGACGGGCTGGCCGGTCACGTCTTCAAGGTGCGCCGAGGTACCGCCCTGCGGTCCGTGGTACGACGAGCGGGAGGGTGTGGTAGCCTGCGCGCGGCAAGCGCCTGCGCCATCAGCCACCGGAGGTTCGCCATGCCCCGCCTCGCCATGCTTGCGGCAAGCTGCTTGCTGTGGTTCGTAGCCGCGACGGCGCACGCCGCGCCGAAAGATCTTGCGCCGATCGTGTTGCCGAAACCGGTGGCGCCGGGCAAGGCGGTGCAGCGCTTCGTGAAGGTGGACGCACCGGTGATCGCACTGACGCACGTGCGCGTGATTGACGGCATGGGCGGCCCCGCGCGCACGAACCAGACGATCGTGATCGAGCACGGCAAGATTGCGGCGATCGGCAACGACGGGATTCCCATCCCCGCGGGCGCGAAACAACTCGACCTCTCCGGGCACACCGTGTTCCCGGGCCTGGTCGGCATGCACGACCACTTGTTCTACATCGCACGCCCCAACCTCGGCGTGCAGGGCGGCAAGTTGCACAGCGATCCGCCGCTGATCGTGCCGGAGATGACGTTCTCGGCGCCGCGCCTGTATCTCGCCAACGGCGTCACCACCCTGCGCACCACCGGCAGCGTCGAGCCGTACACCGACATCAACCTCAAGCACGAGATCGACGCGGGCGAGCTGCCCGGCCCGCACCTGGACGTGACCGGCCCGTACCTGGAGGGCTCCAATTCGCCCTTCATCCAGATGCATTTCCTGCACGGCCCGGACGATGCGAAGCAGACCGTCGCATTCTGGGCGAAGCAGGGCGTGACCTCGTTCAAGGCCTACATGAACATCACGCGCGCCGAATTGAAAGCGGCGGTGGACGAGGCGCACGAACTCGGGTTGAAGGTCACCGGCCACCTGTGCGCGGTCACCTACCGCCAAGCCGCGGCAATCGGCATTGACGACCTCGAACACGGCTTCTTCGTCAACACCGAAAACGATCCCGGCAAGAAGCCCGACACCTGTACCGAATCCGATGGCCTCGACACGCTGTATGCGATGGATCCGGATGGCAGCGACGCGAAAAGCCTGATCGCGGATCTCGTCGCGCACCACGTCGCGGTGACCTCCACCCTGCCGGTGTTCGAGCAGATGGTGCCGAACCACTCGCCGCTCTGGGCGCAGGCAATGGCTTCGCTCAGCCCGCAGGCGAAACACGATTACATGCTGCTGCGCGAACGCACCAATGCGATGCCGGCGGACCATGCGAAAAAACGCGCGCTCACGTTCCAGCATGGCGAGGCCATGGAACACAAGTTCGTCGCGGCGGGCGGCCTGCTGCTGGCAGGTCCCGATCCCACCGGCAACGGCGGCGTGGTTCCCGGCTTCGGTGACCTGCGCGAAGTGGAACTGCTGGTCGAGGAAGGCTTCACACCCGAACAGGCCATCCACATCGCCAGCTACAACGGCGCGCTGTACCTCGGTTTGCAGGGCCGCATCGGTTCGATCGCCGTGGGCAAGGATGCAGACCTGGTCGTGGTCAAGGGCGATCCTTCCAGACGCATCGACGACATCCAGAACGTCGAGACGGTGTTCAAGGACGGCATCGGCTATGACACCCAAGCGCTGCTGGAATCGGTGGAGGGGCGCTACGGGGAATACTGAGGGCAGAAGGAACGGGGTCAGGTTCACTTTTCCGCACGACCGGACGACGCAAAGACCTACACCACGACGTGGCCTGCAACGATGGTCGGTCGCGCGACCATGGGCCACAGTGGGAGAATGGCTCGCCATCCCAGACTCGACCTTCCCGGCATACCGCAACACATTGTCCAGCGGGGCAACAACCGGTTGCCCTGCTTTCTCGACGACAACGATCGCCTCTGCTATCGGACTTTGTTGGAGGAAGCGTTGCGAGCTACCGGATGCATGCTGCACGCCTATGTACTGATGGACAACCACGTCCATCTGCTGCTGACGCCGCCCGAAGCCGGCCTGACTTCCCGTCTCATGCAAAAACTGGGGCGTCGGTATGTCGGCCGGTTCAATGCACGCCACGACCGAACCGGCACGCTGTGGGAAGGCCGCTACAAAGCCTGCCTGGTCGACAGCCAGGACTATCTGTTGCGGTGCTACCGGTATATCGACCTCAACCCGGTGCGCGCCGGAATGACCGACGACCCGGCAGCTTTCCCCTGGTCGAGCTGCGCGTCCCACTGCGGAGGCCACGACCCACTGGTCAGCCCCCAACCCTGCTTACATGGACCTCGGCGCGACAGCCGCCAAACGCTCGCCCGCATATCGCGCACTG
>JAICJG010000094.1 GCA_025928585.1 Rhodanobacteraceae bacterium
GCATCCGCGGCAGCGAGGAGCGCTACCGCCTGCTGTTCGACAGCGCGCCCGACGCGATCGTGATGGTGGACGAGCAAAGCGGCCGCATCCTCGACGCCAACCGCACCGCCGGGACGTGGATGGGCTGCGAACCGCAGGCCTTGCTCGGTGGCTCGTACGCGCATCTGTTCGAGGCCGGCGAACTGCGCGGCGGTTCCATGGGCGAAGGCCCGTCGCAGGGGCGCGGCAAGGCGCGTTCGATCGAGACCCAGACGAGTATCGCCGTATGGGGCGAACAACGGGTGCGCCAGGCGATCATCCGCGACATTTCCGACCGTGTGGAAAGCGACCGCGAACGGCGGATCGCCGCCGAGGCGCTGGCCAGCATCGCCGAGGGCGTGGTGATCGCCGACGCCGACCGGTGCATCGTTTCGGCGAATGCTGCAGCCGCCCAGATCACCGGATTCAGCCTCGAGCACCTGGTCGGGATGCGCCTCGATGCCACGCGCCGGATGCACGACGGCGGCCCTCTGCCGGCGACGCTCTGGGATGAGCTGATCGCCACCCATCATTGGTCGGGTGAGGTGGTCAGCCGTCGCCGCGATGGCAGCGGCTATTCGGAACAGCTCAGCATCAGCACGATCCGCGACGCCGAGCACCGGGTACTCCATTACGTGGCGGTGTTCAGCGACATCTCCGCGGCCAAGGCCGACCAGCATCGCCTGCAGCACCTCGCCGCGCACGACCCGCTGACCGGCCTCGCCAATCGCGCCGAATTCCAGCGCCGCTGCGAGATCGCAATCGAGCACGCTGCGCGCGAGCGGCGGGCCGCGGTGGTGCTTTTCATCGATCTCGACGCGTTCAAGTTCGTCAACGACAGCTACAGCCATGCGGTGGGCGACAGCCTTTTGAAGCTGGTCGCCGACAGGATCCGGCACCAGTTGACCGGCGACGCGGTGACCGGCCGCATTGGTGGCGACGAGTTCACGGTGCTGTTGCCGCGCCTGATGCTGCGTGAGGACGCCGCCGCGCTCGCGGATCGAATGGTCTCGGCGTTGTCCGAGCCGTTCAACGTCGAAGGCTACGAAATCGTGCTGGGCGCGAGCATCGGCATCGCCGGCTATCCGCTCGATGGCGGCGATGCGCAAACCCTCATTGCGAACGCGGACGCGGCCATGTACGCCGCCAAGATCGAGGAGCGCAACGCCTGGCGCTTCTACGCGCCGACGATGCAGGCCGACACCCGCCACCGCCTGTTGCTCGCCACCGAGCTGCGGCAGGCGCTGCAGAAGGAAGAGTTCCGGCTCCTGTACCAGCCGAGCGTCGAATTGGCTTCAGGCCGCATCGTGGCGGCCGAGGCGCTGCTGCGCTGGCGACATCCCGAACGGGGCGAGGTGACTCCGGCCGAATTCATTCCGATCGCCGAGAACATCGGCATGATCCATCGCATCGACGAATGGGTGATGCAGGCGGTATGCGCGCAAATCCATGCGTGGGACGCCGTCGGCGTGCCGCCGATACGAGTCGCGATCAACGTCTCGGCACGCTGGTTCGGCCACCCGGGCTTCGTGGAAAGCATCCGGCGCGCGCTGCAGGAGAACGGGGTTCCGCCGCAGCGCATCGCCCTCGAGATCACCGAGGGCGCGATGCTGCGGCTGGGCGAGGAGACGGAGCACACGATGCGCGCGCTGCACGCGCTCGGCATCGGCGTGGCGATCGATGATTTCGGAACCGGCTATTCGTCGATGGCGTACCTGAAGCTGCCGGCGGTCGCGTATCTGAAAATCGACCGCTCCTTCGTCAGCGGCTTGCCGAACGACGCCAACGACGCGGCGATCGCGACTGCGATGCTGGCGATGGCGGCGAGCCTCGGCCTGGTGACGATCGCCGAGGGCGTGGAAACCGAGGCGCAGCATGAGTTCCTGGCCCGCGCGGGCAGCACCGAAGGGCAGGGTTTCCTGTATTCGTACCCGCTGCCGCCGGCCGCGCTCGAGCACATGCTGCGCCCCAAGGCGAACGCGAACGCCAAGCTGAAACTGGTTCCGCCCTGCCGCCGCTGATAGGGACGCGCCGGCTCAGCGCATCCGGTAGGTGATGCGGCCCTTGGTGAGGTCGTAGGGCGTCATCTCGACCTTGACCTTGTCGCCGGTGAGGATCCGGATGTAGTGCTTGCGCATCCTGCCCGAGATGTGGGCGGTGACGACGTGCCCGTTTTCCAGCTGCACGCGGAACATGGTATTGGGCAGGGTTTCCTGCACCGTGCCTTCCATTTCGATGACGTCGTCTTTGGCCATGGGCTGCGCAATGCGCGAGTCGGGGAATCCGGCATTCTAGCGCGAGCCGGCCCGTCACGAAAGCGGCGCCGGCCGCAGCGCGTGCCGCCGGTGCGGGATGCGCATGCGGCAGGTCGTGCTGCAATGCGCCATGCTACATTGGCGCGCGCTGCCAGGAAGTCCGTTGACGCCATGCCCCGCGGCCGCGTCGTCGGCCTGCATTGCCGGCCGGGCGCAGGAAGGAGTGAGGACGTAGATGTCGATACCGCGACGAATCCTGACGCAGCCGCACAGGCAAGGGAGCCCGGCCCGAAAGGCTGTGGCGCAGCGACCGCGTTGCGGTGGCAGCTGTACCAGCGACGCAGCCGCCATGGCGCCGCGCTGCCCACGGCTCGCCTCGCAGGGAGTCGACGGGACCTAGGTCATGCGCGTCGTCTGCTTCCATCCAGCCCGCGATCCCGTGATGTGCGGCGATGGTCCCATCTCCATCGGCAGCGCGCCGGGAGATGCCGTGGTTTTGAACGGCGCGGGCGTCGAGCCGGGCCACCTGACGATCGCCGACGACGCGCGCGGGCTGGTATTGCAGGTCCGGGCGGGCTGCCAGCGGATCTACGTCAATGCCCGCGCGGTGCGCGAGCAGGCGCTGTTGCGTTTTGGCGACACCATCACCCTCGGAGCCAACAAGTTCCTGGTGACATCGGATGCCGCGCCGCCGGACGTGGATTCGGCCCCAGGGCTGGTCGCGACGGACGAAGTGGTCCTTCGCAGCGTCTCCGGAGCGACCTCCGGCCAGGCCCTGCACGTCGACGGGGAATTGCACATGGGTGCCGGCAGCCGCCACTTCGCCGACCTGCCATATGCGTGCCGCGTGGCGCGGGTACCGGGAAAGCTGCTGTTCGAATCGGGCAGCAACCTGCCGCGCATCAATGGCTGGCGCCGCAACCGGGTCGCGCTGGCGCCGAACGACCAGATCGTGCTCGGGGAACATCGCCTGGTCGTGGAGGCGCCCGGCCTGCAGTACGCGCAGCACCTGTCTTCGCGGCCGCAACCGTTGCCGCAGCCCACGGAGGCGCCGGCGGTCGACCCCGCACCGCCCACCGAAATCTGGTGGCTGATCGGTGCCGCGGTGGTGATCGCGGCGATCATCTCCCTGTTTTTGTACTTTCGCTGGTAGCGGCCTGCTGCCGCACCGATGAGCGGGGATTCGCCAACGATGTCACGTGCGTGGAACTTCAGTGCCGGGCCCGCCGCGTTGCCGGAGGACGTGTTGCGCCGCGCGCAACAGGAACTCCTCGAATGGAACGGGGCGCGCGCCTCGGTGATGGAGGTCAGCCACCGCGGCAAGGCCTTCATGGACTTGGCCGCACGCGCCGAAGCCGACCTCCGCGAGCTGCTCGCGGTTCCGCGCAACTACAAGGTCCTGTTCCTGCAGGGCGGAGCCACCCAGCATTTCGCGCAAATCCCCATGAACCTCGCCGCCGACGGGCAGCGCGCGGATTACGTCGTCACCGGGCACTGGGGGGAGAAGGCGCTCGGCGAGGCTGCCCTGTACGCGCGCCCGCACCTCGCGGCCAGCGCAAAAACGGACGGCTATGCGTCCATTCCGGAACGTGCCACCTGGGACCTCGATCCGGATGCCGCGTATGTCCACATCACCACCAATGAAACCATCCACGGCGTCGAGATGCGGGATATCCCGGAGGTCGGGGAGGTGCCGCTGGTGGCCGACATGTCCTCGGACATCCTGTCGCATCCACTCGATGTGTCGAAGTTCGGGCTCATCTACGCCGGCGCCCAGAAGAACATCGGGCCGTCGGGGCTCGTGGTGATGATCGTGCGCGACGATCTGCTGGAGCGCCGGCCGCGCCCGCTGCCGCGGATTTTCCGCTACGCCGACCATGCCGCCGCGGATTCCATGCTGAACACGCCCAACACCTGGGGCTGGTATCTCGCCGGGCTGACCTTCGACTGGCTGAAGGCGCAGGGCGGCCTGCTGGAAATGGAACGGCGCAACCGCGCCAAGGCGGATGCGCTGTATGCGGCGATCGACGGTTCGGGGGGTTATTACCGGAACCGCGTGCAGCCTGCGGCGCGCTCGCGCATGAACGTGATCTTCAACCTGCACGATGCCGCGCTGGAGCCGCGGCTCGTGGCCGAAGCCGAGCGGGCGGGCCTGCTGGCCTTGAAGGGCCACCGGGCGCTGGGCGGGATTCGGGCTTCGATCTACAATGCGATGCCGATGGAAGGCGTGCGCGCGTTGTGCGGGTACATGGCGGAATTCGCGCGCAGCCATGGCTAGACCGAGGCGTACCGGGCCACCCTTCGATGCTGCGCGCCTCGCCAACCGGGCGGCCGCGCACTTGCGCGCGTACGATCCGGGCCACGACCTGCCGGCGTTGCGCGAAGCCTTCGGCGCGTCGCTGGCCGAGCTCGGCTCGAACGAGAATCCGCAGGGTCCGAGTCCGCGCGCCCTGAAAGCCATGCGCGCCGCGCTCGCCGGCGCCTTCCGGTACCCGGACCCGCGGGGCACGCTGCTGAAGCGCGCGCTCGCGGAACATCTCAAGGTCGGGACCGAACGCATCGTGCTCGGCAACGGCTCGCACGAATTGCTGATGCTGCTCGCACAAAGTTTCGCCGATGCGAGACACTCCGTGGCGTTCTCCCGGTTCGGCTTCGCGGTATTCCCGATCGCGGCCGCCGCGGCCGGGGCGGCCGCGCTGTGTGTGCCGGCATTGCCGCGCGGCGATGCGGGCGCGCCATTCGGGCACGACCTCGATGCGATCACCACGGCGATCCGCCGCGACACCCGCATCGTGTACCTCGCCAATCCCAACAATCCCACCGGCACCTGGTTCACGGATGCGGCACTCGAGCGGTTCCTCGAACGCGCGCCGAGGGACGTGCTCGTGGTCGTCGACGAGGCCTACCAGGAATATGTCGAAGCGCCGGGACTCACGACGGCGCTCGGATTCGCGGCCCGGTTTCCGAACCTGGTCGTCACCCGCACCTTTTCCAAGGCCTACGCGCTCGCGGGGATGCGCATCGGCTACCTGGTCGCGCATCCGACGGTCGTCGAAGTGCTCGAGCGCCTGCGCGAATCCTTCAACGTCAACCACATCGCGCTGGCCGGCGCCGCGGAGGCCTTGCGCGACAAGCCCTGGCTGGCGAAGGCGCGCGCCTTCAACCGCGCCGAGCGCGAATGGCTGCGGGGCGAACTGCTCGAGCGCGGCTTTCGGTGCCTGCCGTCGCAGACGAATTTCCTGTTGTGCGTGCTGGCGCACAAGGCCGACGCGCTCGAACGCCACCTGTTCGAGCGTGGCGTGATCGTGCGGCCGATGGGAGGTTATGGGTTGCCGCGGGCGTTGCGGATCGGCGTCGGCAGCCGGGTGGAGAACCGTCGCCTGTTGCGCGCGATGGATTCGTTCGGCCAGGCGGGGCGCCGATGAACCGGCTCGATTGGAACTGCGCGCCGGCACGCGGGCCTCTCTGCGCGGAGCTCGCCGTGCCGGGTGACAAGTCGGTCTCGCACCGCGCGGTCATGCTGGCTTCGCTGGCCGAAGGCGCTTCGCGTATCCGCGGGTTCCTCGAAGGCGGGGACACCCGGGCGACGGCACGGATTTTCGCCCGGATGGGCGTGGGGATCGAGGCGACTGCGCCGGGCGAACGCATCGTGCACGGCGTGGGACTGCGCGGCCTGTGCGAACCCGGTGGTCCGCTGGACTGCGGCAACTCCGGCACCGCGATGCGTCTCCTGTGCGGGGTGCTGGCCGGGCAGGCGTTCGATTCGATGCTGGGCGGCGATGCCTCGTTGTCGAAGCGCCCGATGCGGCGGGTGACCGAGCCCTTGGCGTCGATGGGCGCGACGATCGATACGGCCGAAGGCGGCACGCCGCCATTGCACATCCATGGCGGACACAAGTTGCACGGGATCGCCTATGCGTCGCCCATCGCGAGCGCGCAGGTGAAATCCGCGCTGCTGCTGGCGGGACTGTATGCCGAAGGCGAAACCATCGTGGTCGAACCGCGTCCCACCCGCGATTACACCGAACGGATGTTGGTGGCCTTCGGCTGGCCGGTTTCGTTCGAACCGGGACGCGGCGCGCTGACGGGAGGCCACGTGCTGCGCGCTTGCGAGGTGGAAGTTCCCGCGGATTTTTCCTCGGCAGCGTTTTTCATCGTCGCGGCGACGCTGGTGCCGGGCTCGGAACTGGTGCTGCGCGCGGTCGGCTTGAACCCGCGGCGCACGGGCCTGTTGCAGGTGCTCCGTGCGATGGGCGCCGACATCCGCGAGGAAAACCCGCGCGCGGCCGGAGGCGAGCCGGTGGCCGACCTGGTCGTGCGCCACGCGCCGTTGCATGGCATCGAGGTGCCGGTGGAACACGTCGCCGACATGATCGACGAGTTCCCGATCCTGTTCGTCGCCGCGGCGTGCGCCGAAGGTGCCACCACGATTCGCGAGGCGCAAGAGTTGCGGGTCAAGGAGTCCGACCGCATCGCGGTGATGGCGGCGGGGCTGCGCACGCTCGGAGCGCGGATCGAGGAGGCGCCGGACGGCGCGGTGATCGAAGGCGGGCCGCTGCAGGGCGGTGCCGTGGATGCGCGCGGCGACCACCGTTGCGCAATGGCGTTCGCGATCGCCGGTGCGGTGGCGCGGAGTGGCATCACGATCCGCGACTGCGCGAATGTCGCGACCTCGTTTCCGGGATTCGTCGAACTCGCGCAGGGCTCCGGGCTGGCCGTGGGCGGTCCGCGCTGAGCGGCACGCCGCTAGAATCCCACCGATGATGATGCCCGATGCCGTTCCGGTGCTGACCATCGACGGGCCCTCCGGCTCGGGCAAGGGCACGGTCGCCCGTGCCGCAGCCGAGCGGCTGGGCTGGCACATCCTGGATTCCGGGGCGATCTATCGGGCGGTCGGTCATGCTGCGGGCGCCGCCGGCATCGACTTCGGGGACGCCGCGGCCGTGGCGCGGCTGGCCCGCGGGATCCGGCTCGAATTCCGCGACCCGGGCGACGGGGGCGATACCCGGGTCATCGTCGATGGCGTGGACGCCACCGATGCGATCCGAACCGAAACGGCCGGCGCGGCGGCGTCCGCGATCGCGGCTTGGCCCGAGGTGAGAAAAGCCTTGGTCGACAAACAGTTGGCATTCCGCCAGCCTCCCGGCCTGGTTGCCGATGGGCGCGACATGGGCACGGTGATCTTCCCGCACGCCCCTTTCAAGGTATTCCTGACCGCGAGTCCCGGCGAACGGGCGGAAAGGAGATATAAGCAGTTGAAGGCAAAGGGACTTGACGTTACACTAGTCAGCCTTTTGCACGAGATCGAGGTGCGGGACGCACGGGATGCGTCGCGCACCGTTGCGCCGTTGCGGCCTGCCTCCGACGCGGTGGTGATCGACACCACCGGCCGCACGATCGCAGCGGTGGTCGACGCGGTGCTCGCGCTCGTGCACCAGGCTTGAACGATTTGCAAACCCGTGCCGCGTTCGCGCGGCTTCACTCGAACGGATGCCGATGCATCCCCCAACCGGCGGACCGCCGCCCGTGGAGCAACCGTTACATGGAACTTCAAGGCCCCGCGGTCCATTCCCCATCTGGAATTCCCATGACCGAAAGTTTTGCCGAGCTGTTTGAACAGAGCCAGTCGCTGGCCAAATTGAAACCCGGATCCATCGTATCCGGCATCGTCGTCGAAATCCGCCCCGACGTGGTGGTGGTGAACGCCGGACTGAAATCGGAGGGCATCGTCCCGATCGAACAGTTCAAGAGCGAGAACGGCGACCTGGAAGTCGAGGTAGGCGACGAGGTCAAGGTCGCGCTCGATGCGATCGAGGACGGCTTCGGCGAAACCAAGCTGTCGCGCGAGAAGGCCAAGCGCTCGATGGTGTGGGACGAGCTGGAAGAGGCGTTCGAGGGCGAACAGGCCATCACCGGCCGCATCAACGGCAAGGTCAAGGGCGGCTTCACGGTCGATATCAAGGATGTCCGCGCGTTCCTGCCAGGATCCTTGGTGGACGTGCGCCCGGTGCGCGACCCGGCCTATCTCGAAGGCAAGGATCTCGAATTCAAGATCATCAAGCTCGACCGCAAGCGCAACAACGTGGTGGTCAGCCGCCGCGCGGTGGTCGAGAGCGAGCACTCCGAGGAGCGCGAGCAGCTGATGGAAAAGTTGCAGGAAGGCGCGATCCTGCACGGCGTGGTCAAGAACCTCACCGACTACGGTGCGTTCGTGGACCTCGGCGGCATCGATGGCCTGCTGCACATCACCGACATGGCGTGGAAGCGCGTCCGGCATCCGTCCGAAGTCGTGAACGTCGGCGACGAACTGGATGTGCGCGTGCTGAAGTTCGACCGCGAGCGCAACCGCGTCAGCCTCGGCCTGAAGCAGCTGGGCGACGATCCGTGGGTGAGCATCACCCGCCGCTATCCGTCGGGCACCCGCCTGTTCGGCAAGGTTTCCAACGTCACCGACTACGGCTGCTTCGTGGAGCTGGAACCGGGCGTCGAAGGCCTGGTGCACGTGTCCGAAATGGACTGGACCAACAAGAACGTCAATCCGGCCAAGGTGGTGCAGGTCGGCGACGAGGTCGAAGTGATGGTGCTGGACGTCGACGAGGAGCGCCGCCGCATTTCACTCGGCATGAAGCAGACCCAGTCGAACCCGTGGGAGGCCTTCGCGGCCACCTACAAGAAGGGCGACAAGGTCCACGGCGCAATCAAGTCGATCACCGACTTCGGCATCTTCGTGGGGCTGGACGGCGGCATCGACGGTTTGGTGCACTTGTCCGACATTTCCTGGCAGGGCAACGGCGAGGAGCTCGTACGCGAGTTCAAGAAGGGCGAGGAAGTCGACGCCGTGGTGCTGGCGGTCGATCCGGAGCGCGAGCGCATCAGCCTCGGCATCAAGCAGCTCGAGCAGGATCCGTTTGGCCAGTTCATGGCGGCCCACCCGCGCGGCGCGATCCTCACCGGCACGGTGAAGGAAGTCGACGCGAAGGGCGCGGTGATCGACATCGCGGAAGGCATCGAAGGGTACCTTTCGGCGCGCGACATCGCCAAGGACCGCGTGGACGATGCCAGCCAGCGCCTCAAGGTGGGCGACCAGGTCGAGGCCAAGTTCATCGGCATGGACCGCAAGGGGCGGACCCTGCAGCTCTCGATCCGCGCCAAGGACGAGGACGAAATGGCCGAAACGCTTTCCGAGTATCAGAACCAGCACGGCGGGCAGGCCACCACCAAACTCGGTGCGCTGCTGAAAGAAAAGTTGAACAAATCGGAATAAGTCTATACAAAGGCTTGCGTTTTGATGCTGCAGGATGGTGTCGCCCCGGGAGCTCGGGGCGACATCGTCGATCACGATCACGCCTGCGCGATCGCACCCGTCAGCCCGCAAGGTAGTCCCACGTTGCCATCCATGACCAAATCCGAATTGATCTCCGCCCTCGCGGAACGTCAAAAGCACCTGGCGTTTGCCGATGTGGAACTCGCCGTGCGCAACGTGATCGAGCAGATGAGCGTCGCGCTGGCGGGCGGTGACCGCATCGAAATCCGTGGGTTCGGGAGCTTCTCGTTGCACTACCGTCCGCCGCGTACCGGCCGAAATCCCAAGACCGGTACGGCCGTGGCGCTGCCCGGCAAGTACGTTCCGCACTTCAAGCCCGGCAAGGAATTGCGGCAGCGGGTCAACGA
>JAICJG010000070.1 GCA_025928585.1 Rhodanobacteraceae bacterium
AGGTCGTGGGCATCGGAGTGCTCTTGCCGGTTGGTGCTGAGCGCAGCGAAGCCCAACGGCCTTCGCGATCACCCCACGAGCCACCAGCCGATCCGCGATCTGTCCGCGTTCAAGTACAAGATCAAACCCGACCGCGCCTGAATCGGCCACGCGCGGCAGCCATGCTCCTAATGGGGGGTTAATCGCGGCCGCGCATCGCCGTGCACGAGCGCCTGTTCCGGAAGGCTGATGCCGACGGCGACGGCAAGCTGAGCGAAGCCGAGATACGCATGCAATGAGGGCCCGGAACTTGAACGTCGGCTTGCTGTAGGACTTCGGATCCGCGCGCGTTGGCGCGCACCGGGCTGGCAACCTGGCACTGAGGCATCCGACGAACGTCAACACCGTTCCTGTATTCGCCTCATCCCGAGGCTGCGACCGCGTGGGGAACACTTCTTTCACGGGCTGCGATGCACCCCGCTGTTATCCTCCCGCGATGCGCACCCAGCCCGAAGCCTACGCGGAACGCCTTTCGACCCGCTTCCGCGGATTCCTGCCGGTAGTAGTGGACGTCGAAACTGGCGGCTTCGATGCCGGACGGGACGCGCTGCTCGAGATCGCCGCGGTGATCATCGGCATGGACGGCGACGGCGTGCTGGTGACCGAGCCGGTGGTTTCGACCCACGTCGAGGCGTTCCCCGGCTCGCACATCGACCCGAAGTCGCTGGAGGTCACGGGGATCGACCCCGACCAGCCGCTGCGTGGTGCAATCCCGGAGCGCATGGCGCTCGACCTGATCTTCAAACCGGTGCGCGCCGCCATCAAGGCGAGCGGCTGCCAGCGGGCGATCCTGGTCGGGCACAACGCCGCGTTCGATCTCGGCTTTCTCAATGCGGCGGTCCGCCGCACCGGCCACAAGCGGAATCCGTTCCATCCGTTCTCGTGTTTCGACACCGCGACGCTCGCCGGGCTCGCCTACGGCCAGACGGTGCTTTCGCGCGCGGTCCAGGCGGCCGGTTTCGAATGGAACGCCGGCGAGGCGCATTCGGCCGTCTATGACGCCGAACGCACGGCTGCGCTGTTCTGCGCCATCGCCAACCGCTGGCGGATGCTCGAGCAACTCGAGCGCGAGGTAGTCGGCACCGTCTGAACGGTGGCGGACGGCGTCACCCCTGCCAATGCCGCACCGCGAGCACCGCGAATTGCAGCACCACCAGCGCGAAGATGCCCGCGACCAGGTCATCGAGCATCACGCCGACGCCGCCCTTGACGCGGCGATCGGCGAGACCCACCAGCCACGGCTTGCCGATGTCGAACAGCCGGAACAACACGAAGCCGGCGATCATCCAGGGCCATCCCGCCGGTGCGGCGAACAGCGCGACCCACATGCCGATCACTTCGTCCCATACCAGCGCGCCGTGATCCTCGACTCCCAGCCGCCTCCCCGCGATCCCGCACGCCCACACGCCGAGCGCGAAGCCTGCGGCCAGCGCCACCACGTACCAGGCAAGCGGAAGCCCGCGCAGCAGGAACCACCACGGCAACAAGGCGATGGCCGAACCCGCGGTGCCGGGAGCTTTCGGCGACAGGCCGGCGCCCAGTGCGGTCGCAATCCAGCCGGCCGGATGCGACAGCAGCACGCGTCGTTGCGGTGCAGTGAGTGGCGTGCTCACGTCCTTCGGGCCCGCGCCTCGGAGAAATGTTCCCAGCCTTTGCGGGGCGTTGCGAGCGCGCGGCCCCGCGCATCCAGTACCCGGATCCCGGAACCCGCGGTGATGCGGCCGATGCGCGTTGCACGGCAGCCGGCCTGCGCGAGCGTCGCCATGATTACGGCTTCGCTTTCCCCCGGCGCGGTGAAACACAACTCGTAATCGTCGCCGCCGGCCAGCGCCAGTTCACGACAGGATGCTTCATCGAATGCCGCGCGCAACGCCTCAGAAACCGGCAGCGCTTCGATCTCGACTTCGGCGCCGACCCTGCTGGCGGTGCAGACGTGCCCGAGATCGGCGAGCAAGCCGTCGGAAACATCGATGCACGCGCTTGCCAGCCCGCGGAGCGCCAGCCCCGCCGCGACGCGCGGTCCGGGACGAAGCATGCGTTGGAACAAAGCCGATCGGCACGTTGAAGCAGCGTGCTGGTCCGAGTCCCGGATCCCGATTCCCGAATCCCGCAAGAATCGCAATGCGCCTGCGGCGTCGCCGAGCGCGCCGGTGACGAACACCGCCTCGCCTGCGTGCGCACCGCTGCGCGTCAAGGCCTCGCCGGTCGGCACCATTCCGAGCGCCGTCACCGTGATGGTCAGCGGTCCCTCGGTGGTATCGCCGCCGACCAGCGCGACCCGATGCCTTGCCGCGAGTTCGGCGAAGCCTTGGCCGAAACCGGCGACGAACGCCTCGTCCGCTTCGGGCAAGGTCATCGCCAACAACGCCCACGCGGGCTCCGCGCCCATCGCCGCGAGATCGGACAGGTTGACCGCCAACGACTTCCAGCCGAGGTCCGCAGGGGCGGTATCCGCAACGAAATGCACGCCCGCGACCAGCGTGTCGGTGCAGGCGACCAATTGCATTCCATTCGGCACTTCAAGCAGGGCGGCATCGTCGCCGATGCCGAGCGCCACGTCGCCGCGCGCCACTCGTGTGCGCGCCCGCAATGCCTCGATCAGGTCGAATTCCATCACCCGTCCGTCGCCGGCGGCCGCCCTCTCAAAACCAGCGTGGCTTCGCCGTGGTAGGTCGTCTCGCGCCACCGGCGATAGCCCGCCTTTTCGGCAACCCGCAGCGACGCGGCGTTGTCCTGCGCGATGATGCACACCGTGCGCCGCTCCGGAAGATGCGCGTGGCGCCACGCCTCGATCGCCGCGAGCGCCTCCGACGCATAACCTTGGCCCTGCGCTGCGCGCGCCAGCACCCAGCCGCTTTCGAGCATCCCGCGCAGGGGTGGATCGATATCGCGCCGGAACTCGGCGAACCCGATGTCACCGATGTATTGTCCGCTCGCCTGCTCCTCGATCGCCCAGTAACCGTATCCGAGCAGGCTCCACAAGCCCGCGTACACCAGCAGCCGCCGCCACGCCTCTTCGCCGGTGGCCGGCTTGCCGCCGATATGGCGCACCACCTCCGGATCGGACCAGATCGCGCGGCAGGTGTCGAAATCATCGGCGTGATGCGCGCGCAGGCGCAGGCGCGGGGTCCGGAGCGCAGGCGCGGCGACGACAACCGGTCGGTCCGGGGCGTCCATCGCCTCAGTTGCCGGACTCGGCGGAACGCCAGGCGTGCGCCAGCTTGTCCAGCACGCCGTTGACGTAGGTGTGGCCCTGTTCGGAGCCGAACCGCTTGGCGACTTCCACGGCTTCGTTGAGCACCACGCGATACGGCACATCCAGCCGGAACTTCAGCTCGTAGGCGGACAGCCGCAAGACCGCGCGCTCGATCGGATCGACCCGCTGGATGTCGCGGTCGAGGAACGGCGCGAGCGCTGCGTCAAGTTCCGCGCGGTTCGCCTCGACCCCGCGCAGCAGGTCCTCGAAGTATTCGAGGTCGGCGATCTGCATGTCCTGTTCGCTGCGGAAATCCTCGATCACCCGGCGCATCGGGTTGCCGCCGAGCTCCCAGGCGTACAGCGCCTGCACCGCGCGCCGCCGCGCGCGGCTGCGTGCGGCGGGATCGATGCCGTCGGCGCGGATCCGCGGGTTCATGCGGGCAGGTCCCGGAGCAGCGACGCCATTTCGATCGCGACCTTGGCGACGTCGGCGCCCTTGTTGCCGCGCGCGCCGCCCGCACGCGCCCAGGCGTCGGCTTCGTCTTCGACCGCGAGCACGCCGTTCAATACCGGCACCCCGGTGTCGAGCGCGACGCGCATCAGGCCGGCTGCGCACTGATCGGCCACGTGCTCGTAGTGACGGGTTTCGCCGCGCACCACGCAACCGAGCGCCACGATCGCGGCGTGATCCCCGGCCGTAGCCAGCCGTCTGGCGAGCATCGGCAGCTCCCAGGCGCCGGGCACCCGCAGCACGTGGATGGCGTCGCCGGACACACCGTGGCGGACGAAGGCGTTGCGCGCGCCGTCCACCAGCGCATCGACGATCTCGCCGTTCCAGTGACTGGCGATCACCGCGTAGCGGGCACCCGCGGGTGAGCGGAGATCCGCGGTGGAGGTGGCGGGTGGGTCGGACATGGGCGTTCGGGATTCGGGAGGAATGATTCCGGGAAAAGCGTAACAGCCGCCGGGGCCGATCCCTACTCCCTGCTCCCCGCTCCCTGCTCCTCGACGTACTCGACGACCTCGATGTCGAATCCCGCCAGCCCCACCAGCTTGCGCGGTGTGCCCAGCACCCGCAGGCGCCGCACGCCGAGGTCCGCAAGGATCTGCGCGCCGAGCCCGAGCTGTCGCCATTCGCGCCGCGTCGTCTCGTCCACCGCGCGCGGTGCAAGCGGCCCGAGGCCGCCGCGATCCAGCCGCGCCAGCAAGCCCGCGGGTTCCTCGTCCGCCGCCAGCACCACGACGACGCCGCGGTCCTCGCTCGCCACCTGCTGCAAGGCCGCGGTGATGGCGAGACCGGCGTCGAGGCGTCGCAGGTGCAGCACGTCGGACAAGGTGTCCCGCACGTGCACCCGCGTCAGCACCGGCGCGCCATCGTCGACTGCACCGCGGACCAGCGCGAAATGCAGGTCGCCGCGCAGGCGGTCGCGCCAGCCCACCAGCCGGAACGCGCCGAATTCGGTGTCGACCGCCGCATCATGCACGCGCTCGATGGTCTTTTCGGTGGCGAGGCGATGGCGGATCAGGTCCGCGATGCTTCCGACTTTCAGGCCGTGCCGCGCAGCGAACGCCTCCAGATCCGGGCGGCGTGCCATCGCGCCGTCCTCGCGCAGGATTTCGACCAGCGCCCCGGCGGGCTCCCGGCCAGCCAGCGCGGCGAGATCGACGGCGGCCTCGGTGTGCCCGGCGCGGGTCAGTACGCCGCCCGGCTGCGCCTGCAGCGGGAACACGTGGCCCGGCTGGATCAGGTCACCGGGTCCCGCGTCGGGCGCGACCGCGGTGCGGATCGTCGCGGCGCGGTCATGTGCGGAAATGCCGGTGGTGACGCCGCGCGCGGCCTCGATCGAAACCGTGAAGTTGGTGTGCAGCGGCGAGGCGTTGTCGCGCACCATCGGCTGCAGGCCGAGCCGCCGGCACCGCGCGACATCGAGCGCGAGGCAGATCAGACCGCGGCCTTCGCGCGCCATGAAATTGATGTCTTCGGGCCGCACCGCATCGGCGGCCATGATCAGGTCGCCCTCGTTCTCGCGGTCCTCGTCGTCCAGCATCACCACCATGCGACCGGCAGCGACTTCCTCCAGCAATTCGGGAACGGTCGCGAAGGTCATGCGGCGGCCTCCGGACGGACCAGCAAGCGCTCCACGTAACGCGCCAGCAAGTCCACCTCGAGGTTCACGCGGTCGCCGACGCGGCGTTCCCCGAACGTCGTCGCCGCTACCGTGTGCGGAATCAGGTTGACTCCGAAACGGTTTCCCCCGACCGCGTTGACCGTCAGGCTGACGCCATCGACGCAGACCGAGCCTTTCGGCGCGAAGTAGCGCATCAGCCCGGGCGGCGCCTCGATGGTCCAGCGTTGCGAGCGCGCGTCGGACTCGACCGCTGCGATCGTGCCGACGCCATCGACGTGCCCTGCGACCAGATGCCCACCCAGCCGGTCGGAGAGCCGCAGCGCCGGTTCGAGATTCACGCGCTCGCCAGGCCGAAATCCCCCCAGCGTCGTCAGCGACAGCGTTTCATTGGAAATGTCGAACGCCAGCGTGTCGTCATCGCTCATGATCGCGGTGAGGCAGCACCCCGACACCGCGATGCTGTCGCCCAGCGCAACCTCGGCGGTGCCGAATCCGGCCGCAACGGCGACGATCATCCGCAGGTCGCCCCCACGCGGCTCGCAGCGCGCGATCCGGCCCGTGGACTGGACGATGCCGGTAAACATCAGCCGCGCTCCGGGCCGGGACCGGGGATATTCGAAGATGGGCAGTGCATGAACGTTCTCCGCCAGACCATCGCGAGAACGCCCCAAGGCGTCAGGCCGACGCGCCGTTCGCCGACGCGTGCGGCCGTCTTCTTTCATCCGGACTGTCACCGTCGGCTCCGGCATTCGACCGGATCTGCTGACCTTTCGCTGTTGCGAAAGCGCTCGCGGGCTTGCCCCATTGGGCCTACCGCCGGTGGGGAATTGCACCCCGCCCTGAAGACGTTGCCGGAATGATCCGGCGCGGCAAGTTTACACCGCCGCGGGCGCCGGCTGGCGGGGACGATCTTTACCGTCTGGTTCCGGGCGAAGGAGCAGCCGCAAGTCCCTGCCCACCATGCGCTGTTCGAGCGTGCGCAACCGCCAGCGCGAAGCCATCGTGGCCAGCGGAGGCAGCGCGAACAACGGCCGCGCGCGGTCACCGAGCACGACCGGCGCCACGTACAGCAACAGCTCGTCGACCAGTCCGCGGCCAAACAGCGCGCCACACAGCGCCGGTCCTGCCTCCACCTGCAATTCATTGACCTGTCGATCCGCGAGTAGGCGCAACACCCCATCAAGATCGATGCGACCCCCGGCATCCACTCGCACTTCGGCGAGTTCGACCCGCCGGTAACGATCATCTTTCGGCTGCGCAACCGGCGAATGCAGCACCAGCGTCGGGACGCGCCCATCGAGCAGGTGCGCGTCGTACTGCAACGCGTCCAGCCGCGTATCCAGCACCACCCGCAAAGGCGGAGCAAAGCTTTTCCACTCTCCCTCCGCGAGAGGGTGGCCCGAAGGGGCGAGTGGGGGCTCGGATTCATGGCGACGCGCCCATTCCATCGAACCCGCACCCCTGCCCCGCTCCCAGGCGGCGAGAGGTTCAAGGCCGGGCAGCCGCACTGTCAGCCGCGGATCGTCCGCACGCGCGGTCCCGGCGCCGGTCAGGATCGCAGAACTGCGTGCGCGCCAGCGCTGCACATCCGCACGGGCCGCCTCCCCGGTGATCCATTTCGATTCGCCATCGGCCAACGCGGTGCGGCCGTCCAGGCTGAGCGCCAGTTTCACCCGTACCCAGGGGCGGCCCCGTTCGAACCGCGAGAAAAAACCGCGATTCAGCTCGCGCGCAGCGTCGCCGAGCAATCCACTCTCTACGGCGATGCCGGCTTCGCGCAAACGCCGGGTACCTGCGCCCGCCACTTCAGGGTTGGGGTCGCCGGACGCGATCACCACACGTGCAACGCCAGCTTCGATCAGTGCATCCGCGCAGGGAGGCGTGCGGCCGTGGTGCGAACACGGTTCCAGCGTCACATATACCGTCGCCCCCCGCGCGCGTACACCCGCCGTGCGCAGCGCCAACACCTCGGCATGCGGTTCACCGGCACGCTGGTGCCAGCCTTCACCGACGACCTCTCCGCCATGCGCGAGCACGCACCCGACGCGCGGATTGGGCTGCGTCGTAGGCAGGCCACGTTCGGCCAGCCGCAGCGCGCGCGCCATCAGGGCATGATCGGTTGCCGAGAAGTCGGATCTCGCGGGAAGAACGGGGTCAGAGTCATTTTTCACGGGAAGCGTCTCCCACGCATATTGCTTGCTGGAAAAATGACTCTGACCCCGTTTTGGCGGTGAACGAAATCAGCGCTTGTTGTTCTTGTCGAACGGAACCACCGCGCCGCCGATCAGCGGCAACTGGCTCTCGCTCGCGGGCAATTCGTGTTCGAGGCGATCGAGCTCCTCGCGGAAATCGGCCACGTCTTCGAACGAACGATAGACCGACGCGTAGCGCACATAGCCGACGTGGTCGAGCTTGCGCAACTCCACCATCACCAGTTCGCCGATCCGGCGCGACGGCAATTCGCGCTCGGTGGACACGCGCAACTGCCGCACCACCGCGCGTACCGCCGCCTCGATGCGGTCCTCGGTGACTGGACGCTTGTGCAGCGCACGATCGAAACCGGTGCGCAGCTTGCGCGCGTCGAATGCTTCGCGACGGCCATCGTCCTTGATGATCGCAGGCAGTTTCAGCTCCACCGTCTCCACCGTCGAAAACCGCTCGCCGCAGGACGGACACTCGCGGCGCCGGCGGATGGTCGAACCTTCCTCCGAAACGCGCGAGTCGATCACGCGGGTGTCGATGTTCTGGCAGAACGGGCAATGCATCAGAACGTGGGGACCGGGGATCGGGGAACCGGGACCAGCGGCGCCGCGGCAACCGAAAGGGCCCGGCGTTTCCCCGGTCCCTGGTCCCTTGTCCCTGGCCCCCTGCTGCTAGCCATACACCGGAAACCTCGCGCACTGCGCGTTGACCAGCGCGCGCACGTTGTCGATGACCTTGTCATCATTCGGCGCATCCAGCACGTCGGCGACCCAGCCGGCGAGTTCGATGCAGTCGGTCTCCTTGTAGCCACGCGTGGTGACCGCCGGCGTGCCGATGCGCAGGCCCGAGGTCACGAAGGGTTTCTGCGGGTCATTCGGCACCGCGTTCTTGTTCACGGTGATGTGGGCCTTGCCGAGCGCGGCCTCGGCGTCCTTGCCGGTGATCGGCTTGCCGATAAGGTCGACCAGGAACAAATGGTCTTCCGTGCCGCCGGAAACGATCTTGTAGCCGCGCGCCTTCAGCGTCTTCGCCATCGCCTTGGCGTTCTTCACCACTTGTTGCTGGTATTCCCTGAAGGATGGTTCCAGCGCTTCCTTGAACGCCACGGCCTTGGCGGCGATCACGTGCATCAGGGGACCGCCCTGCAGGCCCGGAAACACGATCGACTGCAGCTTCTTGACGATCTCCTCGGCGTGCTCGCCCATCGCCGAATTTTTCGCGACGATCAGGCCGCCGCGCGGGCCGCGCAGGGTCTTGTGCGTGGTGGAGGTGACCACGTGCGCGTGCGGCAACGGCGAGGGATACACGCCCGCGGCCACGAGGCCGGCCACGTGCGCCATGTCCACGAACAGGTAGGCACCGACCTTGTCGGCGATCCCGCGGAAGCGCGCCCAGTCCATCACCTGCGAATATGCGCTGAAACCGGCCACGATCATCTTCGGCTTGTGCTCCACGGCGAGCTTTTCGACCGCGTCGTAATCGACCAGGCCCTGGTCGTTCACGCCGTACTGCACCGCGTTGAAGAGCTTGCCGGAAAGGTTCGGCTTGGCACCATGGGTGAGATGCCCGCCGTGTGCCAATGACATGCCGAGGATGGTGTCGCCCGGTTGCAGCAGCGCGAAATACACCGCCTGGTTCGCCTGCGAACCGGAATGCGGCTGCACGTTGGCGTAATCGCAGTCGAACAGCTTCTTCAGGCGCTCGATTGCCAGCGCCTCGGCGACGTCCACGTACTGGCAGCCGCCGTAATAGCGCTTGCCGGGATAGCCTTCCGCGTACTTGTTCGTGAGCACCGACCCTTGCGCTTCCAGCACGCGCGGACTGGCGTAATTTTCCGACGCGATCAGCTCGACATGGTCTTCCTGACGCTGGCGCTCCTCCATGATCGCCCTGGCCAACTCGTCATCGTAACCGGCGATCCGCATTTCGTGGCTGTACATCGCGATCCTCGTGCAGGCGTGGGCAAACGGAAGATTCTAGCCCTTCCGGCGCCCGGGCGCGGCTGGTGGCCGCACCGACCCCGCGCCGGCCCGGCGCCTGGCGGATGGTCGCCGGCAGCAGCCAGGAAAGCGATCTGCCGCCGGATCGAAACGCTCGTCGCGGCGTGGAAGGCCGAGGTGTCGACGTGTAGAATGATTCTGATTCTCATATGGGAAGGGTCCATTGAACCGGTTGCCCGGCGGTTGGATTGCAGCGGCGGGATGCCTCGCGCTCTTTTCGGGCGCCGCCTCGGCGCACGGCTTCGCCGGCAAGCGTTTTTTCCCCGCGACCCTGGTCATCGAGGACTCCTTCGTCGCGCCGGAACTGGACTTTCTCTACAACAACGTCGCCGTGCCAGGCGAAGACGGCGGGACGGTGTACACGTCCGGCTTCTCGGCGGAATTCGCAAAACCCCTGACGCGGCGTTTCCAGCTTTCGGTCGGTGCCGACTACCTGCACCAGCGACCCGTCGGTGGCCTCGCCTACAACGGTTTCGACAACGCCGGGGTGGGCGCCAAATACCAGGTATTCATCCATCCCGAAGCCGAGTCGGCACTCGCGGTCGGGGTGGATGTCGATGTCGGCGGCACCGGCAGTCGCCGCGTCGGCGCGGAATCCTTTTCCACGATCGCGCCGGCGATCTACTACAGCAAGGGATTCGGGAACGCCTCCATCCCGTGGTTGCGGCCGTTCGCGATCACCACCCAATTCGCGCCGACGTTCCCCACGCGCAACGGCGAACCGCACACGATCGAGTGGGGATTCACGCTGCAGTACAGCCTGCCCTACCTCGAGGACTTCGTGAAGGACACGGGGCTCAAGGCACCCTTCCGCAACATTATTCCGGTCATCGAGTTTCCGATGGAAACCTGCCTCGACCACGGCTGCGCCGGCACCACCACCGGCACGGCGAACCCGGGCCTCGTGTGGATCGGTAAAGTCCAGCAACTCGGCCTGGAGTTGACCGTGCCCATCAACCACGCGAGCGGCAGCCACGTAGGATTCATGCTGCAGTATCACCTCTATCTCGACGACATCATTCCTTCCTGGTCCGTGCGATGAAACCACTCCGCAAATTCGTGCCGTTTGTCCCCCGCCTGCTCGCGATAGCCGCCCTGGTGATACCGGCCGCGGCGATCGCGCACGCGTTCCCGGAGCGCTCCGAACCCGCCGTGGGCGCGACCCTGGCCAGCGCGCCGGGCACAGTGAAGATCTGGTTCAACAGCGACCTCGAACCCCTGTTCGACAAGCTGGTGGTCAAGGATGGCGCGGGCGCGGTAGTCAGCCGGGGCAACGCGAAGGTGGACGCGAACCATCGAAGCCTGCTGGAGGTTGCACTCGCGCCACTGCCACCCGGCACCTACCACGTCTACTGGCACGTGAGCTCCAAGGACGGCCACCACACCGAAGGCGACTTCCGCTTCACGGTGAGCGGTCATTGAAGGCATGTCGATACCGGCCTGGCACGAAGTCGTCACCGGCTTCGATGTCCTCGCCGTCGCCCTGATCGTCGGCGCGGTCGCGGCACGGCTCGTCTGGCTGCACGTCGGGCGCGGGCATCGCCAACTGGAACAACTGCTGTTGCGGCGCCTGAACGTGCTGTTCGCGGCCGTGCTGGGCTTGCTGTCCCTGACCAGCGTCGCGATGTTGTTGGCGCGCAGCGCCGCCATCAGCGGAAGACCGGTTACGGAGGTGGCCGGCGTGGTGCCGCTGGTGCTCCAGGAAACCGATTTCGGCAATGTCTGGCTGGCGCGTGCCGCCGCCGTGCTGCTCCTTTGGTGGGTGTGGGCATTCATCGGCGTGCGCAGGCGTTGGCCGGTATGGTTGCTCGCCATCCTTGCCGCCGTGGTGGCGTTCAGCCGCAGCGCGACGGGCCATGCAGGCGATCACGGCGATTTCGAGTGGCCGGTGTGGATCGACTGGCTGCACCTGCTGTCGGCCGGGCTCTGGGGTGGCACCATCGTCGTGTTCGTGCTGGCGGTTCGGCCCGTGCTGCGACGGCACCGGCAACAGAAGGATGGCGCGGCGGCAATCGTCAAACGCTATTCCATGCTCGCCGGCGTGGGCCTCGCGCTGGCCGCGACCACCGGCATCTGCAGTGCCTGGCAGCGGGTCGGCGGCTGGACGCCGCTGTGGACGACGCGTTACGGCCTGGTGCTGGACGCCAAACTCATCCTGGTGATCACGATGGCGATACTGGGGGCGACCAATCGCTTCCGCCACGTGCCGGTGGCGCTTGCGGCCGCCCGGACCCGCGACTCCCGATCCTGGCGGCGGGGGCTGCGCGGGCTCGCACGCATCTCGGTGGCCGAGGCGATGTTGTGGTTTGCCATCATCGCCGCCGTGGCGCTGCTCCTGGCCGGCGTACCTCCGGCCTCGCTTCCGCCGGTGGGAATGGCCGTGTCCGGTTGACGGCCGGCCCTGCCGCGTGGGCGCAACCGCTATAATGCACGGTTTACCTCGATTCATGGCAGCGGCCGAGCCCGGCCGGAGCCCCGCGCGGAGCCTGCATGCAATACATCTACACCATGATCAACGTGTCCAAGATCGTCCCGCCCAAGCGCGAGATCATCAAGGACATTTCACTTTCCTTTTTTCCCGGCGCGAAGATCGGTTTGCTCGGCCTGAACGGCGCGGGCAAGTCCACTGTGTTGCGCATCATGGCGGGCGTCGATACCGACTACCAGGGCGAAGCGCGCCCGGCCGCCGGGATCAACATCGGTTACCTCGCGCAGGAGCCGCAGCTCGATCCGGCCAAGACCGTGCGCGAAACGGTCGAGGAAGGCCTCAAGGACATCCTCGACGCGCAGAAGCGGCTCGAAGAAATCTACGCCGCCTATGCCGAGGAAGGCGCGGATTTCGACGCGCTTGCCGCCGAGCAGCAAAAGCTCGAGAACATCCTCGCCGCGGGCGACGCGCACACCATGGAACGGCAACTCGAAGTCGCGGCCGATGCGCTGCGCCTGCCGCCGTGGGATGCGAAGATTGCCACGCTCTCGGGCGGCGAGAAGCGCCGCGTCGCGCTGTGCCGTCTGCTGCTTTCCAAGCCCGACATGCTGCTGCTGGACGAGCCCACCAACCACCTCGATGCGGAATCGGTCGATTGGCTGGAGCAATTCCTGCACGACTATGCCGGCACGGTGGTCGCGGTCACCCACGATCGCTACTTCCTCGACAACGCCGCCGAGTGGATCCTGGAACTCGACCGTGGCCGCGGCATTCCGTGGAAAGGCAACTATTCGTCCTGGCTGGAACAAAAGAACGAACGCCTGAAGCAGGAAGCCTCGACCGAAAAGGCCCGCCAGAAAGCGATCCAGAAGGAACTCGACTGGGTTCGTTCGGCCGCCAAGGGTCGCCAGTCCAAGGGCAAGGCACGCCTGAACCGGTTCGAGGAATTGAACGCGGTCGATTACCAGCGCCGCAACGAGACGAACGAGATCTTCATCCCGCCTGGCGAACGCCTCGGCAACGAAGTGATCGAGTTCAAGCACGTTTCGAAGTCGTTCGGCGACCGCTGCCTGATCGACGACCTCTCGTTCAAGATTCCGCCGGGCGCGATCGTGGGCGTGATCGGCCCCAACGGCGCCGGCAAGTCGACCTTCATGAAGATGGTGATGGGCAAGGAACAGCCGGATTCCGGGGAAATCAACCTGGGCAAGACCGTGCAGCTCGCCTATGTCGACCAGTCGCGTGGCATGCTCAACGACAAGCACAACGTGTGGCAGGAAGTCTCGGGGGGGCTCGACATCCTCAAGATCGGCAACTTCGAGATCCAGTCACGCGCCTACCTCGGGCGCTTCAATTTCAAGGGCGCCGACCAGCAGAAGATCGTCGGACAACTGTCCGGCGGCGAACGCGGGCGGCTGCACCTCGCCAAGACA
>JAICJG010000042.1 GCA_025928585.1 Rhodanobacteraceae bacterium
GAAGGCAAGGGCAACTACGGCTACAACGCCGCCACCGGCGAATACGGCGACATGGTCGAGATGGGCATCCTCGATCCGACCAAGGTCACCCGTTCGGCGCTGCAGAATGCGGCCTCGATCGCCGGGCTCATGATCACGACGGAAGCGATGATCGGCGAAGCGCCCAAGAAGGAAGAGCACAACCACGGCGGCGCGCCCGGCGGTGGCATGGGCGGCATGGGTGGCATGGGCGGCATGGACTTCTAAGGCCCGGTTATCCGACGCTTCGCGTCGGATCAACCCGGCTGGTTCGAGCGTCCGGAAGCCGGACGCTCAACTCGACGGAAGTCCGAAGCAACAACAAGAAGCCCCGCGAGTGATCGCGGGGCTTCTTGTTGCAGAGCGCCAGCTTCACGCCATCATTTCGAAACCGCAGCCGGCTGCACGACCGAGCATGAAGGCGGTGTCCGCGGATCCGGCGGCGCGTCGCTCATCGCGGGAGTCGCGCGCAGGCGCCATGGCGGGCAGGGCAAGAAAATTCCCCCCGGAATGGCTTCCGGGGGGAACGTGTGCAACGGCCCTCCTGCCGTCGATGTCGTCAGGGTTGTTCGCTGCCCGACGAAGGAGGAGCCTGGTTCGGACGATGCCCGCGATCGCTCGCGGAGCGGGACTGCGCAGCCGCGTGACCGCTGGCCGTGGCGTTGGCATTGCCGCCGGCATGGATGCCGTTCACCGCGCTGCCGACCGAACCGGCGGTGCGGTCGGTGGACTGGATCGCGGAGTTGGCGGCATTGCGCACGGTTCCGCCGACACCGCGGCCGGCTTCACCGGCCTTGCCTGCGGCCGCCGCGGTATTCAGCCCGGCACCCGCCATCGAACTTGCGCCGGCATCGCCACTGCCACTTGCCGAACCGCCGGCGACGTTGCCGCTGCCACTGGCTGCACCGTCGGCATTGCCGCGGGCGTTGATGCCGTTCACCGCGCTGCCGACTGAACCCGCGGTGCGGTCGGTAGACTGGACCGCAGTGTTGGCGGTGTTGCGCACGGTGCCGCCGACGCCGCGGCCAACTGCGCCCGCCTGGCCTGCGGCGGCTGCGGTGTTCAACCCGGCACCCGCCTGGGCCGAACCGCCGGCTCGCGCGTTGCCCGCGGGGGTGGTGGCGGAGACGCCGGCTTGCTGGCTGGTGGCGGCGCCGGCGCGCGCGTGGGTCGAACGGTCCGCTGTCTTGCGCGCTGTGCGCGTCGTGTGATGCGCGAACCGATCGCTCTGCTGCTCCACCTGCTGGGCGGTCTGCATGGTGCGCGGTACGGGGTCGGGCAGCATCTGGGGGGCACCTACCCCCAAATTGCCTGTGACGTGGCCGACGCCGCCCAGATGCACCTGGGCGAACCCGGGCGCGGCGAACGCGCACGCGGCGGCGATGGACGCGGCAAAAAGGGTCTTGCGCATGGAATCCTCCTGGGAACAACGTGCGACGAGGCGCACGGTGATCCCGAACCTAGTCAGGTCAGGCCAACCGATGCTGAATCCCGGATGATGAAATTCAGCGTGCAGTCGAGTTGCTGAACCGTCCGCAGCGCTCCAGCGCCAAGCCCTTCAGGGCGTCGGGGCCCATGTCCAGTACAGACCGAGGTAGGCGACCCCATGTCGCGCGCCGGCCACACTGCCGCCGGCGGAGAACAGCACGCTGAAGTGCTGCGAGAAATTGAGATAGCCGCCCGCGTTCAGCAACGTGTAGCCCGGCTGGTCGGCGGCCAGCCTGTTCTGGCGGAACACCTCCACGCCCAGCGTCCAGCGTGGATTGAAGGCGTATTGTGCGAGCAGGCCGCCGAAGCTCGCGTCGTACATCCCCGGTGCGGGGTTGACGATGAAGCCGGCGCCGCCGTCGAAGGTCCACGCGCCGGCACTCTTCTGCACCCACAGCGGCAGGCGGTACCACGTTCGGCCGTTGCCGAGCCCGCGCCGCGCGCTGCCCGTCGCCAGTTCGACCATCGGAAATACGCCGACCTGCAATCCGCCATCGCCGGCATTCACGAAACGGTACTTGATGCCGAACTCGACGTCGCCCGGGCCGCTTGCGGTGGCGCCACGGTTCGGCAGGTTCCAGGCGTAGGGCAGCACGAGATGGAACTGCGTATCCGGTGCGATGCCGCGGTTGTATTCGATCGCGGGGCCGGCGATCGCGCTGGCGCCGTCGGCGTGGTCGAGCGTGCCGAACACGTAGACCTCGTTGTGCCGGGGCTCCACCGGCTCGGGATCGTCGGTAAAGAACGGGGGGCCGGCAAGACACGGAGCGATGCCTGCGATCGAGGCACCGAGCGCCAGCACGCAGCAGCCGAACAACGTCCGCATGGTGCCTCCCGCGCGAACCTCTCGCACCACGATAGCGCGATCCACCGCCTCCGCGCCGGCCCCGACCCGTGACCCATGGGCCGGGCGCGCATTCGAGGCCGCGCACCGGGTACGCGGTGGCGGAACGCCGATGCCGGTGTCGCTGGACGCGTGCCGCAACGAAGAAACCTGGCACGTGCAACACGGTGGCACCGACGTGGAGCTGGCCCATTTCACCGATGGGCGGCTAACCCCTGGCCGACGATTTCGACGGATGGCAAGACCATCGCGTTCGAGCGCAGTTTCGGAATCTGGAGGGTCGCTACCACGACCGGCAACGCTCAGCCGCCGATGTCCCTCGCGGTGGCGGGTCCCGGCGAGCGGAACAAGGCCCCGCGCGACGATTGGGGGAGCGGCCCAACGGGAATCGCGTAGCCCGGACACAGCGCCGCGCAATCCGGGATGCTGCCGCGTGGCCGACCGCTCGGCCGCACCACGCGGCTACTGAACGCCGTGTGCCGCCGTCATGGCGGCCGTGGACCCCGGGTTCTGCGCCGCCAGCGCGGCGGCCTTCGGCCACAAGGGATCGAGCTTGTCGTGCAGCCGCAGGTCCGCGGCGTTGCGCATGCCCTCGTCCAGCTTTTCCTGCACCGGCGTTTCGGGTGCGATCGGCGCATCGGGCGCACGGGTCAGCGCTGCAAGTTCCGGCCCGACCAGTTGCGTCAGCGCGAACCAGGCATCGTGGATGCCGGCGTCGGCCAGCACCATCCCGGGGAGTTCCCACGCCGCCGCGTTCTGCTTCGTCGCGCGGTCCATGTGCGCGGTGTCGATCAGCACGTAGGGCACCGTTTGCTCCAGGAAACCTTTGCCGTTCTTGAAGCCGGCTTCCTGGAACGCCGGCACCAGCGCCGGCAGGTGGTCCCCGAAGAACAGGACGAGGGTGCGGCGATTGCGCCGCGCCAGCGTATCGACCAACCGCCCGAGCTGCTGGTCGGCGTGCTGCATGTGGTAGAGGTAGTTCCGGAGTTCCCGTTTCGCCTCCGGATCGGTGACGCCCGGCGGCACCGGGATCGCATCGCGCGCCCTGGTATCGATCCCGTAATCCTGGTCGTAGGGCCCGTGCGCCTCGATGCTGATGCCGAGCACGAAGCGCGGCGGCCCGGAATCCGGCAACTGGCGCAGCACCTCGTCGGTGAAGGCCTTGTCGGACATGTACTTGCCGTCGGTGGCTTCATCGTCTGGCGGGAAGTTCCCGATCGAGATGAACTTGTCGAAGCCGAGTTCCTTGAATGCTTCGGTGCGGTTCCAGAATCCGGGACTGTTGCCGTGCACCGCGAGCGTTTCGTAGCCGTCCCGGGCCAGCAGGCGCACGATGCCGGGGATCCGCTTCTCGTGGATCTGCAGGTACGGGAACTGCACTTCCGGGAAATAGCGCAGCGACAGCCCGGTCAGCACCTCGAATTCGGTGCGGATGGTGCCGCCGCCGAAGGTCGGGACGTGCAGCCAGCCGGACGTCCCGTGCTGCGCGAGCCGGTGCAGGTTGGGGGTGAGGTCGGTGCCCGGCGGATACCCGTTCATGATCGTCGGATCGAAGAAGGACTCCGAAAGGATCACCACGATGTCGGGCGTGCGGGAGTTGCCACCCGCCGCGTTGGCCGCGGCGATCCGGGGTTCGTAGTGCGCCATCAGCGCCAGCGCGTCCTGCACGTTGGCCTTGCGACTCTGGGTGCCGTACTGGAGATGGAACAACAACAGCGCGCCGATCACCCCGTCGTGCTGGCGGGTCGCCATCGGCGACCACGGCTGCATGCCGAGGAGCGCCGGGCTGTACAGCCCGCGCCAGAACGGAACGGCGGCTATCAGCGTCGCCAGTGCAGCGAACAGGATCACGGCCGCACCGGCGCGGCCGGGCCAGGTACGCCGTCGAAACAGCGGCGGTTCGATCCGGAACCAGAAAACCAGGATCGCGATCGCGGCCAGCAACGCGACCACCAGCAGGACGACGTGCGGCAGGTAGCCCGACAGCAGTTCGCCCGCGCCAGCGCCGAGCTGTCCGAGCAGGCGGAAATCGGCCGGCATCAATGGAATCGCGAGGTTGCTGACCTTGATCGCGTTGACGCCGTAGAGGATCCCCTGCAGCAAGAAGGCCACAGCGAACGACCAGCCCGCGCGGCGGGTCCACGCGAGCAGCGCGCCGGCGAGCAACAGGCCCGGGAGGGCGTTGCAGGACATCCGGAGCGGCGCGTTCCACCATGGCATCCAGGCCGGATGCGCCCACAGCGACACTGGCACGATGTCCTGCCCGCCGTCGAGCAGGGCCGTCAGCAGCACGAACGCGATCGCGAGCAGAAGGACCAGCGCGACGCGCGCGCCGGTCGGGAAGTCGCCTCCGGTTCGGGATCGGGACGCTGGGGCCATGGGGCGGAATTGCAGGGCGGTGGCCGGAAAGCGTAGCGGACTCTGGATGAACGGATCGGGGGCAACGCGGCCGTCGCTGTCGTGAGTTCGTGAAATCCGTCTGGACGACCGACACGCTGGTTTCCACGGCTGCCCTGGGCGTTGTCCGGACCCGGCGACGCAGCGGTGGGACGACCGCATAATTCGAACCATGTCGAGTACCCTGGAACATTGGCTGTCCGAGCGCTATGCGGAGCTGGCCGCGAGCTGCCGCGCCGCCGGCGTCGTGATCCATGACGATGCCGGCGTGGGCGAGCGGGTGCGGCGGGCGCTCCTCGCAAGCGACTTCGCGTTCGAGGCGCTGCGCGCCGATCCGCGGCTGCTGACCGCGGCCGGGCTCGAGCGCCTGCGGGATCCTGCACCGGCCTCGGCGCGCGCTGCGGCGCTGGGACATCATTCCGGGGACGTCATGGCCGCGCTGCGACGTTTTCGTCGGGCGGAAGCGTTGCGGCTGGTGTTCCGCGACGTCAACGGCCTCGACGAGGTGACCGACACCCTGGTCGGGACGACGGCGCTCTACGAGGAACTGATCGCGGCCGCGCTCCGGCACGCCGAAGGCCGCGGACGCGCGCGCCACGGCACACCGCGCAACGTCGACGGCGTGCCGCAGGCGCTGGTCGTGATCGCGCTCGGCAAACTGGGCGGGGGTGAACTCAATTTCTCGTCCGACGTCGACCTGGTGCTGGCCTATCCCGAAGCCGGCACGACCGACGGCGCGCGTCCGCTCGACAACGGCGAGTTTTTTGCACGCGTGGCGCGCGAGTTCGTGCGGTTGCTGACCGAAGCGACCGCCGACGGCATCGCCGCGCGGGTCGACCTGCGGCTGCGGCCGTTCGGCGAGGTCGGCCCCGTGACCGCGTCATTCGCGGCCATGGAACAGTACTACCAGCGCGAGGGGCGCGACTGGGAGCGCTACGCATGGATCAAGGCGCGCCCGGTGGCGGGCGACCTTGCAGCGGGCAAGCGCCTGCTGGAGACCTTGCGGCCGTTCGTGTACCGGCGCTACTTCGACTACACGGCGCTGGCCGGCCTGCGCGAGATGAAGGCGCTGATCGACGCCGAGGTCGCCCGCCGGGACGTCGCCGACGACCTGAAACTCGGGGCCGGCGGCATCCGCGAGATCGAGTTCGTGGTGCAACTGCAGCAGTTGATCCGGGGCGGGCGCGATCCTTCGCTGCGGGCCCGCGGCCTGTTGTCCGCGCTGGATGCCTGCGCCGCGCGTGGTTACCTCTCGCAGCGTCAGGGCCGGATGCTGCGCGAAGCGTACCTGTTCCTGCGTCTGCTCGAAAACCGCCTGCAGATGTTCGCCGACCGCCAGACCCATGCCCTGCCGGCCGACGCGGCGGCGCGCGCGCGCATCGCGCGTTCGCTCGGCTACCCGGAGTGGAGGGCGCTCACCGCTGCGCTCCATCGGCAGCGGGAAAGGGTGTCGGACATTTTCGCGGACGTCCTGCAGCCGCGGGAGAACACCGCCACCGCGCGCGGCGCGGGGCCGCCCCCGCAGGGCGGGGCGGATCTCTGGCGGCGCGCGCGCGAGGGCAGCCTCGATCCGGATGCGCTGGACGCGGCCGGTTTTTCGCCGCCACAAGGGGCCCTCGAGGCATTGCGGCTGGTGGCGGGGCTGCGCGGACTGAGTGCGCGTTCGGCCGGCCGCATCGACCGCCTGATGCCGGACCTGGTCGGTGCCGCGTCGGCGACGTCCGCACCGGTCGACGCGCTGGTGCGGCTGTGCCGGCTGGTCCAGGCGGTATCGCGCCGCTCCGCCTACCTCGCGCTCCTGCAGGAGCAGCCCGCCGCACGCGCGCGGGTCGCGGGCCTGTGCGCCGAAAGCGCGTTCCTCGCCGAGCGCGTGGTCGCCCAGCCCTTGCTGCTCGACGACGTACTCGCCCCGCGTGTGGAATACCTGGCCCGCGGTGTCCCCCAACTGCGCACGGAGCTTGCGCAGCAACTGGCTGCGGTGCAGGCCGGCGGGGATGCCGAGGCAGTGCTCGCGGCGATCGCGGAGTGGCGGGGCAGCTACCGGATGCGCGTGGGGCTCGCCTTTCGCGATGGCGCGATGGATGGCATCGAGGCCGCGCGTGCGCTCGCGGAACTCGCCGATGCGGTGGTCGGCGCGGTTCTCGATATCGCCGAGCACGAACTGGTCGAGCGCCACGGCCGGCTGCCCGGGGAAGGCAGCGGCATCGCGGTGCTGGGTTACGGAAGCCTCGGTGGCAGCGAGCTCGGTTTCAATTCCGACCTCGACCTCGTGTTCGTGTACGACGCCGCGCGCGGCGAGGCTGCCAGCGACGGTCCACGGCCCCTCGAAGGCGCACGCTGGTACGCGCGGCTGGCGCAACGGGTCGTGCACTGGCTTTCGGCCGGCACGCGCGGCGGGCGGCTGTACGAGGTCGATACGCGCTTGCGGCCGGACGGCGGCAAGTCGCTGCTGGTCGCGAGCCTGCCCGCCTTCATTGCCTACCAGCGCGAACGCGCCTGGACCTGGGAGCAGCAGGCGCTGGTGCGGGCGCGACCCGTCGCCGGTGACACGGCGCTCGGGAAAACCTTCGCGCACGAGCGCGTCGAAGTGTTGTGCCAGGCGCGCGATCGTGCCCAGGTCATCGCGGACGTGCGCCGGATGCGCGGGGAGTGGCGCAAGCAACGCGATCGCTCCGGTCCGGCTTCGCTGGATCTGAAGCAGGGTGCCGGCGCCCTGTTGGACATCCAGTTCCTGCTGCAGGGACTGGTGCTGGTGCATGCGCACGCGCACCCCGCGCTCGCGACCCACGGGGATACCCCGCGCCTGCTCGCGGACTGCGCGCGGCTCGCCGTCCTTTCGGCCGGTGACGCCGACGCCCTGCACACCGCCCACGCCGAGCTGCTGGCGCGCGCGCTGTCGGTCACGCTGGCCGGCCGGCACCGCGTGGTGCCGCGCGATCTGGTGCTCGACGTCCGCTGCGCCAAGGTGCTGGATGTCGCGCGCCGGGCCGGTTTCGACTTCGGCGCGGCATGAGGCGCGCGGCTTTGTGAGTTGGGCTGACGCCAGCTTTATCGGCGGGAGCCCAACTTCGCCGCGGATTTACGCTGGATGTAGCAAGCCCAACCTGCGCAACCACCAAGCAGCTTCCGCGAATCGAGACCTCGGCTCGAGGTGGCCAGCTCCGCGCTATCGCTTCTCGCGCGCGGACATTCGCTTGCGCAGTTCGGCCGCGATCGCTTGCGTCTCGCGCAGTGGCGGCACGTCCGCCTGTGCCGCACCGGGGTCGGTCAGCACGCCGCGCTCGCGCAGCGCAGCGTGGAAGCGCGCGATCTTGTCCGGCAGGGGTGCGACTGTCGCGGTGTGCACCGGCACCCCCACGGCGCAGGCCTCCGACAGCATGTTGACCGAATCGGGCGTCACCACGATGCAGTCGGACCAGCCGAGCAGGCCGGGATACGGGTTGGTCCCTTCGCCGTCCCAGAAGGTCCCGGGGAACTCCGCGATCGCAGCGCGCAGGTTCGCGGCGAACGGGGGCGGGGTGCGCCGCGACGCGGTGGCGAGCACGCTGCCCCCGCGCGCGACGGCGCGCACGGTCGCAAGCAATCGCTGCAACAACGCCTCGTCGAAATCGATCCCGCGGCGCGGACCGCCGGCCAGCAGCGCGACCCGTGGACGCGGCAGCGCCGCGAACTCGGAAAAGGCCTCGCGGCCCGAGGCAAGCCAGGCATCGTCGACCGGGTTGAGCGAGCCCAACGTCGTCAGCACGTTCGGGCCGTTCAGCCGATCGTGCCGGGGAGCGATCACCGCGTCCCAGTGGCACGGGTCGATGCGCGGGTCGAGGATCTGCACCGTGTAGCAGTCGCCGCGCGACAAGCCGTGGAGCATGCGGGTCAGCAAGGCCGCGTTTCGGCCGCAACCGATCGCGACGTCGGGCCAGGGTGTCGCAAACGCGGCACGGTCGCGGGCAGCGAGCGCGAGTCGCCCGCCGGGCAGGCGGCGCGGCGCGACCCATGCCCATGGTGCGCGCAACGGCAGCGCCAGCACCCGTGCCGACCCGCCGAGCGCGGCGGCGAGCGCGAGCGCCTGACGTTCATTGCCGGCGGCGCCGTCGCTGATGACCCAGACGTTGCGTGGCGCGCGGGCCATCAATGCCGTTCCCCCGACTCAACCCGGATGGGCGGTGCCTCCCGGGCGCCCGACTGCCGCCCGCTCGCGCCGCGGAGGCGGAACGCGCGGCGCCATCGTTTCAGGGGTCGTGGAAGCAGGCAAGCGTGGGTAAGCACGATGACACCCAACTCCAAAGAAAATTTCCGGAACCGCCGTGATTATGCGGGAGTCGCCGCACGCGGATAGACTGCATCGCGCTGCCCGTTGCCGTCGCGCCGATGCTCTCGACCCCCGACATCGCGATCCGCCTGGTGCTCGCCGCCGTCCTCGGCGGAGTGATCGGCTTCGACCGCGAGCGTCACACCTGGGCGGCGGGACTGCGCACCCACATGCTGGTCTGCCTCGGGGCCGCGCTCGCGATGATCGTCTCGGCATTCGCGTTCACGGACATCCTGCAACTTTGGCCGCGTACCGTTCTGGACCCTTCGCGGATCGCCGCGCAGGTGATCAGCGGCATCGGTTTCCTCGGCGCCGGCACGATCATGTTCATGCACCGCGAGAACGTGATCCGCGGGCTGACAACCGCGGCGGGCCTGTGGACGGTCGCGGCGATCGGGCTCGCGGCTGGCGGCGGGATGTACGTCGCCGCGGGCATCGCCACCGCGATCGCCTGGATGATCCTGGCGGCGCTGAAGCCGCTGGAGCGACGGTTTGCGCTGCGCAAGGCGCTGCCGCGGATCAAGATCGGTTTCGCGGATCGTGCCTCGCTCGCCGACGTCGAGGCGCTCCTGATCGGCCGGGGCCTCCCGGCCAGCCGCATCGTCACCCGCCGCATCCCGGAAGACGGCGACGAGGTCACCATCGAATTCGCGCGCGGGTTCGACCGGGTCAAGCTCGGCTACCTCGCCGATGCGCTGCGCGGGCTGCCCGGCGCGCAATCGGTGTCGCTGGACGTGGCGCTGCGCGGCAGTTGAGCCAGGGCCACCGGCCTGGTGCCAAGCGGGCCGTGTGGCGTGGGGTCGAGCGGCCGCGGGTGCGCTAGAATCGCCCATTCGATCCCGCTGGATTTGCCGCATGTCTTCCCAGCCTGCTCCTTCCTTTCCCGTCGGCGAGCGCGCCAATGCCAAGCGTCGCTACGAGGTGACCGAGGCCGACCTTCCATTGGCCTGCCCGCTGCCAGAAATGACCTTGTGGAATTCACACCCGCGCATCTACCTGCCGATCGTCGATGACGGCGGTGAAACGCTGTGTCCGTACTGCGGGTCGACCTTCGTCCTGAAGCGCTCCGGAACCTGACTGGTACGCGCGTTACGGGCCCGCGCCCGATGCGCCGGCGGGCGTGATTCTTGCAAGGTTTTGGTGCATGCCCGATGCCACCGTCCCGCAGGGATACGTGATCGACCCCGCCGCCCCCGCCCGCCGCCTTGCCGTCGTCCAACTGCTCCCGGCCCTCGAAAATGGCGGTGCCGAGCGTTCGACCCTGGAAGTCGCGAGAGCCTTGGTCGCCGCGGGCCATCGTTCGGTGGTGATCTCGGCCGGTGGCCGGATGGTGCGCCAGCTCGAGGCCGAAGGCAGCGAACACGTGGCGGTCGACATCGGTTCCAAGTCGCTGCGCAGCCTGACCAGAATCGGCACTTTGCGCCGTGCCTTGGCAGCGATTCGCCCGGACATCGTGCACGCGCGCTCGCGGATGCCGGCGTGGCTGGCGTGGTTTGCCCTGCGCGGCATGCGGCCGCGACCCGGATTCGTCACCACCGTGCACGGCCTCAACTCGCCGGGAACCTGGAGCGGCATCATGACCCGCGGCGACCGGGTGATCGCGGTATCCCAGAGCGTGCGCGATTTCGTGCTGGGCCACTACCCGCGGGTCGATGCGGCGAGGCTCACCGTGATTCCGCGCGGGATCGATCCGGAAGCGTTTCCGTACGGTTACCGGGCCGAGGCCGCGTGGCGCACGGCATTCTTCGAGGAGTATCCGCAGCTCGTCGGGGCGCCGCTGCTCACGCTGCCCGGCCGCGGCACCCGCCTCAAGGGTCATGCCGACGCGATCGCTCTCATCGCCGGCCTGCGCGAACGCGGCATCGACGCGCGCCTGCTGCTGCTCGGGATCGTCGAAGGCGGTCGCGAGGCCTATGTTCGCGAAATGCAACAACTGGCCGCCACGCGGGGTGTTGCCGATATCGTGGTGTTCTCGCCGCCGCGCCAGGACGTCCGCGATGTGTTCGCGGTCTCGGACCTGGTGCTGCAGTTGTCGAACAAGCCCGAGAGCTTCGGCCGCACCGTGATCGAGGCGCTGTCGTTGTGCCGGCCGGTCCTCGGCTACGCGCACGGCGGCGTCGGCGAATTGCTGGCGGAGTTGTATCCCGCCGGTCGCGTGCCGGCGGGCGACATCGACCGGTTGATCGTCCGCGCCGCCGAGTTGCTGGGCCGCGCGCCGCCGATCGCACCGCTGCAGCGTTACCACCTCTCGGACATGCAGGCCGCCGTGCTGGCCCTGTACGAGGAACTCGCGAAGGTGCCGCACGACTGACTCCTGAAGGGGCGCGCGCTACGATGCGTGCTTTGCTCCGGACGGTATCCTGGTGACGGTTTCCCTGCGCGCGCGGCTCGGCGCGGTCCTGCGATCGCCGCTGACGCCGATCTGGCTGGTGGTTTTCCTGCTGCCGTTCGGGCGTGCGAGCGAGCTCGGCACGTTGCTGTGCCTGCTGGGCGCGATCATCCTGTTCGTGCGCGACCGCCATGCGCTTGCGGGCCACGCGGGCGCGCGGCTGCTGCTGTGGCTGTGGGCCGCGTATTTCCTGGCTGCGCTGATCTCGGTGCCGGACGCGATCGAGCCTGTGCGAAGCGGCAGCAGCGTCGCCGCCTACCTCCGTTTCGCGCCGTTCGGCGTGTATGTCTGCTTCGCGGTGCGGCGGGAATCGCGCCTGCGCGCGTTGTGCCTCGCGACCGCAGTGGTGGTCGCGCTCTGGGCGCTGGATGCGTGGGTGCAGGCATTCACGGGCTACAGTCTCGGGGGACCCGCGCAGGCGCAGCGGATTTCGGGCATCTTCGGGGCGGGGGACCTGAAGCTCGGCCCGGTGCTGGCGTCGCTGTCCCCGTTCGTGCTGTGGGCGGTGCGACGACGGCTCGGGCGCACCGGCCTGATCGCAGCGATGCTGTTCCTGCTGGGCCCGATCCTGCTGGCAGGCTCGCGCGCCGCATGGATCACCTACGGCGTCGCCTTGCTGGCGTTCTTCTGGATGGAAGCGCGCCGGCCCTTGCGGTTTGCCGGGTGGATCGTTGCCGCCTGCGTGGTCGTCGCGGTGGCCATGGGCGTGGCATGGAAAACCTCGGCGCGCTTCGACGCCCGCATGGATCGTACCCTGAGTGCCCTGCGTGACAACCCACACGCCTGGAACCATGCGTTGAGCGGGCGGCTGGACATCTGGCGGGTCACGGCGAGGATGGTCGCCGCGCACCCGGTGAACGGCGTCGGCGTGCGCGACTACCGCTACGCGTATCCCGCGTATGCCCCGCCCGACGATCATTTTCTCGGCGCCGAATCGTGTGGTCCGGGCACGGGGGCCTGTCACCCCCACCAGATCGTGCTCGAGGTCCTGAGCGATACCGGTGCGATCGGCTTGGCGTTGTGGCTCGCGGCGCTCGCGCTGGCGCTGCGCGCGTGGCGGAGCGTCGGCGCGGACGCCCGTCGTCGCGCATTTCCGGTGACGGTGGCGCTCGCCGCGACCTTGTTTCCGCTGAACACGCACCTCGCGTTCTATTCGGCGTGGTGGGGATTGCTGTTCTGGTGGCTGCTCGCGCTGTGGTGCGCGGCGTTGCATGTGGACGTTCCGGATTCCGCGCCGGTCAGGCTGCCACGCATCCATCGCCGCGGCCGGAGCGACGTGCATGGCGCGTGAAGCATTTTCGCTGGTGGTCATCACCTTCAACAACGCCGATACCCTGGAGCGCTGCCTGGCCGCGGCGGATTTCGCGGACGAGATCGTGGTGCTCGATTCGGGTTCGACCGACGCCACGCGGGCGATCGCCGAGCGCCACGGTGCGCGGGTCGCGGTGCATCCGTTCGACGACTACGGGCCGCAAAAGCAGCGCGCGATCGAGATGGCGCGCCACGACTGGATCCTGAACCTGGATGCCGACGAAATTCTTTCGCCGGGCACGCGCGAGGTGATCGAGCGCGCGCTGGAAAACCCCCGCGCCGCGGGTTTCCGCCTGCCGCGGCGCGAGCGGATGTTCTGGAGCGTGCAGCACCCGTGGAGCCATCGCAACGGCCATTTGCGCCTGTTCGATCGCCGGCGCGGAGCCATGAACCGGGTGCCGGTGCATGCGGCCGTCGAAGTGGACGGCCCGGTCGAAACCCTGGGGCGCGCCGACTTCGTCAACATGGGCGACGACGACATCGCGGCGCGCGTCACCAAGATCAACCGCTATTCGTCCGGCATGGTGGCCGACAAGCTCGCGCGCAGGCAACGTTTCAGTGGCGCGATGATGCTGGTGTATCCGCCTGTCTTCTTCGTGCGCTAGTATCTCTTCAAGCGCTACTTCCTTTCCGGTTGGGCGGGCTTCATCGCCAGTGTGTTGGGGTCGTTCTACGTGTTCCTGAAATACGCGAAGCTGCACGAAGTACGAAGAAAGGGGAGCAGGGAGCAGGGAGCGGGGGGGAAGACAGAAGCAAGAACGAAAGCGCCACACTGATTGCCGGCTCCCTGACTTCAATACACGGAGGGCAGCCCCGGCGGCCTGGTCTTGAAGCGCTTGTGTGCCCAAAGGTATTGGGCGGGCGCCTCGCGCACCATGCGCTCGATCGCGGCATTGACGCGCGCGGTGTCGGCCACGACGTCGCCGCTGGGGAAATCCGCGAGCGGAGCTTCCAGCCGCAGCGCGTAGCCGCCGCAGCGCGTGCGGCGGTGGAAGAACGGCATCACCGCGGCGCCCGACAATCGCGCAAGATGGTGTGTCGCCGTGATCGTCGAGGCCGGGATGCCGAAGAACGGCGCGAACACCGATTCCTTCCCGCGCATGTCCTGGTCGGGTGCGTACCAGACGATGCCGCCGCGCTTCAGGTATTTCACCGTGGCGCGCAACTCGTCCTTGGCGAACATCGCATCGGCGTAGCCGCGCCGCGCGCGCAGCACCATGGTCTCGAATACCTCCGAATCCATGTGCCGGTACATGCCGGCGATGGCGATTTGCCGCGAAATCAGCCGCGCGCACAGTTCGAGGTGCGAGAAGTGTCCGCCGACCAGCAGCACACCGCGCCCTTGCCTGCGCACGGCTTCGAGGTGGTGCAGGCCCTGGATGGTGACGCTTAGGCTTGCGAGCTTGCGGTCGGTCGCAAACCAGCCGAGCACGAATTCGCCGAGCATCCGGCCCATTTCGCGGGTGGCCTCGCGGCGGAGTGCCTCACGTTGCCGCCCATCGAGATCCGGAAAACAGATTTCGAGATTGCGCGCGATCACGTGCCGGCGTTCGCGGAGCAGCGGCGAAGCGGCCGCGCTGAAGGCGGCTCCCGCAGCCAGCAGCCAGCGTATGGGCAGGCGCGCCAGCATCCGGATCGTGTACAGCCCGAGCCATGCCGGCCAGTGGCGCGGTGCCAACAGCTTGCGGGGGATGGGGGGTGGTGCCTGCATGGCGCGCGATGATAGCAACGGCCGCGGATGGCCTCCGCGCTATGCGCCGGCACGGAAACCAAAGATGCCGTCGCCCCGGCGAAGGCCGGGGCCCGCCCGTGGCGATCAGCCCAGCATCGCCGCGATCTTCGCAAGTTGCGCGGCAGCGACGTCGCGGCGCGTCTGAGCTTCGGCTTCCGGATCGGCACCGTCGCGGTGCAGTTCGGCGGCCGGCAGTTCGTCGAGGAAGCGGGAGGGTTTTTGCCGGAACACCTGTCCCCAGCGCCGCGCCTGCACGCCGTAACTCAGGTGCAGCAGCTCCTTGGCGCGGGTGAGGCCGACGTACAGCAACCGGCGTTCCTCGTCGAGGCGGCCTTCGTCGATCGCGCCCTCGTGCGGCAGGGTACCGTCCTCGCAGCCGACGATATGGACGGAGCGGAACTCGAGGCCCTTGGCCGAGTGCAGCGTCATCAGGCGCACCGCGTCGCCGCCATTGTCCTTGTCCGCGTGGTTGAGCAGGGCCAACTGCGCGGCCAGGTCGCCTGCGCGTGCCTTGCCGGAGTCCATGGCGTGGAACCAGTCGGTCAGTTCGCGCAGGTTGCCGAGCTTGCGTTCCTGCAGCGCCCGGTCGCGCGACGCCTGCACGAGGTGTTCGGCGTAGCGGGTGCGCCGCAAGACTTCCTCGACCAGTTCGGCGGCTTTCGCATGTCTTGCGTGTTGCGTGAGCGCATCGACCAAGTCGACGAACCCCGCCAGCGCGGCCGCCGGACGCGCAGCGAGTTGCTGCAGTATGGCCGCGCTGTGCGCCGCTCGCAGCATCGAAAGATGCTTCGACTGCGCGAGTTCGCCGAGCCTCTCGAGGGTCGCCGCGCCGATCTCGCGACGCGGCACGTTGACCACGCGCAGGAACGCCGCGTCGTCGTCCGGGTTGGCGACGAGCCGCAGGTAGGCGAGCACGTCCTTCACCTCGGTGCGATCGAGGAAGCCGAGCGCCCCCGTCAGGTGGTACGGAATGCGCGCGAGCTGCAGCGCCTTTTCGAGCGGCCGCGCCTGGTGGTTGCCGCGATACAGTACCGCGCAATCGGACCAGCCGAGGCCATGCTTGTCGCGCAGGTACAGGAGCTGCGAGGCGACCCGCTCGGCCTCGTGCGCGGCATCGCGGCATTCCAGGATCCGGATCCGCTCGCCGTCGGCATGCGCGCTCCACAATTTCTTCGGGTGCGCGTGCGGGTTGTTCGCGATCAGTGCGTTGGCGGCGCGCAGTACGCGCTGCGCGCAGCGGTAGTTCTGTTCCAGCTTGATGACGCGCAGGTTCGGGTAGTCGCGGGCGAGCTGGTCGAGGTTCCCCGGATCGGCGCCACGCCAGGCGTAGATCGACTGGTCGTCGTCGCCCACGCAGGTGAACGCGCCGCGTTCGCCCGCCAGCAGCTTCAGGAACGCGTATTGCGCGGCGTTGGTGTCCTGGCATTCGTCCACCAGCAGGTAGCGGATGCGTTCGCGCCACGCGGCGCGGGCTTCCTCGTCGCGTTGCAGCACCGCGACGGGCAGGCGGATCAGGTCGTCGAAATCCACCGCGTTGAACGTGGCGAGCCGCTTCTGGTACGCGGCGTAGACCTTCGCCGCCTCGAGTTCGCGGGGCGCCCGCGCCGCGTCGAGCGCGGCGTCCGGCGCAAGGCCATCGCTCTTCATCCGCGACAGCAGGTTGCGCAACCGGAACAACTGGTCCGGCTTCACCGATCCGCCCGCGAGCTCCTTGACGAGCCCCGCGCTGTCGTCGGCATCCAGCACCGAAAAGCCGCGGCGGAGCCCGGCGCGCGCGTGCTCGATCTGCAGGAACTTGAGGCCCAGTGCGTGGAAGGTGCAGACCGACAAGGCCTCCGCGGCATCCGCTTTCACGCGCTTCGCCACGCGCTCGCGCATTTCGCGGGCGGCCTTGTTGGTGAAGGTGATCGCGGCGACCTTGCCGGCCGGCACGATGCCGCGCGCGACGAGATGGGCGATCTTCTCCGCGATCACGCGGGTCTTGCCGGAACCCGCGCCGGCCAGCACCAGCAGGGGACCGTCGCAGGCTTCCACGGCGGCGCGTTGTTGGGGATTCAACATCGGGAATCGGGAATGGGTGGCGGGAGCGTAACCATAACGGTTCGTGCGAGAATGAAGCATTGTCGGAGCGATGCGTCGCCAAGGCCAGTCGTTTGCGCAGCGCATCGCTCACGCGCCCCGCTGCCCGTTCCCATCCCGCGCGCGTCCAGCGTGGGTCCCGGAGTCATGCCATGACCGCAACCGATGATGGCTGGTCGCGCCCGCAGTGGTCGCGCGACGAAGCGCAGGCGATGCTGCTGTATTGCGTGTTCGGCCGGTTCGACCCGGAATTGCGGCTCGACTTGTCGGCCCATGACAGTACGGGCCTGCCCTCCGGCATCGACATGCTGCGAATTCCGAAGGACCGATTCGCGCACTGGGAGGGTCATCCACTGCGCGGCGCGCTCGGCGAAATCCTGCGCGAAGGCGACCCGGACGCATTCGAGGTCGCGCGCGGCGCACCGGAGTGTCTGATGCTGCGGGGCGAGCTGCCCGATCCGGATTCGCTCGGCTATCTCCGCGACACCCTGGGTGTGGTTTCCGCGCTGCTGGATGCGGGCGGCATCGCGGTAGTCGATCCCCAGATCCTGGAAATCTTCGGCGCCGATGACTGGCGCGCGCGGTACGCCGGTGGCGAAGGCTCGGTGCCGCGCAACCACGTCGCCATCCTGTGCGGCGACGACGCGGCCCACCGTGCGCGAATCCATACGCGCGGCCTGCGCAAGTTCGCGCGTCCCGATGTCAGCATCCGCCGCGTGCCGCAGGACGATGTGCAGCGCGCCGGCGCGGTGGCGGCACGACTGGTCGAGTTGCAGGTGCGCGGAATGCGCTTCGGAGACGGCTCGACCGTGGGTGTCGAAGGATTGCCCGCTGGCCTGCAGGTCACGCGGGCCGGTTCACTGGATGACCCGGGATTCAACAACACGCATCTCGAACTGGTGTGGCCGGACGCTTCTCAATAGGCTTGGCTGGCGTCGTCGGATCAAAGCAGTCCGCGAAGGCACGCGAAGAACGCAAATATCGAGGAGCATTGCAGGCTGCGCGTTCATTCATTGCGGACCGCACGGCGTTTTCCCGCCGCGCCAGGTGCCTGTTCCCACATTGACCGATCGTTACTTGTAGCCCAGCGTCCTGTAATACTTCCCCATGCGCATCTCGGCAGCCATCGACATTCCCGAATCCGAGTTGACCGAGCGATTCCTGCGCGCGGACGGTCCGGGTGGGCAGCACGTCAATCGCACCGAGAGCGCGGTGGAATTGCGCTTCGATGTCGCACGTTCGCCGTCGCTTCCGGAGGCCGTGCGGGTACGGGTATTGGCGCGCCGCGACCGGCGATTGACCGACGAGGGCGTGCTGGTGATCCAGGCGCGGCGCTTCCGGGACCAGGCGCGCAACCGCGAGGACGCGCGCGGGCGGCTGGTCGAAATCATCCGTGGATCGCTCGCGCCGCCGAAGAGGCGGGTGGCAACCAAACCGACCCGCGCCTCGAAGGAACGACGGATCGCCGGCAAAAAGCAGCGTGGTGCGGTGAAGCGCAATCGTGGCCGTTCCTGGAGCGAGGATTGAACACCGGCGTGCGGGAATCGCCGTTGCCCGCACGGTTGCCACCCGGGGTGCCGCAGTTTCCGGACCGTGCCTGGCGCCATGCGTTCCGGGCGTGGGTGAAGGCGAGCGGCTGGCGTCTGGAAGGGGAGTTTCCGGACGTCGCCAAGCTGGTGCTGATCGTTGCACCGCACTCGTCGTGGTGGGACGGAATCTTCGGCCTGCTGTTCAAGATTGCGTTGGGCGCGGACATCGCGTTCATGGCCAAGCGCGAGCTGTTCCGCTGGCCGCTGGGAGGATTGCTGCGGCGGCTCGGCGGCGTTCCGATCGAACGGCAGGCGGCGCATGATGTGGTCGACCAGATGGTGGAGCGCTTCCGCGCCCGCGAACGCCTGTGGCTGGGCGTCGAGCCGGAGGGCACCCGCAAGGCCGTCGCCAGATGGAAAAGCGGTTTCTGGCACATCGCGCGGCAGGCCGGCGTGCCGATCCTGCCCGCGTATTTCGATTACCCGCGCAAGGTAATCGGGCTGGGTCCGCTGTTCACGCCCGGCGACGACCAGGATGCCGACATCACGGCGCTGCGTGAGTTCTACCGCCCGTTCCGGGGCAAGCACCGCGGGGCGTGATCCCGCGGTGCGCGCCACGGCGGGGCATCAATCCGGCTCGGTGCCGTCCAGTCCGGTCGGACCGCCACTGGCCTGCCCATAGTTGCGGTCGAGATACTGCTGCACGACCGTGGTGATGCGCGCAAGCATGCCGTTGTCGGTGCCGCCGATGCTCCAGGCGCCCCCGGAGGCGGCGGCGCGCTGGTAAAACTCCGGATTGGCGATCACGCGCCCGGTCTGCGCATCGATGAACCTGACCCGCATCAATACTGCAGAGCTGCCAGCCAGCGCGCCCGCAAAGAAGCGTGCGCCGCCGCCGACGAACTTCAACTGGACGATGTAAGGCTGGATGTCCAGCACGCGGCCGTCCTGACTGCGATTCTCCCATGTCGCGAGCCTGCCACCCACCCGTTGATGCATGTAGACGGCGATCCTGGCGAGGGCGTCCGTCTCGTGGGCCGCGGCGTCGGACACTTTCATGGGTTCCAGGATGAAATGCTGGAAGTGCGACAGCGGTTCCGCAGGAGGCGGATTGGAGGCGACGTTGGGTCGGATGTGGGTGACGCATGCGCAACACAGCAGCGCGAGCGCGGCGGGCAACACCAGACGGAATTTCATACTCCTCTCCCCTTGATTGGAGGGGATGCCTGAAGCAGGATCCATGCCACGCCTGCGCCTCGAGCGCGGTCGGCGCGGCTTCCCGACCTCGGTGCGGGTATTGGGCGACAGACACGACGTCGGGTGAGCACAGTTCGCGGCGGGGAGGGGCCCGTGCGCACCGGCGGGCGTGGCCCGGCCGTACCGACGAAGGCCGCGCTGCCGCCCACCCCCTGGCGACTGGACTCGTCGCATCCGCACTTTGCGCCGCTACGCCCGGCTCGCCGAATCCGTCCGCCGGTACTGCACGGCTTCCGCGAGGTGCTCGCGCGCGATCCGTTCGCTGCCCGCGAGATCGGCGATGGTTCGCGCCACGCGCAAAACTCGGTGGTACGCGCGCGCAGACAGCGAGAGCTTCTCCATGGCACGCTCGAGCAGCACACGTTCGCCCTCGCCGAGCGCGCAATCACGCTCGATTTCCGGTACCGCCATCGCGGCGTTGGGCCCTCCGGCGCGCTGCAAGGCGACCTTGCGTGCCGCGATCACGCGGTTGCGAACGGTGGCGGAAGCTTCGTCACCGGCGCGGCGCCGCGCATCGAATTCGCTCAAGGGGATCCGCGGCACGTCGACGATCAGGTCGATCCGGTCGAGCAGCGGGCCGGAAATGCGGCCGCGGTAGCGCGCGATCGCGTCCGGCGTGCAACGGCAGCGGCCGTCGGGGTCGCCGGCGTAGCCGCACGGGCACGGATTCATCGCCGCCACCAGCTGGAAGCGCGCCGGGAACTCGGCCTGACGTGCGGCGCGGGAGATGACGATGCGGCCGGATTCCAGCGGTTCGCGCAACACCTCCAGAACCCGGCGGTCGAACTCCGGCAATTCGTCGAGGAACAGCACGCCGTTGTGCGCGAGCGAGATTTCGCCCGGACGTGGGTGCGAGCCGCCGCCGACCAGCGCCACGCCGGACGCGGTGTGGTGGGGCGCACGAAACGGCCGCTGGCGCCAGTTGCCGGCATCGAAGAATGCGCCCGCGACCGACCGGACCGCGCAGACTTCGATCGCTTCGGCTTCGGTCAGCGGCGGCAGCACGCCCGGCAGCCGCGCCGCCAGCATTGACTTGCCGGTACCGGGCGGGCCGATCATCAACAGGTGATGGCCGCCCGCGGCGGCGATTTCGAGCGCGCGCCGTGCCTGCTGCTGGCCGCGTACGTCGGCGAGATCCGGGTACGGATGGCTTCCGCCGTGGCTGGCGGCCACCGGCTGCAGCAGGACACCGGCGCCGCGCAGGTGCGCGCAAACTTCGGCGAGGCTGCGGGCGACCCGCACGTCGATGCCATCCAGCAAAGCTGCCTCGGTTGCGTTGCCGGCCGGCACGATCACGCAGCGCCGGCCATGGCGGGCACGGAGCAACGCGGGCAGCACGCCGGGGACAGGCCGAAGTTCGCCCGACAAGGCGAGCTCGCCGAGGAATTCGCAGCCTTGTAGCGCCGCGGGCGGCAGCTGCCCGCCGGCCGCGAGGATCCCGAGCGCGATCGCGAGGTCGAAGCGGCCGCCGTCCTTGGGAAGTTCGGCCGGTGCGAGGTTCACTGTGACGCGGCGATTGGGATACTCGAATTGGGTATTCTGGATCGCCACCCGCACCCGATCGCGCGATTCGCGCACCGCGGCTTCCGGCAGCCCCACGATCGAGGTTCCCGGCAGTCCGCCCGAAAGATGCACTTCCACCGTGACCAGGGGCGCGGCAACGCCTTCGGAGGCTCTTGTGAGTGCAACCGCCAGGCTCATGATGAGCGCCTGGGCGGTCGTCCCTGGTCGCCGGGATCGGGCCCTTGCGCGTTGCAACGACCGCTCCCGGGGCAGGGGACAGCAGAAACGCCATCCACCGCCTGACTTCCCACGACAGCGGCTGCACGCCCAGCGGATTTCATGCCCCCTCCCATATGCACGAACGAAAACGCCGACCTCTGCGGTCGGCGTTTTCGCCCCCCTCGTGCCGGCGGTGGCTACGCTTTCCGCGCTGCTTCCAGTTCGGACACGCGTGCCTCCAGTTGCGCCACCTGCCCCCGGGCCCGGTCGAGGACTGCCCGCTGGGCGTCGAATTCCTCGCGGGTGACGAGGTCGAGGCGGCGCAGTCCGTGCGCCAGCACGTCCCGGAAATTGGCTTCCATGTCGTCCCGCGCCTGCGCCAGTCCCGGAGGAACCAGGGAAGCCAGCCGATGCGCGAGTTGGTCTATGGAGTGCACGTCGATCATGTCGTTGCCTCGATGCGCCCGCAGGTTACGACGCCCTGAGCGGCGCGAACATCAGCGGATGCCTTGTGGTGGTGTAGGGATTTTCCTACACGCCTGTGCGTTCGTCCATGAACGCAGCTTGCTCAGTGCGGGCGCGGACGACAGCATTGGGCGGTTGGAAAGACCAGAACGGCCATCCGTGGGCCGACCTTTCCTTGCGATCGTCCTGATCGCTGCACGTCCCGACGGCGCGGAGAATACGGATGCCCCAGGGACACCAACCACCCGAACGGCCATCCATCGCCTGACCTTCCACAACAGCCGCTTCGGGCCGGGTGATTTTGCAACCCGTCTCTCGGGTAAGCTTGGCGCCATGAAACTGATCACCGCCATCATCAAGCCGTTCAAGCTCGACGACGTGCGCGAGGCGCTGTCGGAAGTCGGCGTCAACGGCATCACTGTGACCGAGGTCAAGGGTTTCGGACGCCAGAAGGGACACACCGAGCTGTACCGCGGTGCGGAGTACGTGGTCGACTTCCTGCCCAAGGTGAAGCTCGAGATCGCGTTGCCCGACAATCTGGTCGAGCGCGCGGTGGAGGCGATCAGCCATGCTGCGCGCACCGGCAAGATCGGCGACGGCAAGATCTTCATCTCGACGCTGGACCAGGTAATCCGCATCCGGACGGGTGAGCTCGACGCCGATGCACTTTGACCGCGAACATACGTGATCGCGGCTTACTTGCCCCGCCTGCCCCCAAGAGCCGGTTCGAATCAGCGCCTCACGAGCCGCCCAGAGTGAGCGGGCTGCGTTGCTACGCGGGGTAGCCCCCCGCCGCGGCGTGCGACATCTGCGGATACCGGACCAGGAAGCGGTACAGCAGGCGGCCGATGAACCGTGCGGTCAGGACCATGCCGATC
>JAICJG010000126.1 GCA_025928585.1 Rhodanobacteraceae bacterium
AAGTTTGTCGACGGCACGCAAGGAACTGCTGACCCGACCGGGGTTCCGACGGCCCGGCGGCGGAGTCGTGGTCCTTGGCGCCTCGCAGCCACGGCGCGCGCAAGTACCATGCTGCCGGACGGAATCGCGCGGCCAGCCGCGAGCCACCACTCGCATCGAAGGAGAGGACGTTGAATCCACAGGACAAGCGCCATCGCACCATCCTGGTCACCGGCGGCGCGGGCTACATCGGCAGCCACGTGGTGCTGCAACTGGTCGAAGCGGGTGAACGGGTGGTGGTGCTGGACGACCTCTCCACCGGCTTTCGGGAAGCGGTGATCGGGGCGGAACTCGTGGTCGGCAATGTCGGCGACCGCGCGCTGGTCGAGCGGGTGTTGCGCGAACACGGCGTCGATACCGTGATGCACTTTGCCGCCCGCACCATCGTGCCGGAATCGGTGGCCGACCCGCTTCGCTACTACGGCAACAACACCTGCGCGACCCGCAACCTGCTGGAGTGCTGCCGCGACGCCGGGGTCGCGCAGATCGTGTTTTCATCGACCGCCGCGGTATATGGCATTCCCGCGGGCGGCTCCGCACGCGAAGACACGCCGACCGCGCCGATCAATCCCTACGGCAGTTCCAAGCTGATGAGCGAATGGATGCTGCGCGACCTCGCCGCGGCGGACGGCCCGCGCTACGTGGCGCTCCGCTACTTCAACGTCGCCGGGTGCGATCCGGAGGGGCGCATCGGCCAGTCGACCAAAAACGCGACACTGCTCGTCAAGGTCGCCTGCGAGGCGGCGCTCGGCAAGCGCGAGCGGCTCTCGATCTTCGGCACCGACTACGACACGCCCGACGGTACCGGCGTGCGCGACTACATCCACGTGGACGACCTCGCGCGCGCGCACCTCGATGCACTGGAGTATCTGCGTGCAGGCGGAGCCTCTTCCACCCTCAACTGCGGGTACGGCCACGGGTATTCGGTGCGCGAGGTGCTGGAAGCGGTGGGGCGCGCGCACGGGGCGCCGGTGCCGTTCGTCGAGCAGGCGCGGCGCGCGGGCGATCCGCCGTCGCTGGTCGCGGTATCGGACCGGATCCGCGAAACGCTCGGCTGGCGGCCGCGCCACGACGACCTCGACTTCATTGCACGCACGGCGCTCCAGTGGGAGCAGAAGCTCGCGGCCGTGCGCTGAGCGGCCGCAGGGGACGCGAAGCCCGAACCATGTCGTTTCCGGTACAAGCCACGTCGCCATTGCCCTACGCTGTCGTGCTGGGGGCGTTGCTCGCGCTGTTCTGGCTTCGCCTGCCGCTGGCGGCGCAGGTTGCGGGCGTGGTGGTCGAGGTGCTGCTGGTCGCCATGATGACGCCGCTTGGCGCGAACGTACTGGTCCGCGCCGTGGAGTCGCGCCTGCCGGCATCAAAAACCTGCACGGCGCCCGAGCCTACGACGATCGTCGTGCTGGGAGCGGGGTTCGACCATTCGCCGGCCGGACCCGACGACTACGGTGCGCTCCGCGATTCCGCCCTGCAGCGCTTGTTCACCGGCGTCGCGTTGTGGCGCAGGATCCCGGGCGCGCGGATCGTGGTCGCCGGGGGCGGATCACGCAGCGAGCCGGAAGCAGTGCCGCTGGCGAACCTTGCGGCGCGGATGGGGGTGCCTGCGGCGGACATCCGGATCGAGGACCGATCGCGGACCACCTGGGAAAACGCCCGCAACGTCGCGGCGCTGACGCCGCCTGTCCCGAAGCGTATCTGGCTGGTGACCTCGACGATGCACATGCCGCGCGCGCTGGCGGCGTTTCGCGCCTGGGGATTCGAGCCTTGCGCGTGGCCGAGCGGCGTGTGGCGCGAACGCTTCCATTGGACCCCGTTGAATTTCGTGCCGCAGGGAACCGCGGTACGGACGGCGGCGATCGCGCTGCACGAGCTGGCCGGCAGCGCCGAATACGCCATCCTCGAATGGCGCCACGCGCGAAGCGCGCGGCAGGCTGCCGATCAGACGCCGTAGTAGTCCCGGTACCAGTCGACAAAGCGCCGGATGCCTTCCTCGACCGGCGTGTCCGGGCGGTAGCCGGTATCGGCCATGAGCTCGGCGACCTCGGCGCTGGTGTCCGGCACGTCGCCCGGCTGCAGCGGCAGCAGGTTCCTCTCGGCCTTGCGGCCGAGGCAATCCTCCAGCACCTCGATGTAGCGGAACAACTGCACCGGATGGCTGTTGCCGAGGTTGTACAGCCGATAGGGCGCCGACGACGTCGCTGCATTCGGATGCAGCGGGTCGTAATCAGGGTCGGGCGTGGCCACCCGGTCGAGCGTGCGGATCACGCCCTCGACGATGTCGTCGATATAGGTGAAGTCGCGGGTGTGGTGCCCGTGGTTGAACACGTCGATCGGCTCGCCCGCCAGGATCTTGCGGGTGAACAGGAACAGCGCCATGTCCGGGCGTCCCCACGGGCCATACACCGTGAAGAAGCGCAGGCCGGTGGTCGGCAAACCGTACAGGTGGCTGTAGGTGTGCGCCATCAGCTCGTTGGCCTTCTTGGTCGCGGCGTAGAGGCTCACCGGATGGTCCACCGAATCCTGCACCGAGAACGGCAGCTTGCGGTTGGCGCCGTACACCGAACTGGACGACGCGTACACCAGGTGTTCGACCCTGCCGTGCCGGCAGGCTTCCAGGATGTTGATGAAGCCGACCAGGTTCGATTCGACGTAGGCGTACGGATTCTCGAGCGAATAGCGCACGCCGGCCTGGGCAGCGAGGTTGACGACCCGCTCAGGTTTGAAGTCGGCGAAGGCCCGCTCCAGTGCCGGGCGGTCCTCGATGCTGATCTTCGCGAAGGAGAACCCCGCTTGAGGCGTCAACCGGTCCAGCCGCGACTGCTTCAGGGTGACATCGTAGTAGTCGTTGAGGTTGTCGACACCCAGCACCTCGTCGCCGCGCGCGAGCAGGCGCAGGCTCAGGGTGGATCCGATGAAGCCGGCGGCGCCGGTGACGAGTACGCGCACGAAATCCTCCTCAAACTCCTGATCTCGCCCAATGCGAGTCTAGCCAGCTTTTCCTTCTCGCTTCGGGAGAAGGGCGCAACGCGCTGCTCTTGTTCTGCGCGAAGCGCCGGATGAGGGTTCGGCCTCTCAAAGGTCGTGCTCCTGCGCATGCTGCCATGCGCGGGTGCGTACCCTCACCCGCCCGCGGTTGCTCGCCGCGAATCCGCGCAGCTTCGGTTCGCCTACAGCCGATCGTCCACCGCGTCGCGTGGCAGCACGTTCTTCACGTCGAACAGCACGCATTCGGGCTTGCCGAGCGCGCGCAGCGCCGCCGCTCCGAGATCGATGAACTGGCGATGGGCGACCGCCAGGACGATCGCGTCGTAGCTCGCGGGCTGTGGTTCGGTCACCACCTCGACGCCGTACTCGCGGCGCGCCTCGTCGGCGTCGACCCAGGGGTCGTAGATGTCGATATCGGCGTGGCAGGCCTTGAACTCGTCGATGATGTCGGTGACCCGGGTGTTGCGCAGGTCAGGGCAGTTTTCCTTGAAGGTGAGCCCGAGCACCAGGACCTTGGCGCCGGCCACGTTGATCCGTTTCTGCAGCATCAGCCGGACCACCCGTTCCGCCACGTGCTGACCCATGCCGTCGTTGATGCGGCGTCCGGCGAGGATCACCTCGGGGTGGTAGCCGATTTCCTGCGCCTTGTGGGTGAGGTAATACGGATCGACCCCGATGCAATGTCCACCCACCAAACCCGGCCGGAACGGCAGGAAGTTCCATTTGGTACCGGCGGCTTCGAGCACCTCGAGCGTGTCGATGCCGAGGCGGTGGAAGATCAGCGCGAGCTCGTTGATCAGGGCGATGTTCAAGTCGCGCTGGGTATTCTCGATGACCTTGGCAGCCTCGGCTACCTTGATGGAAGACGCCTTGTGGGTGCCGGCGCTGACGACCCGCCGGTACAGGGAATCCACGAATTCGGCGACCTCGGGCGTCGAGCCGGAGGTGACCTTCTTGATCGTGTCGAGGCGGTGTTCCTTGTCGCCCGGGTTGATCCGCTCGGGGCTGTAGCCGGCGTAGAAGTCCTCGTTGAACTTCAGCCCCGATTCCTCCTCGATGATCGGAACGCAGACCTCCTCGGTTGCGCCGGGGTATACGGTCGATTCGAAAATCGCGATGCCGCCGCGGCCGATCGCCTTGCCGACCGTGGTGCTGGCGCCCTTGAGTGGCGTCAGGTCGGGACGCTTGCCGCGACCGACCGGAGTCGGCACCGCGACGATGAAGACGTTGCAGTCCTTGAGATCCGCGGGATCGTTGCTGAAGCCGAGCTGCGCGGCGCCCGCCAGTTCCTCCGGCGACACTTCCAGCGTGTGGTCGCGGCGCTGTTTCAATTCCTCGATACGCGCCGGATTCGCGTCGAAGCCAAGCGTCGGCAACTTGCGTCCAAAACCAACCGCGAGCGGCAGGCCGACGTAGCCGAGGCCGATCACGGCCACGCGGATTTCCCCTGGGCGGGGCAGAGCAGCAGCAGCCATGTGACATTTCCCTGTGAGTTGGCGGATGCCGGCGCGGCGGATCGTCCGCGCAAAGCGCGCCTATGCTGACACGCGGCGCGAGAAATTCAAAATCGCGAGGGCGGCGGCGATCAGGCCGATTCCGGCCCACTCGGCGGGTGCCGGCTGTTCGGCCAGCAGCCACCACGCGAACAGCACGCCGGCGACCGGCACGGCGAGGCTGGTGAGGCCGGCCGCATTCGCCGACAGCCGCTGCACGATCAGCGCCCACAGCACCCAGCAGACCCCGGAGGAAAGCAGGCCGTTGTAGAGCAGCGCGGCGACGTATTCGCCGGTCCACGCCACGGCGCGCTGATGCACGCAGAGTGCGAGCACGACGAGGCCGAGGGTGCCGATGAGCATCTGCCACGCGGTCAGGCGCAGGGGCGTCACTTCCGGGTGTTTCTGGAACAGGCGCTTGGAGAGCACCGTCGCGATGGCCCAGGCGACCCCGGCGAGCATCGCCAGACCGATGCTGCGCGGCGAGCCGATCGGTTGCCACGGGCGGATCACGCACCCGAAACCGGCGGCGGCGAGGGCGATGCAGATCCAGCGCCGGAGCCCGGGTTTCTCGTGCAGCCACCACCACGCCAGCGGCACCACCCAGAACGGCATCGTGTAGGCGAGCAGGGCGGTCTTGCCGGCGCCACCGGACACCAACGCCCATTGCGCGAGCGCCTGGAAGCCGGTGGTCTGGCAGAGGCCGATCGCGATGGTGGCGGCCCAGGGCGTGGGCTTGAGGCTCCGGCGCCGGATCGCGAGCAGCGCGAACAGCACCAGCGTACCGATCACGTAGCGTTGCGCGCTGAACGTGAACGGCCCCGCGTCGCGCATCGCGACCTTCATCACCGTCCAGTTGAGGCTCCAGATGATCGTGAGGACCAGCAGGCCGATCCATGCTGCGCGTTGCGGATGTCGTGTCATCGGAAAATGCGCAAGGACGTCGCGAAAGCCTTCAGGATAACCCGCCCGGAGCGACTGCTCGCACACCGAATTCGCATGATGCGCGCCGGGCAAATCGATGCACGAACGTGATGCGCTTCACGCATCGCGCATCATTCCTCGCAACAAGCACACGTATGTGTCCGAATCGATGCATGATCGCGTTTGCAATTGGTTGCAGTTGAGCTTGGGGCGCCGGCGGTGACGTAACGGCCGGGCCTGTTTGGGTTCACGATTCCTTCCCTGCGCAGAGGTTCCCAGCCATGAAACCCCACCGTCCGATCCTGACCGTGCTTGCCGCGGGCATGCTCGCCGCCTTCGCGGCGACGGCATTCGCCGCCGATGGCGGTAACACCACAACCAGTACCGCGGCGAACAACCTTGCATCGACCTATGCGACATTCGCGGGTTCCGGCGCGAATGCGGATGCGTTGGTGGAAGGTCTGCGCGACGGCACTTCCATCACGCTCGACACCACCACCACGACGACGAACCCGGACGGCACCACCAGCACCACCACCACGCCCACCACATTCCAGCCGGCCACCGGGAAGCTGGGCTATGGCAATGTCAACATCGTGCTGGCGCTTGCGCAGAACCAACTGGCCGCGCTGGGCATCACCGATCCGACCACTGATGAAATCGAAGTCGCCCTCAACGGCGGCACCGTGACACTCGCCGACGGCAGCACCCAAACACTGCAGGGCGTGCTGGCGCTGCGTGCACAGGGCGAAGGCTGGGGGCAGATCGCAAATGCTCTCGGGTTCAAACTGGGTGACGTGGTCAGCGCGTCGAAGACCGATCGCGCGCAGGCCGGCGCGGAGCACGCACAACACGGCCATGACGTCGCTTCGACCGGCAGGCCGGAGCATCCTGTGCGTCCGCTTCATCCCGATCGCCCGCAGCGTCCCGACGTACCGCAACGGCCCAATATTCCCCAGCGCCCCGATATTCCGAGTCATGTGGGCCGTCCGGGCGGCGGTTGATGCGCTGATGGTTGCTTGATTACGGGCGGGTATCCCCAAGGATGCCCGCCTCCCGTCGTGTCCAAAGGAAATTTTCGATGAACCGCAAGATACTGCTCGTGTCGATGGTTGCCGCATCCGCGTTGGGCCTGTACATGCAATCCGCTTGTGCGGAAGATTC
>JAICJG010000168.1 GCA_025928585.1 Rhodanobacteraceae bacterium
CATGGATCGTTTCGCGGGCGCCGTGGAAGAACAGCCAATAGGTGAATCCGATCGTCGATACGCGGATGCTCGGCGCCGCGTCGATCGCGACCATCCGGGCCTCGCCGGCCGGCTCCAGGTCCGGGAACAGCGCGGCGCCTGCGAGCACCTCGCCGGGCGCCTGCCGCCAGTTCACTCCGAACGAACCCTGCAGGTACCGCACCACGGGGCCGCGCACCCGAAAAAGGTCGTCACGCCAGTGGCCCGGACCCTGCGCATGGCCGGTCCACACGTCGGCGATCCCCACCCCGCCGGTGAATCCGGTGTGGCCATCGACCACCATCACCTTGCGATGGGTGCGATCGTTGAAACGCCCGAGGTTGTACCAGCGCAGCGGCCGGAACCATGCGAAGGTGCAGCCGGCCTGCTCGAGTTGCTCCACGATTGTCGGCGCCATCCTGCCGCCGCCGACCGCGTCCACCAGCAGGCGCACCTTCACACCGCGCTTCGCCGCGGCCGCGAGTTCGTCGGCGAACCGGCAGGCGACGTCGCCCTGCCAGTAGATGTAGGTCAGGAGGTTCACCGAATGCGTGGCCTGGCGGATCGCATCCAGCATCGCCGGGAAGATCTCGTCGCCGTTGAGCAGCATGTCGATGGCGTTGCCCTCGACGAGCGGCGCGCCGAGGTTCGCCGACAGCGCCCGTGCCGACGCCTCGGCGTCCAGCGGCGGATCGACCGCCATGCCGCGCGGCGCGATCTCCGACTGGTCGGGCACCAGCCAGTTGTAGAACATCATGCCGAGCGCCAGCACGCCGATCGCGCTCATCACATAAAGGATGATCATGCTCGCAACTGCCTCCTGCTCTTGGCCGACGCTTCGCTACATGCGGCGCTCTTCCATCGCAGTGCCGCGGACCGCACCGCGCGCGGCCTTGCAGGGCAAAGTGCTTGGGGAGGCCGAAGGCGCGACGCAGCCGCCACCATGCAGGAAACCAGTATAAACATCGCCATGCAGCCTCGCGTCCGGCTGCGGTCACGCCGACTTGGATGGCGTACGCTACGCTATTGGAAAACAGGCAACAGGCGTGGACGAGCCGGAACTCGAGAGCGAGCTGGACCCGTGGGTGCACTGGTTCGCCCGGATCGGCTTCCTCGCCCGCGGCACCGTCTATGCGCTGATCGGCTATTTCGCATTGCGTTCGGCGATTGGCCACGGCCGGCCATCCTCGTCCAGCGACGCCTTTGCCGACATTGCCTCGACCGCCACCGGAAGTGCATTGTTGGCGCTGCTGGCCGTGGGTCTCGGCTGTCTGGTCCTGTGGCGCGTTTCGCAGATCGCGTTCGGCCTGTTGCTGGAGCGGAAATCGCTCGCAGCCAGGATCGCCATTCGCTTTGGCTGGGCATGCAGCGGAATTTTCTACGTCGGACTGGTGGCCGACGTGCTGTATCGCCTGTTCGTCAAGGGGCGACCGGACCACGGCCATTCGCTGGCGCGGGTCACGGGCTTGATGATGCGCCTGCCACTGGGGCAGTTCGTCACCGCCGCGGTCGCCATCGGAATTCTCGGGTACGCGCTGTGGCAGCTGTATCGCGCCGCCACCGTCCGGGTTGTCCAGCGGTTGCAGAAACGTCCGCGGCGCGGGCTTCGGGCGCTCGAGTCCTGGGTGGTGATCGCCGTGAGCGAGTTCGGCGTACTCGCGCGGGCATTGGTGTTCGCGCTGATCGGCCTGCTCCTGGTCGTGGCCACCTGGCAGTACCAGCCAGAGCATTCCCGCGGTTTTGCCGGCGCCCTGGAATTCGTCCGCAATCAGGCCTACGGCGAGTGGTTGCTGGGAGCGGTCGCCGTGGGCCTGATGGCCTATGCCGTCTTCCAGCTCGCGATGGCGCGTTGGCGACGCATCGATGCGGAACCGCCGGAGCACTGGCATCGGGACACTTGACCTTTGCAGCGCACCGGCGAATGCGTCGCGTTCCCTCAGTGCTTGTCGCCACCTGACACGACCGAAGGCGGAGGCCCGCGCACCGCAAGATACGTGCAGAACAGCACCACCGCCGTCACCGACAGCGCGAGGAACACGATCGGGATGTCGTACACGCTGCCCATGTGCAGCGCACTCATCGCGATCGTCCCGAGCGCGGCGATGCCCATCCGCAGGAAACCGAGTACCGAAGACGCGGCGCCCGCATTGTCGCCGAACGGCGCGATGGCCTTGGCGGTGCTCACCGGCACCGTGAGCCCGACCCCGACGAACGAGATTCCGATCGGCAGCAGATAGGTCGCGAGATTACCCTTGCCGTCCGCGAACAGCGCGACCAGCATCAACAGGATCGACCCGGCGAGGACCAGCGCCAGGCCGCCGCCGATGATCGCGAGGTGCGGCACCCGCGGCGTCAGCCATGCGCACGCACCCGCGCCAATCACGAACGCGACGAGGATCGCGATCGCGACGACCACGATCGCGCCGCTGCCCTGGTACAGCACGTTGATCACCAGGTCAGGCGCGCCGATCAGCGCCGCGTACACGACGCCGACGCAGAGGCCGCCCATCGCGACGTAGAACAGGAAGCCGCGGGTCCCGAGTACCTCCCGCGCGTTCCTCCGCAGCCGCTTGCGTTCGAGCGCCCGTGGGTCCGGCTCGCGCAGGGTTTCCGGCAGCCAGCGCCAGACGGAGTATGTGAGCGCGAGCGATACCGCGAGCAGCAGCGCGAAATTCGCGTGCCACCCGAACGCGTGCGCGATGTAGGTGCCCGCGACCGGACCGACCGCCGGCGCCACCGCGAAGGCCGCATTGATCTTGGCGTACACACGCTGCCGCCGCTTCGCGGAGAATGAATCCCGCACGACGGCGTCGGCAATGACGCCGCCCGCGCAGGCGCCGACGCCCTGGATGAAGCGGCCGCCGATCAACGGCCAGATGGAGAAGCTGAGCATGCACAGGAGCGCGCCGGCCGACAGCACCACCGTGCCGAACAGCATCACCGGCCTGCGGCCCCAGCGGTCCGAGGCCGGCCCGAACACCAGTTGGCTCACCGCCGAGGCCGCGAGGTACGCGGCCATGGTGAACTGGATCATGCCGTAGTCGGCGTGCAGCGCCTTGGCCATCGCGGGCATGGCCGGCGTGTATTCGGTGTCGCCGAATGGACCGGCCGCCATCATGAACGCGAGCAACCAGATCGCGGGCGCCGCCGACTTTCGCGCAGCGCGTGCCGCGGCGACCATCAATGGC
>JAICJG010000125.1 GCA_025928585.1 Rhodanobacteraceae bacterium
CATGGCGCAATCGCCGGCTACCCGATGCAGGACGTGCGGGTGGTGGTGTACGACGGCAAGTACCACCCGGTGGATTCCAAGGAAGTCGCGTTCGTCGCCGCCGGCAGGAAGGCGTTCCTCGACGCGGTGTCCAGGGCCAACCCGATCGTGCTGGAACCGATCGTCAACATGGACGTCAACGTGCCGGAACGCTACATGGGCGACGTCACCGGCGGGCTCGCCTCCAAGCGGGCCCGCATCCATGGGACCGACGTGTTGCGGGGGGGCATGCTGGTGGTCAAGGCACAAGCCCCGCTCGCCGAAGTGATCGGCTACCAGACCGAGCTGCGCGCGATCACGGGCGGCCAAGGCCGCTTCGCGATGGAGCTGTCGCACTACGACCCGGTGCCCGCCCAGGTCCAGAAGGAACTCACGGAGGCCTACAAGCCGAAGGCCGAAGAGGAGTGACCCTGCCCATGCCGGCTCTGTCGCTGCGCTCGTTGAGCCGGGCTGCAGGTCACGCCGAGCGGTCGCGAAAGCGATCGGTGGCGCTTATCAGCTCGTGCACGTTGCCGGGCTCGAACGCCGAATGCCCGGCGTCGGGCACGATTCGAAGATCGGCCCCCGGCCAGGCGCGATGCAGGTCCCAGGCGCTGCGCATCGGGCACACCACGTCGTGGCGGCCCTGCACGATCACCGCGGGAATGTCGCGCAGACGACCGGCGTTGCGCAACAGCTGGTCGTCGTGTTCGAAGAAACCACCGTTGACGAAGTAGTGGTTTTCGATGCCGGCAAACGCCAGTGCGAACTCGTCGCCCGCGCTGGCGGCGATGTAGGCATCGTTCTGGATCAGGAAGCTGGTCGAGGCTTCCCACACCGACCACGCGCGCGCCGCGGCCAGCCGCACCGCCGGATCGGGCGACACCAGGCGCCGGTGGTACGCCGCCATCAGGTCGCCGCGCTCGGCCTCGGGGATCGCCGCCAGGTATGGTTCCCACGCGTCCGGGTAGAGCATGTCGCAGCCGCGCTGGTAGAACCACTCGAGCTCGGCCCGGCGCAGCATGAAGATACCGCGCAGCACCAGTTCGCTGACGCGGTCCGGGTGGGTTTCGGCGTAGGCAAGCGCCAGGGTCGAGCCCCACGAGCCGCCGAATACCTGCCAGCGATCGACGCGCAGGTGCTCGCGCAATCGCTCGATGTCGGCAACCAGGTCCCAGGTCGTGTTCTCGCGCAATTCCGCGTGCGGCGTGGAGCGCCCGCAGCCGCGCTGGTCGAACAGCACGATCCGGTACACCTTGGGATCGAAGAACCGCCGGCACTTGATGTTGCAGCCGGCTCCGGGTCCGCCATGCAGGAATACCACGGGTTTTCCGTGCGGGTTGCCACACTGTTCGTAATAGAGGGTGTGCCGTTTCGAAACCGGCAGCGTGCCGCTGTCGAACGGCTCGATTTCGGGATACAGGACGCGACGCGCCTTTTCATGCATGTCCATGTGCGGGATTTCATCTGCGGCGGGATTGCAGTTAGCCTAGCACCGCATGGGAAAGCCCCGGACAGCGCTCCGGTTTCATCGCAGCAGCCGACATCTCCAACGACCGCCGGCGTCGCTTCCCAGGGTCAGGCCCCCGCAAGGGCAACGGGCACGAACGAGGTTTGCCATACCGCATGAAGACATCCTTCCCGAAAAACGACATCAAGATCCTGCTGCTCGAAGGCATCCACGCGAGCGCGGTCGAAGCGTTCGCGGCCGCCGGCTACACCCTGGTCGAGCGCCACGACAAGGCGCTGCCGCGCGAACGATTGCTGCAGGCGGTCGCGGACGCCCACATCGTCGGGCTGCGTTCGCGCACGCAACTGGATGCCGAGGCCATCGCGCATGCACGGCGGTTGCTCGCCGTCGGCTGCTTCTGCATCGGCACCAACCAGGTCGACCTCGCGAGCGCGCGCGCGCGCGGCGTGCCGGTCTTCAATGCCCCGTATTCGAATACCCGCAGCGTCGCCGAGCTGGTGATCGCCGAAGCGATCCTGTTGCTGCGGCGGATCCCGGAGCGCAATGCCGAATGCCATCGCGGCGGCTGGGACAAGTCGGCGGAAGGCAGCTACGAGGTGCGGGGCAAGACGCTCGGTATCGTCGGTTACGGCCACATCGGCACCCAGGTCGGCGTGCTCGCCGAAGGCCTGGGGATGCGCGTGCTGTTCCACGACATCGAAGCCAAGCTGGCGCTCGGCAACGCGGCGGCGGCGCGCGACCTGGACGACTTGCTGCGGCGTTCGGACATCGTGACGCTGCACGTGCCGCAAACGCCCGCCACCGCAGGTATGATCGGCGCGTCACAGATCGCGCGGATGCGCGTTGGCGCCACGCTGATCAATGCCTCGCGCGGCAACGTCGTCGACCTCGAGGCGCTCGCGGCCGCGCTGCGCGAGCAGCGGATCGCCGGGGCGGCGGTGGACGTGTTCCCGAGGGAGCCGAAGGGCCGCGACGAGACGTTCGAATCGCCGCTGCGCGCCTTCGACAACGTGCTGTTGACGCCGCACGTGGGCGGCAGCACCCAGGAGGCCCAGCTCAACATCGGCACCGAAGTGGCATCGAAGCTGGTGCGCTACAGCGACAATGGATCGACCGTATCCGCCGTGAACTTTCCGGAAGTCAACCTGCCCGAGCACGCCGGCAGCCGGCGACTGCTGCACATCCACCACAACGTGCCGGGCGTGCTGTCGCGCATCAACGAAGTGTTTTCGCAGGGAGGCGTCAACATCAACGGCCAATACCTGCAAACCGACGGCGACCTCGGCTATGTCGTGATCGACGTATCTTCCCCCGAAGCGCAATCGGAATCGCTGCGCGAGCGGCTTGCGGCGATTCCCGGGACCATCAGGACGCGGTTGCTGTATTGACGCAACGCGCGCCACAGTCGGCCTTGGCACGCACCCGAAGCGCGACGCCCTGGACAATGTTGGGCTTCCCGGGACGATTCCGGGATGAGCCCAACCTACCCACCTTTTCAAGGTGGGCTGGCCCGGCTTCATCGGGGAAGCCCAACGGCTTCGCGTACGCTCTGGACCAACAAAAACGGGTCACAAGGGCGTCCCGCTGGCGTGGAACGTCAGGCCACGGATGGGCGTTCTGGCGTTGGCCGACCGACCGATGTCGGCGCGCGCCAGAAATTCCATGGCGCAGCGATCATGGATGATCGCAAGAACATGGTCGGGGCGGCGGGATTCGAACCCACGACCCCCTGCCCCCCAGGCAGATGCGCTACCAGGCTGCGCTACGCCCCGACCGAACTTGCATGATAGCGGAATGCGGGCAGCAACAGCAGGACCTACGATCGGAGCAGCTGTCGTGAAAAATCAGGCCATGGATGGCCGTTGTGATCCCTTGCAACTTGGATCGTGTCGGTAGCTTTACGCTCCGACGAGGCCGCGATCCACGATGATCGCAAGAATTCCTCCCAGGGACCCGGAGGAGTCCGGCCCCGCGAAGCAATCCGCGATCCAGCGATCCGGGATCGCCGCAGGCATCATCGTCGCGACGGCTCGCGCAGCAATTGCAGCAATTGCTCGAGTTCAAGGCGCATCTGGTGGACGATCTGGTGCGACAGGCTGGCTTCCATCTTGCCCTGCTGCCCTTCGAGGCGCGCGCGCGCACCGGTGATCGTGAAGCCCTGGTCGTACAGGAGCGCGCGGATCTGCCGGATCATCAGCACGTCGTGGCGCTGGTAATAGCGCCGGTTGCCGCGCCGCTTGACCGGATTCAGCGCGGGAAATTCCTGCTCCCAATAGCGCAGCACGTGCGGCTTGACGGCGCACAGCTCGCTGACTTCGCCAATCGTGAAATACCGTTTGGCCGGGATGGCGGGCAGTTCGTTATTGCGGCCCTGATCCAGCATGGTTCTCGACCCTCAGTTTCAGCTTCTGCCCCGGACGAAACGTGACCACCCGGCGTGCGGAGATGGGGATCTCCTCGCCGGTCTTGGGGTTTCGTCCCGGGCGCTGATTCTTGTTGCGCAGGTCGAAGTTGCCGAAGCCCGACAGCTTCACCTGCTCCCCCCGCTCGAGTGCCTCGCGCAACACCTCGAAGAAGGCATCGACGCACTCCCTGGCTTCACGCTTGTTGAGGCCCACGTCGAGAAACAGGCGCTCGGCCATCTCTGCCTTGGTCAGCGTCATGTTCATTTCCTCAACCTGGCCCCAAATTCGCTTTCCAGCCGCGCCACCGCATCCACGACACAACGGTCCGCGTCCTGATCCGTAAGCGTGCGCGAACTATCCTGCAAAATCAAGCCTATAGCAAGACTTTTTCGCCCAAGGCCGAGGCCTGGGCCGCGAAAACAGTCGAACAGTACCAGTTCGTGCAGCATCGCCGGCAATCCGGACTGGATCGCCGCAGCGACCGCCGCCCATTCCACGGCGTCATCGACCTCGACCGCGATGTCGCGGCGGATCGAGGGAAAGTGCGGCAACCGCTTCGCCGTGACGATGTCCCGTTGCCGCAGGACATCGAGCCGGACCTCGAACACATTGGTTTCGGGAAGCTCGAGCTGCCGCTGCAGCAGCGGATGCAGCACGCCGACCGCGCCGACCGCCACACCATCGCGCAATACGCGCGCGCCGCGCCCAGGGTGCAGCCATCCGGGCAGGTCATGCGCATCGAACGACCACCTCGCCGCCGAACCTGGAAGCGCCAGCAGCGCTTCAAGGTCGCCCTTGATGTCGAAGAAGTCCAGCGCACGTTTCGGCTCGCCCCACTGCTCTGCGTGCGCACCACCACACGCGACCGCCGCGAGCATCACCGTTTCCGCCGGCGCGGCTTTGCCCGCTTCTGCTTTTCCCTGCTCCCTGCTCCCTGCTCCCTGCTTCGCAAATACCACCCCCGTCTCGAACAACCGCACCCGCGTCTGCTGGCGATTGCGGTTGCGCTTCAGCGCCTCGACCAGGCCCGGCAGCAGCGAGGTCCGCATCACTGCCATTTCCGCCGACAGCGGATTGGCGAGCGGCACCGCATCCGCTTCGAGCTGCCAGGTTTGCAGTAGTCTTGGATCGACGAATGCATAGCAGATCGCCTCGTGGTAGTCGCGCGCGGCGAGGCTGGCGGTCAACGCCGAAACAGGCAAAACCGATTCGTCCTCATGCGGCGCCGGCGGCGCACCCGCAGGCAGTCGCGCGGGTATGGCGTCGTAGCCATGGATGCGCGCGACTTCCTCGATCAGGTCTTCTTCGCGCTCGATGTCGAACCGCCGCGAGGGCGGCGTGACGAGCCAGCCATCGCCTCGCTCCGCGAGCTGCATCCCGAGCGCGGTCAGGATGCGTTCGACTTCGGCGTCGTCGATGGCGATGCCGAGCACCCGCGCGATCCGCGCGCGGCGCAGCAGAATCGTCGCTGGCTGCCCGAGATGCTGCGGCGTCATGGACTCGACGACTTCGCCCGGCTGGCCGCCCGCGATCTCCATCAGCAATGCCGTCGCGCGCTCGATCGCCGCACGCGGCAATTCCGGATCGACACCACGTTCGAAACGGTGCGCAGCGTCGGTAGTCAGCCCCAGCTTGCGGGCGCGGCCCATGATTGCGGCAGGAACGAAGTGCGCGGCTTCGAGGAACACGTCTTGCGTAGAGTCGGTGACGCGCGAATCGAAACCGCCCATCACGCCGGCAACTGCCAAGGCCCTGGCGTCGTCGGCGATCACCAGGAACGACGGATCGAGCGAGGCATCGCTCTCGTCCAGCAGCTTCAGCGTTTCGCCGTTGCGCGCATGTCTCACCACGATCGCACCCCCGATCTTCGCTTCGTCGAAGGCGTGCAGCGGCTGGCCGGTTTCCAGCATCACGTAATTGGTGACGTCCACCACCGCGTTGATGGGCTTGACGCCCGCCGCGCGCAGTCGCTGCGCGATCCAAACGGGCGTGCGCGCGGTCATGTCGATGCCGCGCACGGCGCGCCCGAGGTAGCGCGGGCAGTCGGCGCCGGCTTCGAGGCGGATTTCGCGCGGTGCGGAGATCGCGGCTGGTATCTGCAACGGCTGGAAAGGTTGGGCACGCGCACCGAACTCTGCGGCAACTTCGTCGGCGAGACCCAGCATCCCGAGGCAGTCTCCGCGGTTGGGAGTCAATTCGACTTCGATGGCGGTGTCGGGCAGGCGCAAATAGTCGGCCAGCGGCTTGCCAACGGGCGCGTCGGCGGGCAGTTCCATCAAGCCGGATGCATCCGCATCGACGCCGAGTTCCTTTCCCGAACACAGCATGCCCTGCGATTCGACGCCACGCAGCTTCGTCGGCTCGATGGTGGTGCCGTTCGGCAACTTCGCGCCGACCATCGCCAGCGGCGCCAGCACGTCTTCGCGCGCGTTCGGAGCGCCGCACACGATCTGCACTTCGCCCGTGCCGGTATCGACGCGGCACACCCGCAGCTTGGCGGCATCGGGATGTGGCGCGCACGCCACGATGCGCGCGACGACCACGTCGTCCAGCGAACCGCCGATCGGTGCGACTTCGGCGACTTCCAACCCGCTCATGGTCAGCCGCCGCGCCAACGTGTCGCTGTCGGCGCGTATGTCCACCAAGGAACGAAGCCAGTTTTCGGAAAATTTCATGCGGACGCCGGAATCAGGAAATCATCAGTTCGTCGTCATTCCGGACGCCGCACA
>JAICJG010000171.1 GCA_025928585.1 Rhodanobacteraceae bacterium
ATTCGTCCCGATCCCGTCCGCGACTTTCGCCGCGGCGGCACCTGTTGATGAGTCCCCTGCTCCAACCGATTGAGCTATAGGCCCGCCGCGGCCATTTAAGCATGTCGCGATGCGTGGCGCACCGCTTCGCTGCACGTGGAGCCGCATCGGGTGGACGCCTGTGCACCGTTGCAGAATTGGGCGCCTGGTCGCGGCGTTCGGGTGTTCGCGTCCGGGCGTACCGGAGCGGACCGGCCGGCCACGTCCGCCACCCGCTCGCGATAATGTCTTTTCCCCCATTACCCTGCTGACGCCGCACCCGTTCCATCGGGCGTGCGGCACGCGTCATTCCGGGCCTTTCGCATGTTGAGCAGTATCCGCACCACCGCGCCGCTGTTGTCGAGCACCGTCTTCCTGCTGATGGGGGTCGGACTGCTGCACACGCACATCGCGCTCGAGGGAAGGGCGCTGGGCTTCTCGGTGGCGATGATCGGCATTCTCACCTCGGCCTATTACACGGGGTTCCTGGTGGGGACCTACACGGTGCCGAGGCTGACGCATCGCTTCGGCCACATCCGCACCTTCGCCTTCTGCACGGCAGCGCTGGCGGTGGTGGTGCTGGTGCAGGCGCTCACCTCCGCCTACGGCGCGTGGCTGGTCCTCAGGGTCCTGCAGGGGCTGCTGCTGGTCGGCCTCTACGCAATTATCGAAAGCTGGCTGAACACCGCCGCGGAGCCCGGCCACCGCAGTTCGGTGTTCGCGATCTACATGATGCTGAATCTCGGTGCCGGTGCGGTCGCGCAGCAGTTCCTGCACATCCGCGGCGAGGGTTTCGTGCTGTTTTGCGTCGTCGCGATCCTGTTCTGCGTCGCCAGCCTGCCGGTGGCCGTGACCCCGCAGCCGCAGCCGCACATCGACGCGCCACCGCAGGTCCAGGTGGCGCGAATGTTCCGCCGGGTGCCGACGGCGCTGGTCAGCGCATTGATTTCCGGACTCGTGCTGGGTGCGTTCTGGGGACTGTTGCCGCTGTACGCGGCTGCCCGTGGCCTCGGCCCGGCCGAAGTGGGTACCTACATGAGCGTTGCGATCGTGGGCGGCGTGGTGCTGCAATTGCCGCTGGGCCGCCTGTCCGACCGCATCGACCGCCGCCTCGCGCTCGCCATGATCAGCGCGGTCGCGGCGCTGGCAGCACTGACCAACCTGATCCTGCCGAGCGCGAGCCACGCGACCGCGATGCTGCTGGTCTTCGCGTTCGGCGGCATGAGCTTTGCGGTGTACCCGATCGCGGTGGCGCACCTGGTCGACTACCTGCGCCGTGATGAATTGCTGTCGGGATCGAGCACGGTGCTGCTGGTGAACGGCATCGGCTCGGCGGTGGGGCCGCTCTTGGCCGGAGCACTGATGACCCTGTCGCGACCGGAGTTCCTGTTCGGCTGGTTCGCGGTTCTGGACGGCGTGATGGCGGGCTATGCCCTGTACCGCTTCGCCCGCCGCAAGCGCGAAGTGACGCCAGACGACAATTTCCTGCCGCTGGTGCACACCACGCCGACCGCGCTGGACCTGCATCCGGAAACGCCGGACGGGCGGGGCGATCCGGCGTAAACCGCGCGCCGCGCGGGATCACGCATCCGTCGTCGGGGTCGCCGCGGTGACCGCGCTGCGCAACGCGCCGCGCAAGGTGCGCTTTTCGGCTTCCTCGAGCTTGCGGCCGAGCAGTTCGCTGGCCCGCAGCAGCAGCTCGCGATCGAGTTCGTGCGGCAGCGGGGTGCGCTCGGGCAACGCAAGGATCAGCGCGCGCTGGCTCGAATCCAGCGTGGCCGCGAATTCCCCCGCGAGTTCCTGCATGCGCGCGAGGTTGTGCGCGGTGTCCTCGCCGGCGGCACCGGGCGCATTCGGCGCAATGACCGCGGTCGATGCGTATTCACGCCGGAACAGGAACTGGGCGAGGGTGCCGGCATCCAGTTGGCGGCGCGTATCGGACTCGCGTTGCAGGGCGGCCGACTGGTTGCCGGCGGGATCGCGCGGTTCGACGCCGAGCAGGTGCACGCGGATGCCGTGCTCTTGCGCCTGCTGCACCCCGACCCGCAGATCCTCGTCGCCGGCCAGGAGCAGCGCATCCGAAATGGCCCGGTTGCGGGCGAGGTTGGTGAGATCGGAGAATATCAGTCCGTCGACACCCTTCTGTTCGCCCGACTGGTTGACGAAGCCGAGCCGCAGTTTGACGTTGTCGAGATACGCCATCGCGAGGTGCGCGGGCGTCGGGCCCGAATTGGTGCCGTCGTACCAGTAGATGCGAAGGAGCGCGCAGCCCGCGATGGACTCGGCGAATTGCGCGAGGTATTGCGCGAACTCGACATTGGCGAGGCGCATCTCCCCGCGCCGAAGGGGCGTGCCGAACAGCAGTTCGCTGGCGGAAGCGAAGAAGTAGCCGGCGTCCACGAAAACGGCGATGCGGTTCATGGGAATCGCTCGATCACCAATAATGAAGGGCCATGGTACGCGGTGCCCGGTGCGTCGTCATGCCGATGCGGGACACGACACCGTTGGGATGGAAAGGCGCTGGCAACAGAAGCACATCCCCCCGCGCCTGCGGCGCGACCCCCTTCGTGCCGAAGGGGGGTGATGAAAGCGTGGGGTTCCGAGCTTGTCTTCCCCCTTCCGCAGGAAGGGCGGAGCGAAGCGAACGCGCGCGCAGCGCGAGAGGGGGATGGCTTCGCCGGATCGCATTGCATCCCCCCGCCGCTGCCGCGGCGACCCCCTTCGTTCCGAAGGGGGTAAAAGGCCTACTCGAAATCGAGGAACGACCGAAGCTGCTCGCTGCGCGACGGATGCCTGAGCTTGCGCAGGGCCTTGGCCTCTATCTGCCTGATACGCTCGCGGGTCACGTC
>JAICJG010000093.1 GCA_025928585.1 Rhodanobacteraceae bacterium
ATTGGCATAGGTACCGGCACCGATCACCGGCGCATCGCCGACCCGTCCCCAGCGCTTTCCGGTCATGCCGCCGGTGGAGGTCGCGGCAGCGAGCCGGCCCTGCGCGTCCAGCGCGACTGCACCGACCGTTCCGAAGTGATCGACCGCGTGCCCGTTGGCCTCCTGTTCCCGCACCTGCTGCAATTCATGCCAACGAACCTCGGTGCAAAAGTACTCCGGAGCGACCAATGCGAGGCCTCGTGTACGCGCGAAGTCCTCCGCGCCCGTCCCCGCCAGCATCACATGCTGCGAGTGCTCCATCACCGCGCGGGCCAGCAGTACCGGATTGCGCACGTGGCGAACGCCCGCGACCGCGCCCGCGCGCAGGCTGACGCCGTCCATTACCGCGGCATCGAGCTCGTGGATGCCTTGCTCAGTGAACACCGCGCCGTGACCCGCGTTGAAGTGCGGCGCATCTTCCAGCGCGACGACCGCCGCGGCGACCGCGTCCAGTGCCGAGCCGCCGGCTGCAAGTTCCGCATACCCCCGCTTCAGCGCGTCCACTAGCGCCGCGCGAACCGTGCTTTCAGTCGCGGAGTCCATGCCGCGGATCACGCCGGCGCCGCCGTGGACCAGCAGCATCGGCGCGACGGGGCCCATGTCAGCCACCGCTCTCTGCATTGGCGGGCTTTTCCTCGGCTGGCGCATCCGGTCCCGGCAATGCGAGATCAGGCGGCTGCGCCGCCGGGAAACGCGCGACCGCGACGGTCCCTCGCCCCAGCGTGCTCTCCAGCGTCACCTGCCAGCCGTAGCGGTCTGCCACCCGGCGCACGATTGCAAGCCCGATGCCGTGGCCCGTGCTGCCGGTCCGGCTGCCGCGATAGAACGCCTGAAAAGCGCGTTCGAGGTCCTCTTCGCTCATCCCGCTGCCGGTATCGACGACCCGCACGCTGTCGGCTTCCACCTCCACGGTGACGGTGCCCTGCTCGGTATAGAGACAGGCGTTCCGGATCAAGTTGCCGACCATCACCGCGAACACCCGCGGTGGCGTGTGCAGGGCGAAGCGGGCGTATTCCACCAGCCGCAATTCCACCGGCTTGCCATACAGCAGTTCGCGGTAGCGGGCGACCTCGGCGCTCACCACGTCGTTGGCGAGGAAGTCCTCGTCGCGCAGGCCGGTATCGGATTCCCGGGCCAGCACCAGGAAGGTTTCGATCAAGGCCTCCATTTCGCGGATCGACCGGCGGATGCGCGCGAGCGAACGCTGCGCGAACGGACTCATGTCCTCGTCGGCCAGGACGTCGACCGCCACCTTCATCACCGTCAGCGGCGTCCGCAATTCGTGACTGGCATCGCGGGTGAAGTTGCGCTCGCGCTCGACGAAGGCTTCCAGGCGGTTGGCGAAGTTGTACAGGGCGGTCACCAGCACCTCGACGTCGCTGTCGGACGCAGCCGGGAGATTGCCCGGAGCCAGCGCCGCCGGTTCGGGATGGTCGGGATTCCAGCGCCGCACCACCTTCGCCAGCGCGACGACCGGCGACAGCGCCTTGCGCGACGCCCGGTAGGTCAGCCAGGTCGCGAAATAGATGATCAGCACCACCAGCACCACCGGGATCAGCCCGAACAACATCACCACCTGGTTCGGCCGGTCGTTGTTGAACAGCAAATACAGCGTGCCGCGCGGATCGTCCGACACCAGCACGGTGCCTTGGGTGCCGTCCGGTTGCGCAACCTGATGGAATCCCGGGCCGAGTCCATGCAGATTCTCCGGCAGCCCCTGTTCGCTCTGCCCGGGCGCGCGCAGGAACCCACGGATCAGCCACGTGTCGGGCAGCGGCGCATTCCCATCGTGCGCGAGCTGCCCGCGGTAATACACCGCTTCGCGTTCCAGTTCCTGTCGGGCGATCGCCTGCCGGCTGGAATTGGCGGCCGCGTATACGCCGAGCGCGGTGACGACGCTGATCGCCGCCACCAACAGCGAGAACATCACCCAGAAACGGTGACCGATGCTGGCGTACCTGGCCATGCCGATAGCCTATTCCGATTGCGCAGCGGCGCGCGCCCCGCCACCCGTTCCGCCGGGCCGACGGAGCGGCGGCATTGCCCGCACGGGCACGTCAGCCGTGGCTGGCCGCGGCTTCGGCGTCGAGATCCGCGATCCGGTACCCGGCACTGTGGATGGTGTGCAGGAGCGGGCGCGCGTACGGCTTGTCGACCACCCGGCGCAGGTTGTACAGGTGCGAGCGAAGGGTGTCGGAATCGGGCAGCGTGTCGCCCCAGATCTCGCGCTCGATGTCGTGCCGCGAGACTACCCGCGGGGATTCGCGCATCAGGATCGTGAGCAGTTTCAAGCCGATCGGCGAGACCTGCAGTTCCTCGCCGTCACGGGTGATCCGCAGGGTCGCGGTGTCGAGCTGCAGGTCGCCGACCTGGTACACCTCGCTCGAAACCTGCCGGCGCTCGCGCCGGATCAGCGCGCGGACACGCGCCTCCAGCTCCCGCGGTTCGAATGGCTTGACGAGGTAATCGTCGGCGCCGGCGTCGAGGCCGATCAGCTTGTCTTCGAGGGTGTCGCGCGCGGTCAGCATCAGCACTGGCGTGGACTTCTTGGCTTCGCCGCGCAACTTGCGGCAGACGTCGAGTCCATCCATGCCGGGCAGCATCAGGTCCAGCACGATCACGTCGTAGCTGTTGGTGACCGCAAGGTGCAGCCCACTGACGCCGTCACCCGCGAAGTCCACCGAATAGCCCCGCCGTTCGAGGAACTCGCCGACCATCTCGGCGATGCCGCTGTTGTCCTCGACGAGCAGGATCAGCCCCGTCTGTTTTTCGTGCTCGACCTCGGTCATTCCGGCCTCCCCCGGTGGAAAGCATGCGTGCGTCCCGCATACCCCGGCAATGTGCCCGCGCGAGGGTGATCGTTGCGTGAACGGAGGGGGCGTTTCAACGCAAGCCGGGGGTCAGGTTCACTTCCCGGGAACGCTGCGGGCGTCCAGTCGTTTGAAAAGTGAACCTGACCCCACCCGGAAACTTTTGGCCCGCTCAATCGTCCGTGCGGGGAATGCTGACCTTGCCCTTGACGCCGCGATGATGGAGGTCGCCGCTGCCGAGCGAACCCACGCTGAAGTCCCCGCCGACGCCGTTGGCGCCGAAGTCCCCGGAACCGACGCTGTCGGCGCGCACGCTGCCGCCAGCCCGCTCGATCCTCACGTCGCCCGAAGCCACCGCCTTGACCGTGACGTCGCCCTTGGCGTCACGGATGCCGACATCGCCCGATCCGATGCTGCCCAGCGCCACGTTGCCGCCGACGCCAGCCAGCTTGACGTCGCCCGAGGCGACCGACCCGACCGATACGCCGCCCGTGACGTGGCGCAGGCCGAGACCGCCCGAGCCGACCCCGTCGACCCGCACCTCGCCGCGCACGCCATCCACGTTCACGTCGCCGGATCCCACGCTGGACAGCGCCAGGTTGCCGACATCGCTCGCCACGACGTCGCCGGAACCCACGCTCAGCGCAAACGCCCCGGCGATGCCGTGCACCTTGAGGTCGCCGGAACCCACGCTGGCGTCGAGCGCCCCGACGCCGGCCACGTCGGCATCGCCCGAACCTTCCGTCAGTTTGACCGCCAGCGCTTGCGGCACGCGCACGTCGAGCTTCAGGTATGCGTAGGACCCGCCGAACGGCGAGAACTGGACGTGATGGTCTCCATCGCGTGCGACCACGCTCGCGCTCTCGCCATGGCGCGCGGTTTCCACCTGCACGTCCTTCAGCCAATCCTCGCGCGATGCGCAGGCGGTGCCGCTCACCTCGATTTTCGTGATCCCGGGCTCGCCCCGGATCACCAGGTCATCGGGCCCGATCTGCACCGACAACCGCTGCAATCCGGCGGCGTCGATCTCGGCTTTGCGCGGGGCGCTGTAGCGACAAGGCTCCGCGGCCCCGGCGGCGAGCGAAACCGCGAGCAAGGCCGCACAGGCGAGCCATAGGATGGGACGACGCATGACGGTTCTCCGGCGACCGCCGTGTTGGCGGGGGGTCGACCGAGCATAGTCGCGGCAAGCGCGGCGGCTCATGTGCCCAAAGTCGGCGTGACTTGCGGCCTAGGCTCAACGATGCAGGTTGGAGCGGGAGGATGTTCAAGCTCGGAGGGCAGAGCCGGCGCGGCAGGAGCGGGCGCGCAGGCACAACGCGTCTTTCATCCGGCCGCGCCGCGCGGCCCTGCCGTTTGCGTTGGTCTAGCGGCGCAGTCATTGCTGCCCCCATGCCGGATCCGTCGCCATGCTCCTTGACCCGACCTACAAGACACTGCCTGCTGTCCAGCGGCTATTCGCGGCGTTCTTCGGCCTTGGCGCGATTCCAGAGCGCGTCCTGTTCGGCCAGCGACTTGCCGGCGAGGGTCCCCCCCGCTTCCGCGGCCAAGGCCTCCATGCGCCGGAAGCGCCGCTCGAACTTGGCGTTCGCATGGCGCAGCGCCTGCGAAAAGTCCACCTTGGCGTGACGCGCGAGATTCACCACCACGAACAGCACATCGCCGATTTCATCCAGCATCCGCCGGCGGTCCGCACCGTCGACGAACTCCGCGCGCACTTCGGCGATTTCCTCTTCCAGCTTGTCCAGCACCGGGCCGGGACCGGGCCAGTCGAAACCCACGCTGGCCGCCTGTTCGGTCAATGCGAGCGCACGCTGCCACTCCGGCAAGCCGCGCGCGATGCCGGCCAGCGCGCTCGTATCGGATTCGCCGCGCGCCTCGCGTTCGGCGCGCTTGATCGCGTTCCACGCAATGGGGCCAGGTTCATTTTTCGACGGGCTGGGCGGGTTACCAGCAGGCTCCGCAGGAAAATGAACCTGACCCCATTTCACGTGGGGATGGCGGCGCACCAGTTTGTCGCTGATCGCTCCCACCACGTCGCTGAAATCGAACAGCCGCCGCTCCTCCGCGATGCGGGCATGGAACACCACCTGCAGCAGCAGGTCGCCCAGTTCGTCCTTCAGGGCCGGGTAGTCCGCGCGGTCGATCGCGTCGACCGTTTCATAGGCTTCCTCGATCGTGTAGGGCGCGATCGTCTCGAAGGTCTGCGCGACGTCCCACGGGCAGCCCTCCCGCGGATCGCGCAGGCGTGCCATGATCGCGAGCAGCTTCGCAACGCCACCCTCCGTCGAATCGATCGATGTCTCGTCTTGCATGTCGGGAGATCAAAAAAGCACTTTTGACACGGATGGACGCGGATGAACGCAGATAGAGCACCCGCGAACACCAAATGATTTTTCATCCGCGTTTATCCGCGTCTATCCGATCCTATCCGCGTCAGAAAACCCTTGCTTCAATCGTGTATCGGCGTTGATCCGCGTCAGATGCTTTCGCGTCACGAAGCGTGCAGTCTCGAAAGCCAGTCCACCGAAGGGTCGCCCAGCGTCAGGAATTCGGGATTGAGCAGCGAGTCCTTGGTGTTGTAGCGGAGCGGCTCGCCCTGCAAGCCGACCACCGCGCCGCCCGCTTGCTCGACGACGGCCTGCGCGGCGGCCGTATCCCATTCCGAAGTCGGGCCGAGCCGAAGGTACAGGTCGGCGTCGCCGCGCGCGACCATGCAGAACTTGATCGAGGACCCCACCGATACCAGGCGGTGGCTGCCCAGCCTCGCGAGCATCGCGGCCTGGCGTTCGTTGCCGTGCGAACGGCTACCGGCGACGACCGGAATCGCCGCGGCAGCGCGGGTCGCGACCGGCCGCGGCAATGCTCCGGGCCCGGATTCGAGGAACGCACCTTCGCCCGCCACACCGTAATAGAGCTCGCCGCTTACCGGCAGCAGCACCACCCCGAGCACCGGCGCGTGGTCCTCGATCAGCGCGATGTTGACGGTGAACTCGCCGTTGCGCTTCACGAACTCGCGGGTACCGTCCAGCGGATCGACCAGCCAGTAGCGCTCCCAGGTCCGGCGAACGTTCCAGTCGATGCTCTTCGATTCCTCCGAAAGTACCGGGATGTCCGGCGTGAGCGCCCGCAGGCCGGCGACGATGATGCGGTGCGAGGCCATGTCGGCGGCCGTCAGCGGCGAATCGTCGCTCTTGGTCTCGACTGCGAAACTGTCGGCATAGACTTCGAGGATCGCCGCACCGGCTCGGCGGGCGAGCACGCGACTTTCGTGTGCGATGCGTTCGAGCGCGCTCATGGGGCAGTGGGACCTGTGCGAACCCGCGGGTTGCTCACCCTGCCCCCTGTAAGCCCATCCTCCCGGGACCGCGGCCGGACTCCACGGGGGTTCGGCCGCCCCCTCGACTCACTGAGGCATGCGGCTGTCGCTGCCCGGCTTGCAATCAACATGCGTCCTCCTGCGGCCGGAAATTCCCGGCGAGATACTCGCGGGCAATGAAAAGGGCCGCGATGGATCGTCCTTCCGAGGCGTCGTCGCGCCCCAGCAACTGGTGCAATTCCGAGAGCTTCCACGGCACCACTTCGAGCGGTTCCGGCTCGTCGCCCGCCAGTCGCGACGGATACAGGTCCTGCGCGAGGATCACCTGCGCCTTGTGGGTCATGTACGCCGGCAGCAACGAAAGCGTCGCCAGGGTCGTCAGCTTGCGCGCCGCGAAACCTGCCTCTTCCTGCAACTCGCGGTTCGCCGCCTCGAGCGCCGTTTCTCCCGGATCGATCCGGCCCTTCGGTACGCCGAGCTCGTAACGGTCGAGTCCGACGCCGTATTCGCGGATCAACAGCACCGTGTCGTCGTCGTGCATGGCCACGATGAAAACGGCACCGCGACCCGACGCGGTGAGCCGCTCGAAGGTGCGCCGCGCGCCATTGGAAAACGCGAGGTCGACTTCCTCCACGCGCAGGAAACGGCTGTCGCGCGCGTGGCGCGTAGCAAGGATCGCGGGAGGCTCAAGCATCTGCGCATTGTAACGGCACGTCGAAGCACCCTGCCGCCACGACGCGGATCCACGATCCGCGACTGTCGCGTGGCAAACTCGCAAAGCCCCCCCTTCCTGGGGCGAATCGGCGCGCTTGCGAACCGCAGGTTCGCGCGCCGATGAGCGTCCGAAGCAGGAAGCTGAGGGCCGGGTCGCGTGGCGCGCACAGCAAACGAGAGCCCGCAACGGTGGGGTTGCAGTGGGTTTGCGCAATCGTCCATGTTTCCACCCATCCCCATCCCGGCCTTGCCCTTGCAGGGGAAGGAGCAAAAGCATCGCGGTTCCCTCCTACGAACTCGACGCAGCGGCGGGCGGCGGTTGACTCGATGCGGCGGGTGCCGCGCTCGACGCGTGCTTCGGCAGCGGCACCTTCTTGCCGGTGAGCGTTTCGGGCGGCGGCATCGACAGCCGGATGTCGTTGTCGTTCTTCGGCGGTGGCGGTGGAGGCTCCGGAGTACAACCGGCCGCAAACAGCAGCAGCGGTGAGATCGCGCAGTGGATCCTGGTGCCGCCCACCTTGACGGTTTTCTTCAGCGTGGTCTTGTCGACCGCCTTGTCGAACACCTCGCCCACCCTCGACGCCGCCTTGGCGCCGAGCGACTGGTTGGCAGGCGCCCAGTCCTTGTTGAAGCGGGTCGGATGGTAGGGAATCGGCGACTTGCCGCTGTAGATGTGCGAGCCCGTGATTGCCGGCGCGCTGTAGGCAGGTGCAGGCGCCGGCTTCTGCGAGGTACCCGGCGGCAGGCGGACCTGCCCGTGGCGGTCGTAAAGTTCGAGCGGCGGACCCTTGGCGCCCTCGAGCGTCGCGCGGATCGCGCCCTTTGCAGGTGGCACATGATGGAGGCGTCGCGGCGGCGACGCCGGCTGACCCGCAAGCGGCGGCGGCGGAACCAGCGATGGTGGCGCGGGCGCTTGCGGGCTCGGCTCGATCAGGAAGATCTGCACGATGTCGCGCGCATTGCGGCGATACGGCACCGGGCGCAAGATGAGGTACCCGATCCAGGCCAGCAGCACGTGCGCGGCCAGCACTACCGCGAGCAGGATCCACATGTTGCGCCGCTCGCGCGGCGCGCTGCCGCGCTGGGTGAATCGCACGTAGGGCGGCGCCGCGTCCCCGCCCGCGGCCACGCCCGTACCCCGTGCGCAAGGCTGGCGTTCCGGCGTTTCCTGTCCAGCGTGGCGTGGCATGCAATCGGCCGATGGGCGCACGTTGCGCGCGTGGGAAGTGTAGGAGGGAGGCGTTGCGATCGTCCCCACGCGCTGCCGCGGCAAGGCGTCTCCCGCGATGGCGGATCGCTCTTCAGACCCCCATCGGGTGCCCGGGTTCCCGCTGCTTGACCGCCGCTCCGGTTGGGAGCATGGTCCACAAACCACCGCCATCGAAAACGAGGGCAGCATGAGCGCGTATACCACCGGAGACATCCGCAACATTGCGCTCGCCGGCCACGCGGGCGCCGGCAAGACCAGCCTGTTCGAGGCCCTGCTGCACGCAGGCGGCGCGATCCAGACCCCCGGCACGGTCGATCGCGGCAACACGATGTCCGACTTCGACGACCAGGAGAAAAACCGTCGGCACTCGATCCATTCCGCGATCGCGTCGGTCGATTGTGCGGGTTGCCATATCAACCTGATCGACACCGCGGGCTATGCCGATTTCCGTGGCGAGACCCTGGCCGCGCTGGCGGCGGTGGAAACCTGCGCAGTGGTGGTCAATGCCGCCAATGGCGTCGAGCACGGCACGCAGCGGATGATGCACTATGCCAGGCAGCGGCGTCTGGCGCGGATGCTGGTCGTCAATCGCATCGACATGGACGGCCTCGATCTCGCGCAAACGGTGCGGGAACTGCGCGAGGCATTCGGCGCCGAATGCCTGCCGGTGAACCTGCCCGCCGAACACGGCGCGAAGGTCGTCGACTGCTTCTTCGCGGCCGGCGGCGAAAGCGATCTCGGTCCGGTGGCGGACGCGCACCAGCAGATCATCGACCAGGTGGTCGAGATCAACGAACGCCTGATGGGCCGCTACCTCGAGGACGGCGAGGCCACCCTGTCACCCGAAGACCTGCACGCCGCATTCGAACAGTGCCTGCGCGAGGGGCACTTGGTGCCGATCTGCTTCACTTCCGCGGAGAGCGGCGCTGGCGTCCCGGAGTGGCTGGGGATCGCGTGCAAGCTGTTGCCGCACCCGGGCGAGGCGAACCCTCCGCCGTTCCTGAAGGGAACCGGCGCCGATGCCAAACCGATGGTGGCCAAACCCGAGCCCGACGCGCACGTGATCGCGGACGTGTTCAAGATCATCAACGACCCGTTCGTCGGCAAGCTCGCGGTGTTCCGCGTGTGGCAAGGCACCGTGAGGAAGGATTCGCAACTGTTCGTCGACGACGGCAAGAAGCCATTCAAGGTGGGGCACCTGCTGAAACTCCAGGGCAAGGAACACGTCGAGATCGATCGCGCCATCCCGGGCGACATCGCCGGCATCGCCAAGGTCGAGGAAATCCATTTCGACGCGGTGCTGCACGACTCGCACGACGAGGACGCGATCCACCTTGAGCCCCTCGCCTATCCGCTGTCGATGTTCGGACTCGCCGTCGAACCGAAGCACAAGGGCCAGGACCAGAAGCTTGCGAATGCGCTGGCAAGGCTCGCCGAGGAAGACCCGTGCCTCGGCATCGAGCACAACAAGGAATTGAACGAGACGGTGGTGCGCGGGTTGTCGGACCTGCACCTGAAGCTCACCCTCGGGCGGATGAAGGACAAGTACGGGGTGGAGGTGATCACCCATCCGCCGCGCATCGCCTACCGCGAAACCATCGGCGGCAAGGCCGAGGGCCACCATCGGCACAAGAAGCAGACCGGCGGCGCCGGCCAGTTCGGCGAGGTCTACCTCAAGGTCGAGCCGCTCGCGCGCGGCGAGGGTTTCGAATTCCGCGACGATTCGAAAGGCGGCGTGATCCCCAACCAGTTCATCCCGGCGATCGAGAAGGGCGTGCGCCAGGTACTCGAGCATGGCGCAATCGCCGGCTACCCGATGCAGGACGTGCGGGTGGTGGTGTACGACGGCAAGTACCACCCGGTGGATTCCAAGGAAGTCGCGTTCGTCGCCGCCGGCAGGAAGGCGTTCCTCGACGCGGTGTCCAGGGCCAA
>JAICJG010000163.1 GCA_025928585.1 Rhodanobacteraceae bacterium
ATCCCGTGCTCGGGGCCGAACAGCGCGACCAAACGCACGCCGGGCGTGTGGGCCAGGAGGTCGACGTCGCTGACGAGTTGGCGGTCGACGCCGGTCGGATTGGTGATCAGGCCGACCCGCTTGCCGCGGATCAAATCGAGCCGGTCGTGCAGCAGTACTTCGATGCCGGTCTGGAACCCGGCCGCCGCAGGCCCGGACGCCGGCGGCGCCGTCGCGGATGCCGCCGGGCACGCCAGCAGCGCGAGCAGGGCGACGATCGGGCGGAAGCCACGACGGCAATCAATACCCACGTTGCTGCCATTCGTTGCCGGTGATCTTCGGCTGCGTGGTCTTGTCTCCGGCACGCACCCGAAGATCGTCCACGTACCAGCCGCGGCCGTTGATCTCGTCGTCCGTCCGGTAGCGGAACTGGATGTAATTGGTGTCCGCGGGCAACGCCACGGTCTGGTTCTGCCAGCCATCGCTGGAGCCCGTCAGCACACCGAGCGCCTGCCAGTGGACGCCGTCCGCAGAGGCCTCGATGCTGCCGTAATCGTCACCGGCCTGCAGGCGATACCAGGTCTGGAAGGACAACGTCGCATCCTTGTGCGGCTCGATCCTGGCGGTCAACGTCCGGTTCAGGTAATCGCCGTAGCCGGAGAACCACGCCGACGCGCCGTCGGGCGGCGTCACGGGAATCGCATTGGCAATATCGGTGTTGATGTCATGCAGCGCGGTCACCACGGACGGGCCGTGGCGGTTCGGATGCACGCGGTTGGTCAGGATCACGGCCACGAGGTCGTTGCGCGTGTTGATGAGCAGCGACGTCCCGGTGAATCCCTCGTGGCCGGCCGTATGCGGGCCCGACAGGGCACCCATGAGCCACCCGCGGTCGATCGACCAGCCGAGGCCGGTGGCATCGTCCGGGAATTTCTTGTCCCAGTTGGTCAGCAGCAGGTCGACCGCGCGCTGCGACAGCACGCGCACGCCGTCGTAGGTGCCGCCGTTCAGCATCATCTGCCCGAAAACCGCCAGGTCGTGCGCGCTGCTGAAAACCCCGGCGTGCCCGGCGACGCCGCCGAGCGCCCAGGAATTTTCATCGTCCACCTGGCCCCACAACATCCCGCGATGCGTCCACGGCTGGTATTCGCTCGCCGTGATGCGCGGCTTCAGCTTCGCCGGCGGGTCGTACATGGTGTCCGTCATTTGCAACGGCCCGGTGAGGTGCTTGCGAATGAACGCGTCTTCGCGCTCGCCACTCAGGCGCTCGATCAATGCGCCCAGGGTAATGAAATTGATGTCGCTGTAGACGTAATGCGTGCCGGGCGGATGCTCGAGCGGCAATTGCAGCACGTAGGCCAGGCGATCCTTGCGCGAACCCTTTATTTCGAACAGCGGCGTCGGCGGGTCGGGACGGAACCCGGACGTGTGCGCGAGCAACTGTCGTATCGTCACTTCTTCCTTGCCATGCACGCCGAACTGCGGCAGGTATTTGGCGACCGGATCATCGAGCTTGAACTTGCCCTCATCCCACAATTGCATGATCGCGACGGCCGTGAACAGCTTGGAGACGGAGGCCATGTCGAAGATTTCGTTTTTTTGCATCGGCCGCGGATCGTCCGCCAGCGCGTAGTCGCCGTTGGTGTAGAGCGAGGCGTACCCGTAAGCCTTCCACTTGGCGATCACGCCGCGGCGCGCGACCAGCACGACCGCGCCGGGCGCGGCACGACGGGCCAGCGCACGACTGACGGTTCCATCGATGTCATCGAGCGCCTGCGGCACGAAGCCGGCCTGTTCCGGTGAGCCCGCGTGCAGCACGGTCGCACACGGACAGCCCGGATCGTTCCAGGGATGGACGCTGGTGGGAGGAGCCGCGTGCGCGGCGGAGATGCCGGTCACTGCCAGCATCACGGCCAGGAGGGCGATCGCTGCGTGTCGACCCCGATTGTGTGAAGCCATGTCTTGTGTTCCCCAGCTTGAAGTGTCGCATCGTCCATCCGGGCCGGATCACTCCGCGTGCGGCACATCCGGCAGATCAGGTAACCGGAAAGTCACTTGGGTGATGTTCCCGAAGGAATTTGCGTGCGGTTGCCGGCAGCAATCGAGGGCTGCGGGATTCGGCAGCAGCCTAGTAGTGGACCGGCTTGGTCTGCTGCTTCACCACCTCCCAGATTCCCGGGTCCTCGAAACCCAGCACCCACGCGGAAAATCCGCGGAAGTGATATTGCTGGACCAGCTTCAGCTTGACGGCAAACGAGCGCGCGTTTTCGATGAACAGCCAGTGGTACACGCTGTTGGCACCCGGCCAGTACGCGTAGTCCACGCCGGCCGAGGCCATCCACTGCGGCTTGACCTGGTAGCGATCGAGCAGGTTCTGCACCTCGCGCCAAGTGATTTCATCGCGTGTCGGATGGGGCCCGCGCTTGTCGCTGTAAGTGGCGTACCAGTGGTCCGAGTAGGTTGGAATGCCGAACGAAACCTTGTGCGGATCGACCCCGAGCTGCATGAGATGGTCGGCCATCCGCTTCATCCATGGAATCCCGGCGACGGGACCGGGCGGCGTCAACGAGGTGTTCTGGTCGTAGGACATGAACGACATGAAGTCGCCGATCTTGGCCAGCTTCGCGAGGTCGAAGGCACCCTTCCAGTCTTCGTACAAGAACCTGCTGAAGCCGGTGTCATCGGATACCGGAACCGGCTCCTCGGACTTGATCACCGCCATCGAAATCTTGAAACCGTGCGCGTGCATGGCCTTGGCCGCCTGGCGGTAGAAATCCGCGTAGGCATCGCCGTCGGTCACGTGCACGTTTTCGAGGTCGAACTGCCAGCCGTAGAAGTGGTAGTGCCGGGCGTCGTAAAGCATGATGTCGATCGCGCGTGCGCGCGCTTTCGGATCATTCAGGAATGCATGGATGGCGTCCTGGTCGAAGGTCGCAATGATCGGCATGACCTTGACGTCGTGGGAAGCCGCGATCCGCAACACGCGGGGATCGACGCCCCCGTACACCGTCCCGTATTTGTCCAGGTGATAGGCAGCGGGCACGATGATCGAGATTTGGGCCGCATGGTCCTGGAAACTCTGGAGGGCGTCCAGCGTGTCCGTCATGTAGAAGAGGTTTTCCGATTGGACGGACTGGGCATTACCACAGCCCGACGCGAGCACCAAACCGCACCCAAGCAGCAGGGCCAGACGAAAACGTTTCGACAGCATGTTGTTCATCTCTCGTCCCAAGGATTGATCGACCGGCAGTCGAGGCCAACAGGCTCTTTGCCATCCCCGGCTTCGGCGGCAACCGGCGAGGGGACCCGGAAGATGTCCATTGCCGACGATTGCCCCGGCTCACCACCCGCAGGCCGCGAGGCCGGGGTCGCGAGACAGCACCGCCGTGCGGTCGTGACCGCGATCGTACACGGCCGCGCGCGGCGTGTAGAGCCGGCCGGATGTAACGGAAGCGACGCGCGTGACAGTGGCTGCCGACGCCGGAATGCGCGCCGGACGGCGGCCTGCAGAGGTATTTCGAGTCCTTCAGCGCAAATTGAAACCATAACCCGCAGCTATGTCGGGTGACTGTCTTTTCATTGGTGGTTTTCGTGGGCAGGTCCGCGCGCGGAGCGCTTGCGGTAACGCGAGATGTCCAGCCCTTCGGTGCTGATCCGCGGCTTCGCGCCTACCATCAGGTC
>JAICJG010000131.1 GCA_025928585.1 Rhodanobacteraceae bacterium
GCCCGCTGCTCGCGCGAAAAGCCGCCACCGACCGGCCAGGTGCGGGTGATGTCGGAGGCGTAGCACTCGACTTCGGCGCCGGCATCGACCAGCAGCAGGTCGCCACGTTCGAGGCGGCTGCGATTGGCCGTGTAGTGCAGGACACAGGCATTGGCGCCGCCGGCGACGATCGGTGCATACGAAGGCACCGCGCCATGCGCCCGCACCACGTGCAGCAACGCGGCTTCGACCTCGTATTCGGCAGCGCCCGGTCGCGCGGCAACGACCGCCGCCCGGTGCGCCTCGGCCGCGACTTGCGCGGCCCGCTTCATCAGCCGGATTTCCGCGGCCGACTTGTACAAGCGCAGCTCGTGCAGCAGGTGCCCGAGCGCCACGAATTCGCGCGGCACCACGCCACCGCCGCGCGATGCGCGTAGCCGCCGCAGCCAGCGCAACAGTTGCGCATCGAACTCATTCTCGCGCCCGAAGTGACAATAGAGGCGGGTGCGGCCCTCCAACATCCCGGGCAGGATGTCATCGATGTCCTCGACCGGGAACGCGTCGTCGACGCCGAAACGCGCGGCCGCCGCCTCCGGTCCGATCCGCGCACCATCAATGCGTTCGCGGCCGGGATCGCGTTCGCGGCAGAACAGCACCGCCTCGCCGTTCGCGCGGCCCGGCAGCAGCGCCAACACCGCGTCTGGTTCCGGGAAACCGGTGAGGTAGTGGAAATCCGAATCCTGCCGGTACGGCCATGCGGCGTCGGCATTGCGCATCCGCCGCGGTGCCGCAGCCACCACCAGCGCCGCGTCGTCGCCCGCCATGCGCATCAGTTCGCGGCGCCGACGCCCGAATTCCGCGGGCCTGATCATTTGCCGGCCCGCGACACGAGCGCCGCATGCAGGCGTGCAACGCCGCTGCGGATGAAATCGAGCAGTTCGACGAGCACCGCGTCATCGTCACCACATTCGAGGTGGGTGGCGGCGATCTCGCCGAAGTCGTGCAGCAGATCGCGGGCCTCGGGATCGAGCATGCCGTGAGTCCCGGCGCCGGCCAGCCCCAATCCGCCCAGGAAACCGCGGCACCAGTCCACCATGCCATCGGCGCGCGCCGCCAGGGGCGCCGCGGGCAGCAGCAACGGCAGCACTGCCCCGCCCGCGCGCAGCGCCGCGCAGATTTCCGGGACCATTTCGTCCAGCAGCGCGTGCAACGGATCGGGCACGCCGGCATCGTCGCTCTCCAGTTGCAGCGCCGACAGCAACCCGTTGGCGCGAACGCTCCGGGCAGCGCAAAGGTATCCCGTGAGGGAGCCATGCAGTTCGGCAGGTCCGATCCCGAGCTTCGCCTTGTCGACTGCCGCGCCGAATTCCGCGTAACTGACCATGGCCCTGCCGGGTTCCCGATCTCCAACGAGCTTTCCTCGGAGGATGCATTCTAGGGAAACTCCCGTCGTAGCGGCGGTCGTGAAAAGTCCGGCGATGGGTGGCCCGTTCTGATGCTCCGCGACCTGCAGCGGCTTCACGCGCTCGGAGGCTCGGCCATCCCGCGATCAGGGGAGATCGCGGCGAAATCCCAAACACGACCTGCATCCCACGCGTGCGCCGCGGGTTTAAGTAAACTGGGCGCGCAGCCGTGCCTGGCCCCCGATGGCCGTGCAAGGGAGGCTGCGATACCCAGGGGCAGTGCGTACACCATGAGCCGCGTTCCTCCCGGACCACCGGTGGCCCATCCGAGGCCCGTACGTGCGCGCATCCTGCTGCTGCTCGCCGCCGCGCTTTGGTGCTGCATCGCCTCACTGGCCACCGCCCAGCCGAGCCCGTCACAGAGCTGGCAGGCCTACCAGCGGAGCTTCTACTTCCAGCAGCTCGGCAGCGCGGACGGCCTCGCCCAGAGCTCGGTGTCACTGGTCTTCCAGGACCGCAAGGGCTTCATGTGGCTGGTCACCCAGGGCGGACTGTTCCGCTACGACGGCTATCGGCTCACGCGTTACAGCCACGATCCCGACCGCTCCGACAGCCTGCCCGCCGGCTTCCAGGTGAGTTCGCTTGCCGATGGCTCCGAGGGCCGGCTGTGGGTCGGCTCGTCCACGGGCGGGCTGGTGCTGTTCGATCCGGAAACCAGTACGGTGCTCCCGCTGCCGCCGTCGGTGCAACGCCCCGGCCTGCCGGTGACGGCCCTGCTCGGGCTGCCGGGTGGGAAAGTCCTGATCGGCACCAGCCGTGGGCTGGACCTGCTGACGCCTGCGCCCGAGCCGCACCTTCGAAAGGTCTGGTCCGAGCCCGACGGAACAAGCGCGCCGGTGCAATCGCTGACCCGCTGCCCGGACGGCGCCGTCTATGCGGCTGCGGGCAATGCGATCGTTGCGCTCGAGGCCGGCGCCGCCAGCGGCAGGGTGCTGGCCACCACCGGCCAGCCCGTGGCGGCGCTCGCCTGCGACGCGAGCAACCAGCGGCTGCTGCTCGGCAACCAGGATGGTCTTGCCAGCGTGGACCGGAAATCCGGCGCGCTGGTGGCGCTGTGGCGCAGTGACGGCAGCAACCACATCGGCGTGCAGGCCCTCGCGGTCGACGACGCGGGACGCGTATGGCTCGCCCTCGACAACCACAGCCTGCTCCGACTCGGGCCGGATGGCCGCGAAGAAACCGTCACACCCTCGCCGGTCGGCATCGATGGCGGCCTTCCGGATTCGTCCATTGAAAACCTGTTCGTCGATCACACCGGACTGCTGTGGGTCGGCACGCGTTCGGCCGGCGTGGCGTGGACGCACCCGGGCGGCAACCCGATGCGATCCGTGCTGAATCTGAGCGGCGATCCGCGCCTGCGCCAGTTCGTGCGCGGGTTTCACGTGGATCCGGAAGGCCACTACTGGATCGCGATGACGGGCCCCGGCCTGCTTCGCTACGATCCGGCAACCGGCACGGTCACCAGTTTCCGGAATGCGCTCGCGGAGGCGATCGGTGCGGCACCGGACAGCCCGCCGGCGCACGCCGGGCGGACCTCCGATTCCAGGCCGCGCAGCGAGCAGGTCTCGTTCCACAGCTACGGGGTCGTCCCGGCTTCCGACGGAACGCTGTTGCTTCCGTCCACCGTCGGCATCCTGCGTTTCGATCCGGCTACCGGCAAGGCCCAGTACGCGATCCTCGACGGCGAGCCCGCGAACAAGCCCGTGCGCGCGCTCTACCGCAGCCGCAATGGCGACCTCTGGGTCGCACCCGACGGCGCGGGGCTGGTGCACTATCGCGCGGGGCGCGCCGTGCAACATTTCGATGCGGCCGGCGGCCTGGGCTCGGATCGGGTGGTGGCGATCGACCAGGACCAGCACGGCAACATCTGGGCTGGCACCACCCACGGCCTGTCGATGATCGATCCGGCGAGCGGGAAGATCCGGACTTTCCGCGAAATCCCGGGCCGCCACGATTCGCTGGCGGGCAACGTGGTGGTGAGCCTGCTCGTCACGCAGGACGGACAGGTCTGGGCGGGCTCGCTGTCCGGCATCAGCCGGCTGCAGCGCATCGATGCCGACGGCGCGCATTTCGAGCGTTACGGACTCGCCGACGGACTGCCGGACGACACCATCGACTGCATGCTCCAGGACACCAGCGGCAACGTCTGGTTCAGTACCAACCTCGGCATCGGACGGCTGAATCCCGGGACCGGCGCCATCCGCAACTTCGGCATGTCCGATGGCCTGCAGGGCAGCGAATACAACACCGGAGGTTGCCTGCGCACCGCCGACGGCCGTTTGCTGTTCGGCGGCCACGGTTTCGACATCATTGAGCCGGCCAGGGTGCGCCACCCGGTCGCGCATGCGCCGGTGGTCATCACGGAGCTGCATGACGCGGGCCGCCGCATCGCGCTGCCGGCGTCCTCGTCCGCCGCCATCACGATCGGCGCCAGTGACCGCAGCCTGTACGCCGCATTCGCCACCCTCGATTACGGCTCACCCGGCCACAGCCGCTACCGCTACCGGTTGCTCGGCCGGGATTCACGGTGGAGCGCGCCCACCTACGACCATTCGGTGGCCTACACCGGCCTTGCTCCCGGCGACTACCGCCTCGAGGTACAGGCGGTGCTGCGCGACGGCCGCCCTGGCAATACCGCTTCCGTCTTCGTGCACGTGAAACCGAACTGGTGGTGGAGCCCGGCGATGCGTGCGGTGTACGCGGGGGCCATCGCCCTGCTGATCCTGATCGCGCTGTTCGGCTGGCGCGGCCATCACCACGAGCAGAAGCGCCACCGGCGCCAGTTGCGCCTGCGCGAAAACCGCCTGCGCCAGGCGTTGTGGGGATCGGGCGACGAGTTCTGGGACTGGAATCTCGAGAGCGGAACGATCCTGAGGCTGGGGCCGGAGGGCGCGCCCGGCGGCCACCACGAACAATCCGTGCCGGCCGAGGAATGGCGGCGCGTCATGGTGCACCCCGACGACCTCGCCAGCCTCGACCATGCGATGGCCGAGCACCTCGCAGGCAACAGCGAGCACTTCGAGGTCGAGCATCGCGTGCGCGGGCGCGACGACGAATGGACCTGGGTGCTCTCGCGCGGCAAGGTCGTCGAACGCGATGCCGACGGCAAGCCGCTCCGGATGTGCGGCACCGAGCGCGACATCAGCGCGATCCGGGCGGCCGACCGCGACCGCCGCATCGCTTCCGAAGTGATCCGCAACATGAGCGAAGCGGTCACGGTGACCGACCTCGACTTCCGTTTCGTGTCGGTCAATACCGCGTTTACCCGCATGACCGGCTACGCCGAGCACGAAGTGCTCGGCCGCGACGCGTCGCTCCTGAACGGCAGCCGCCACGCGCCCGAGAGCTACACCCATTTGCGCCAGACGCTGGCCGAAACCGGTCACTGGCGCGGCGAGCTGTGGCAGCGCCGCAAGGACGGCGAGGAGTTCCTGTGCTGGGTGGAACTCAACGAAGTATGCGACGCCTCCGGCCAGCGCACTCACATGATCGGCGTGCTGACCGACATCACCGACCGCAAGCGCGCCGAACAGGAACTGCGCTACCTCGCCAACTACGACACCCTGACCGGTCTGCCCAACCGCGCGCTGCTCGGCGAACGACTGGGTGCGGCCGTGATCAGCGCACGCCGCAGCGGCCACAAGGTGGCGCTGCTGTTCCTGGACCTCGACCGCTTCAAGCACGTCAACGATTCACTCGGACATACCGCTGGCGACCGCACCCTGAAGGCAGCCGGCGCGCGCCTGCGCCAGTGCGTACGCGAAAACGACGTGGTCGCACGCCTGGGCGGCGACGAATTCACGGTGGTGCTGGAGGAGCTCGCCGACGTCGGTGGTGCGGAGGACATGGCCCAGCGGTTGATCCAGGCATTCGCCAAGCCGCTGCCCGTGAGCGGCACCCAGGAAACGGTGATCTCGCCCTCGATCGGCATTGCGATGTATCCGGACCACGGCCAGACGCCCGCGGACCTCCTGAAATGCGCCGATACCGCGATGTACCAGGCAAAGTCCAGCGGCCGCAACACCTGGGCGGTGTACCACCCGGGCATGGACGCGCGCGCCCGCGACCATGCGACGCTGGTCACCGCGCTGCGCCGGGCGCTCGACCGCGGCGAGTTGCGGCTGGTGTACCAGCCGAAGATGTCGCTGTACGGCGAGAACATCACCGGCATGGAGGCGCTGCTGCGCTGGCACAACCCCGATCTCGGCGAGATCCCGCCGAGCGTGTTCATTCCGCTGGCCGAGGAAACCGGCCAGATCCACGAAATCAGCGCCTACGTGTTCGCGACCGCGTGCGCCGACCTGCGCCGCTTCCGTGAGAGCGGCCACCGGCATCTCACGATGGCGATCAACCTGTCCGCGGCGCAGCTCAACCGCCCCGACCTCACCTCGCACATCTGTGACCTGCTCGCCGAGCACGACGTCGCCCCCAATCAGGTGGAGCTCGAACTGACCGAGAGCATGGTCATGGCCAACGCCGAACTGTCGGTGCGCCTGCTCGGCGAACTGAAATCGATCGGCACGCGGCTCGCGATCGACGACTTCGGCACGGGTTACTCGTCGCTCGCCTACCTGAAGCGCCTGCCGATCGACACCCTCAAGATCGACCAGGAGTTCGTGGGCGACATCACCACCGACCCCGACGACGCCGCGATCACCTCGACCATCATCACGATGGCGCACTCGCTGCAGCTCAAGGTCGTGGCCGAGGGAGTGGAAACCGTCGAACAGCTTGCGTTCCTGCGTGCGCAGCATTGCGATGAAATCCAGGGCTACTGGTTGTCACGGCCGTTGTCGGCGGAAGCGTGCCTCGATTTCCTGAACCGTCACACGGTAGTCAGCCTGGTGAC
>JAICJG010000040.1 GCA_025928585.1 Rhodanobacteraceae bacterium
AGAACGGAACGAGCACCTAGCGCGGATGCAGCGCTTCGGCGAGGCCCTCGATCGCGTATGGCGAATACGCCTCGATGAAGACGTAGCCTTCCCGCTTGGTGCGCAGCGCAGCGCCGTGCAGTTGTTCCGCATCGGCGAACTCGGCCAGCAACCCGTGCAGCTTCGCGCTCACCCCTCCACCTCGTTGCGCTTGTGCGCGAGCTTGCGCAACTCGTACATCGACAGCATCGGCATCAGCCGCGAGAACACGAGGTACAACGACAGGAACAGGCCGACCGAGCCGAACAGGAACGCGAAGTCCCAGAAGGTCGGATAGAACATGCCCCATGCCGATGGCATGAAATCCTGGTACAGGCTGGTGACGATCAGCATCAGGCGTTCCAGCCACATGCCGTACAACACGCCGAGCGCGATCACGAACACCGCGACATGGTTGCGCCGCACTCGTTCGAACCACAACAACTGGATCTGCACGAAGTTGAACGCCATCGTGCTCCAGAACAGCCACGCGTACGGACCGAGAAAGCGGTTCATCTCCATCCGCACGTCGAACTTGTCCATGCTGTAGAACACGGTGAAGATTTCCGACGCGTAGCTGTAGTCGATCCACAGACCGGCGGCCAGCATCAGCTTGGCAATCACGGAAATGTGGCGGTCCGTCAGGTAGGCCTGCAGCCCGAACAGCCGGCGCATCGGGATCGCCAGCACCAGCACCATCCCGAATCCGGAGAACAAAGCGCCGGCAATGAAGTACGGCGGGAAGATCGTCGAATGCCAGCCGGGTACGAGGCCTTCGGAGAAGTCCAGCGCCACCATGCTGTGCACGGAAAACACCAGCGGCACCGACAGCCCGGCGAGCATCAGGGTCACGCTTTCGAGGCGCCGCCAGTGCTGCGCCTCGCCGCGCCAGCCGAGTGCGAGCAGCCCGTAGAAGATCGCGAGCAACCGCCGGCGCGCACGGTCGCGCAGGGTCGCGAGGTCGGGCAGCATGCCGACGTAGAGGAACGCGATCGACACGATCAGGTAGGCGATGATCGCCCAGAAATCCCACTCGAGCGAACTGCGCCACTGCGGCCACAGGTCCATGATGTCGGGATACGGGAACAGCCAATAGAAGAACCAGGGCCGCCCGAGGTGGAAGATCGGGAACAATCCGGACACCGCGACGGCGAATACCGTCATCGACTCGGCCAGGCGGTTGATCGAGGCGCGCCAGTCCTGGCGGGTGACGTACATCGCCGCCGAGATGAAGGTGCCACCCATGCCGATCGCGATCCACCACACGTAGTTGGTGATCGCGAACGCCCACGCGACCGGGATGTTCAGGCCCCAGATGCCGACGCCGGCATAGAGGAGCCAGCAGATTCCGACCAGGAAGATGCCGGTCAGCATCATCGCGAAGCCGAGGCTTCCCATCCAGCGCAGGCCGACCGGCAACTTCAGCACCACCCCGCTGACCGAGCGGGTGACCGACAACGCGTTTTCCCCCGGCGCGATCACCGGCAGCTGTGGCTCGCGACTGAACACGGTGCTCATGCCGGCTTGTCCTCGAGCGCCGGGTTCGGATTGCGGAGCCGCGCGAGGTACGTGGTGCGCGGACGCGTGCCGAGTTCATTGAGCATCGCGTAATTGCGCGGCGAGTTCTTGGCCTTCGCTACGCCGGATTGCTTGTCGGAGATGTCGCCGAAACGGATCGCGCTGGTCGGACACACGGCCTGGCATGCGGTCAGGACTTCACCGTCCCGGATGCGCCGGCTCTCCTTGTCGGCCTGGATGTGCGCGGTTTCGATCCGCTGGATGCAATAGGTGCACTTCTCCATCACGCCGCGGCGGCGCACGCTCACTTCCGGAGTGCGCATCGCCATCAACTGGGGCGTGGTCTTGTCCGCGTACTGCAGGAAGTTGAAGCGGCGAACCTTGTACGGGCAGTTGTTGGAGCAGAAGCGCGTCCCGACGCAGCGGTTGTAGACCTGCAGGTTGAGGCCTTCCGAATCGTGCACGGTGGCGCCGACCGGACACACCAGTTCGCACGGGGCGTGCTCGCACATCATGCAGGGCACCGGCTGCGACACCGTGCGCGGGTTGTCCGCGCCGCCGACGTGGTAATGGTCGACGCGGATCCAGTGCATCTCGCGACCCATCCGGACCTGGTCCTTGCCGACCACCGGGATGTTGTTCTCGGCCTGGCAGGCGATGGTGCACGCCTTGCAGCCGATGCAGGCGTTGAGGTCGATACTCATGCCCCACGCGTACTCGCCCGGCGGTTGATCGGGATAGAGGCTCGGCGGATCCGGCGGATAGCGGTCGTGGGCGGTCGCGAAATGCGGGTCGTGCAGGTACTCGGCGAGGGTGCCTTCGCGCACGAGGTCGCGGCCTTCCATGTTGAAATGGTGCTGGGTGCCGGCGAACGGATAGTGGCGGCCGGTTGCGGTGATCGCGACATCGCCGGCCCATCCAGGGGACGCCGAAGTCTGCAGCGCGTACGCGTCGAACCCGCGGCCGTCGCCGACATGCCCTGCACTCCGGCGGCCATAACCAAGATGCAGCGTGATGGTGCGGGTTGCCTGCCCCGGCACGATCCACACCGGCACCTCGAGTGTGCGGCCCTGCGCGCGCAATTCGATCATGTCGCCGTTCTTGAGCTTGCGCCCAGCCGCGAGGGCTGGCGAAACCAGCGCGGCGTTGTCCCACGTCAGTTGCGTCAAGGGCTTGGGAAGTTCCTGCAGCCAGCCATTGTTCGCCCAACGGCCGTCGCCGATCGTCGGATCGGGGCGCAACAACAACTCCAGTCGTTCGCCGTTCTCCCCTTCAGCCACCCGGCCTTCCGCGTTGGTCTCGTGTTTTCCCGAGCCCGCTTGGGAGAACGAATCGACTGCTTTTTGCTCGCCATTCCGGCGAAGGCCGGAATCCGTTTCGATCTCGCCAGCAGCAACATGGATTACGCGCCGCCCCTGCGGCGCGCCCTTCGGGCCAACGGCTTCGCCGATGTTCGCTCCGGCGTCCGGCCCCCGCAGTCCGGCTTTCGCCGGGATGACGGAAATCCCTCCTCGGGGGGCAAGGTCAGGGTGAGAGGTTGCCACTGCGGGGAGCGCGGAGTTGGGGACGACACCCGCCTGCAACGCGTCGTTCCAGGACTTGTCGTCGGGCAGTGCCGCTCGCCATTGCCTGCGCACCAGCGCGTGACCCTCGAACAGGTCGTCTCCGGTGAATGCCGCGAGCACTTCGTGCACGGACTTGCCGTCGTAGAGCGGCGCGATCAGCGGCTGGGCGATGCTGGCGGTACCGTCGAACGCGCGCGCATCCGACCATGCTTCCAGCGCATGCGCCTGCGGCAGGTGCCATTCGGCGACCTCGCCGGTTTCGTCGAGATACAAGCCGAGATGCAACAGGTGCGGAACATGTTTCAGGGCGGTCGCGAAGTCGAGATCCGCCGGCGCGGCATACACAGGATTGACCTCCAGCGCCAGCAAGGTGTCGACCTTGCCCGCGCGCATCGCGGCCACGAGGCCGGGGAGGCCAGCATCGTCCGCGGGCAGCGCTTCCACCGGCGCGCCGTAATCGATCGTCTTTCCGACGTTGCCGAGTGCCGCGTTCATCGCATGACCCAGGGCGTGCAGCCACGGCGGTTGCGAGGCGCCGACGAGGACCAGTGCCGCGCCCTGATGGGCCTGGAGGTCCGCAGCAAGCGCGTCCAGCCAACGCGCCTGTTCGCCCGCGGCGGGCGCGGCGCCGGCCGGTGCCGCCACGCCGATCTTCCCCGCGAGTTGCAGCGCAAAGCGGCCGACCTCCGGGAATGCCAGCGGCAACCGGTGGTCGGCCGCGAGGCCCGTCAGCGAAGGGGTTGGCTCGACCGCGTACAGGCGCGACATCGCGCCACGGTTGCGATCGGGCGAGCGGGTCGTCGCATAGTCGCGTGCGTAGCGAACCCCCGCCGCCGGATCCGACAGCGGATCGGCGTCCAGCGCCACGATCACCCGCGCGCGTTCGAGGTGCAACCGCGTCGACAGCGGCTTCCCGAACGCGAGCTGCGCGCCGTCGTGCGCGTTGCGACCGCCGGCAGGGCGCTGCACGTGCCAGCGTGAGTTCGGAAACCGCCGTCCGAGCGCGTCGAGTTGCGCCGCGAGCGTCGGCGACGTCACCGGCCCGGTCAGGACGTGCAAGCCTTCTCCGCCGCTCCTGGCGAACCGCGCCGACATCGCCAGCGCCGCTGCGACGAAATCGTCCCAGGTCGAGGTCACGCCGCGGTGCCGCACCGACTGCGAGCGGTCCGGATCCCAAAGCTGCAGGATCGAGGCCTGCGCGAAGATGTCGGTGCCGCCGAGGCTCGCCGGATGCCCCGGGTTGCCCTCGGCTTTGGTCGGACGGCCTTGGTGGTCCGCGACGAGTACGCCTTGCGCATAGCCTTCGCGCGTCAGGACCGTCGCAAAATACCGCGGCAGCCCGTCGACCTGCCCGATCGGCTTGTGCACGTACGGCACGATCTCCGTTTGCGGCGGATGACTGCAGGCCGCCAGGCCCGCGAGTGCCAGCGAGGCGCCGAGCAGTTTCAGGAAACCGCGCCGGTCCATCAGCAGCGCCTCGCCGAGCCCCGGATTCTGCTGGCGCAACCAGCGACGGAAGCCCTCGCTGTCGGCCAGCTCCTCGAGGCTTCGCCAGTACACCGGCCCGCGCGTCGCGGCCAGCCGTTCGCGCGCCGCCCCGGCATCGAAGCCGACGTCGGTTTCCGGCAACGTCGGCTTCATCGGTGACATAGCGAACAATCCGTCATGCGACTCGTATCGATGTGGTATTTCCGCACCAGCCGCTCTCCGAGCGCGAGCTGGTCCTGCGCGTGCCAGTGCAGGTTGAACACCTCGTCGCGCGGGCGCAGGTATCGCGCCGGATCGCGGTGACAGCGGAGACACCACTGCATCGTCAGGCTCCTCGCCCGTGCCGTCAGCGGCATCTTGTCGATCTCGCCATGGCAACTCGCGCAACCGACGCCCTTGGCAACATGGATGCCGTGGTTGAAGTAGACGAAGTCCGGCAGCTTGTAGAGGCGCTTCCAGTGCAACGGAACGCCGCTGCGGAAGGCGGCGAGCAGCGGCGCCAGCACCGGTTGGTGCGTGTACAACTGCGAATGGCAGGTCATGCAGGTCGAGAGCGGCGGAATGCCCGCGAAGGCGGACTGCTCGACCGACTGATGGCAGTACCGGCAATCAATGCCGTCGTCCCCGACGTGGTGCTTGTGGCTGAAGGGGACCGGCTGCTCGACCGGCGCGTTGAGGCCCGCGGGATAGGCCATCTGCGCGCGCCACAGGTAGACCCAGGCCAGCCCGATGCCGACCGCGACGGCGAGACCGAGCAGAAACAGAAACCCGAAATTTCGCGGAAACAACTGCGTCATCGATCGTCCCTTGATCGAGCGACTCCCCGCAACCTATCGCACCGGATTACCGCCGTGCAAGCACTGATGCGCGGTCTTCACGCAGCATTGACGGTTGCGGATTTCATTCTCGGCATCTTCACGTGGTGCGGGCCACAGTGACGAATTTTGCGTCGCGCGCATCACGCCTCGAAGCCACACACCCGCAGGCAACCAAACGCATACCATCGGCTCGAATAGCGAACCGCAACGACCCTCCCCATCGCAGCACCAGCGCGGCCGGCATCGATGCGGCGCGGGGCCCGCATCGGCCTATTTCGCCGCCTTCTTCTTGCCCTTCGTACTGCCGGCGCGCTTGCCGGTGCTCGACTTCTTGGCCGCCTTGCCGGTGGCCGGCGTGCGCCTGTTGGAGTCGATGCTCCTCTTGAGCAGGGACATGAAGTCCACGACATTGGTCGCGGTGTCGCCCGGCGCGACTTCCTCTTCTTCGACGCGAACCTTCTTGCCCTTGGAACGCACCCGCGCCTCGATCACCTTCTGGAGGCGCAACCGGAATTCGTCGCGATAACCCTTCGGGGCCCATTTCGACGCCATCGATTCGACCAGCGACTTCGCCATCTCGAGTTCCTTGTCGTTGATCCGGTACGCGTCCAGCGACTTCGCCGGAAAATCGTATTCGTCCACGGACACCAGTTCCTGTGGAAACCGCAGGATGATCAGGACCAGCGCGTCGCCGCGCGGCAGCACCAGCGACAGGTACTCGCGGGTCCGGATCACCACCCGCGCGAGCCCCGCGAGATTCGAGCGGCTGAGGGTTTCCCGCAGCAGCACGTACCCCTTCTCGGCCTTCTTGGTCGGAACCAGGTAGTACGGCTTTTCGAAGTACTCCGGGCCGATCTCGGACGGATCCAGGAAGGCCTCGATGTCCACCGATTCGGAGGACTCCGGCGCCGCCTTCCTGAAGTCCTCCTTTTCGATCACGACGTAGTTTCCCTTGTCGTATTCGAATGCCTTGACCACGTCCTTCCACGGCACCTCCTCGCCGGTTTCGGCGTTCACCCGCTCGTAGCGGATCGGCGACTGGTCGCGGCTGTCGAGCATCCGGAAATGGAGGTCGACACGCCGCTCGGCGGTCATCAGCCGAATGGGGATGTTGAGGAGCCCGAAGGAGATCGTTCCTGTCCAGATGGGGCGTGGCATGGTGGTGTCCCGGGTAAACCTGGCGGCTGCCGGCGATGGACGGCCAGTGTGCGTCGCGACGGGTGAAGCCCGTGTCAGCACGGACCGCACGGCGTGCCGAGCCGCCGCGCCATACATACGACATTCACCCTTCGAGGCCTAGGCTGGCCGGCAAGGCATGGAACGCAAGGTTCATGGACGCCATCAAGTTGCTGAGGGCCGGTCATTACCAGACCAGGGACTTGCTCGAAGATCTCTGCGACACCGACATGGATGCGCGGCAAGTGCGCTCGGATCTCCTGGCCCAGATCACGGAGTCACTGGAAGCCCATGCCCGGATCGAGAACGAGATCTTCTTTCCCGCTTTCGAAGACGTTGCCGAACGCGAGGGCGATCTCGCCCTCGTGCACGAAGCCGTTGAGGAGAGCCGCGTCATCACCGAACTGCTGCTGCCCGACCTGCAGGACGCGGATATCGCGTCGGAGGTGTTCGGCGCCCGCGCGAAGGTGCTCCGGGATCTGGTCGAGCACCACATTCTCGAACGCGAGGCCGCGCTCTTCCCGCGCGTCAGGAAATTGATGTCCGGCCCCGAGCGCGACCTGCTGGGCGAAATGCTCCTGCAACGAAAACAGGAGCTGCTCGGCGAAAACGTTCCGTCCTAGGGGTGCAGCCCTGATCCCCCACCCGCCGCAAGGAGACGCGATCATGCCACGCGGAGACAAGTCGAGTTACACGGACAAGCAGAAGCGCAAGGCCGAGCACATCGAAGAGGGTTACGAGGACCGCGGCGTCTCGAAAAAGGAGGCGGAGCGGCGCGCCTGGGCCACCGTAAACAAGGATTCCGGCGGCGGCAAGAAGTCCGGCAGCGGGAAAAAGGGTTCGAGCAGCAGCAGGAAATCGTCGAACTCGAAGTCGTCCACAAGCAAATCGTCCGGCAAGTCGTCGGGGAAATCGTCGGCGGGCAAGCGCTCGTCCTCCGCCAAATCGTCTTCGAGCAAGTCGTCGTCGGGCAAATCAGGCAAGTCCTCGTCGAGCCAGTCGAAAGGCAGCGGTCCGCGCAAGTCGACGCAGTCGTCCCGCTCGACATCGAAGTCCGGACGATCCCGGTCGTCGTCCGGGAAATGACGAACCACCGCACCACGGGACGCGGATCGCGGATGCGCAGGCACTGCATTGCAGTCCCGATGGGAGCCACCGCGCGGAGACGCCCGCCCGCCCCCGCCACCCTGGCGCCCGCGGCGCCGTCCCGCTTGGAAGGAACCATCCGGCGATACCTGCCCGGCCCCCGGCACATGGAGCAGCAACGATGACGAAACTGGACAAGCCCGTTCGCCGAGAGATCGAAGTCGACGGCAAACCCTACACGCTCACGATCGATCCGCTCGGCCTGAAGCTGGTGCCCAAGGGCCACCGGAATGGCTTGGCGCTCACCTGGAAGAACCTGCTGAGCGGGGATGCGGCACTGGCGGCGGCGTTGCAGGCGTCGGTGTAAGCCGCGGGTCCTCGAGCCGGCCGAAGATGCGCGAAAACCCCCTCATTGCGACGCTCGGCGGGTTCATCGGCGATCCCCCGGGAAAACCGGCGCGGTTTCCTCAATTTCAGATCCAATGGGTCCCGGTTGATTCCACATGACACGCGAGGTCTATCGACGCAAACGCGACCTCGCGAGATCCGGCGAACCGGACTTTGACGGGTCGTCCGCGGCCGAGGCGCGGGCAATTTTCGTCGTGCAGCTGCACCACGCGTCCCGGCGCCACTTCGACTTTCGCCTGCAGGTGGGCGACGCCCTGAAAAGCTGGGCGGTGCCCAAAGGCCCCAGCTTCGATCCGAAGGTGAAGCGCCTCGCGGTGCAAGTGGAAGACCACCCGGTGGCCTATGCCAGCTTCGAGGGCGACATCGAGGAAGGCTACGGCAAGGGCCACGTGGACCTCTTCGATCGCGGGGTGTGGGCAACCGACGGCGACCCGCAGCAGCAACTCGAGAAGGGCCATCTGCATTTCGAACTGTTCGGGGAGAAGCTCAAGGGTTCCTGGCACCTGGTACGCAGCCACCGCCAGGAGCGCCAACCGGCATGGTTCCTGATCAAGGGCAAGGATCGTCACGCCGGCAAGCGCGAGGCCGACGACCTCCTGGATGCAAAGATGATCGAAAGTACGCGCCGTGCCGCGCGTACCCCGGGTGAGCGGGCGCTGGCCCGCAAGGTGGCCGGGAAACGCGCCGCGCGCAAGCGTGTCGGCACCGCCTCCGCGCGTTCCGCGCCGCGGCTGCAACCCGCGCGCCTGACGCACGCCCGCAAGGCCCCCGCCGATTCCGGTTTCTTCAAGCCGGAACTCACCCGCCTGAGGGACACCGCGCCCGACGGCGACCAGTGGCTGCACGAGGTCAAGTGGGACGGCTACCGCATTTTGACCGCCATCGCCGAGGGCGAGGTCCGCCTGTGGTCGCGCAATGCCCTGCCCTGGAACGAGCGGGTGCCGGAAATCGTGCAGGCGGTCGCCGAACTCGGGTTGGAATCGGCACGGCTCGACGGCGAGTTGATCGCGCTCGAGGAAGGCCTGAGCGACTTCAACCTGTTGCAGGCGACGCTGTCCGGAGAGGCCAGCGCCCCACTCGTGTACATGTTGTTCGACGTGCCCTATCTCGCCGGCTACGACCTTTCGCGCACACCGTTGATCGAGCGCAAGGATCTCCTGGAAAAACTCGTCGGCAAGGGCCGCTCCCGGCTCGGCTTCAGCTCGCACTGGGTGGGTGAAGGTCCACGCGTATTCGAGATGGCGACCCGGCAGAAGCTCGAAGGCATCGTCTCGAAGCGCGTGGATTCACCTTACCGCGCCGGGCGCGGCGACGACTGGCTCAAGATCAAGCGGCTGATGAGCGACGAGTTCGCGGTGGTGGGGTATACGCCCCCCAAAGGCCAACGCAAGGGTTTCGGTTCATTGCTGCTCGCGACACCGGACGGCGACGCGGGTTTGCGATACGCGGGTCGCGTCGGCAGCGGTTTCAACGACCGGTTGCTGCGCGAGGTGGCGCGCGAACTCGCCTCGGGCGGCCGCAAGGAACCGCTCGTGCCGATCGCGGGGATCGATCCGCAGTTGCGTGATGCGCGCTGGGTGGCGCCGCGGGCGGTGGCGGAGGTGTACTACCGCGGCATCGGCAACCAGGGACTCTTGAGGCAACCTTCATTGAAAACGCTACGCCGGGACAAATCGCCGGACGACCTTCGCGACTCGGACCGCTCGCCAGCGGATTCGGCGCCTGCGCGGGCGGGCTCCAGCCGGTCGCGCAAACGCGCGTCCGCCATCCACATCACCCACCCGGACCGCATCGTCTATCCGGACGACGGCGTCACCAAGCAGGACGTCGCCGACTATTACGCGGCGGTGATGGAGCATTTCCTGCCGGGCGTGCTCGAACGGCCGGTGTCCGTGATCCGCTGTCCATCGGGAATCGCCGGACAGTGCTTTTTCCAGAAGCACGAGCTGGCGGGCCTGAGCCGCGTCGGCACCGTGAAGCTCAAGGAGGAATCGGGGGCGCAGGCGATCTATCTCTATCTGAAGGATGCCGACAGCGTCATGGAACTGGTGCAGTTCGGCGTGCTCGAATTCCATCCCTGGGGCGCGACGGCGCACGATTCCGACCGCGCCGATCGCATCGTGTTCGACCTCGATCCCGGCGAGGATGTGGACTGGTCACGCGTGGTGGCCGCGGCGCGCCTGGTGCGCCAACTGCTGGAAGAGGCCGGACTGCAGTCGTTCCTGCGCACCACCGGCGGCAAGGGATTGCATGTCGTGCTTCCGCTCGACCCGCCGTGTCCGTGGAACCTGGTCAAGGATTTCACGCAGGGCTTCGCCAAGGCGATCGCGGAACTGCATCCGCAGGAATTCGTCGCCGTATCCACCAAGCGGATCCGGCGCGGACGCATCTTCATCGATTACCTTCGCAACAGCCGCGGTGCCACCAGCATCGCCAATTATTCCTTGCGCGCGCGCAAGGGCGCGCCGGTCGCGGTGCCGCTGCGCTGGTCCGAGCTCGGCAAGCTCAAGGGCGGCGGCGACTATGACATCCGTTCCGCGCGCCAGCGGGCGGGACGGCTTCGCAAGGATCCATGGGAAGGCTTCGGCGACGTGAAGCAGGACCTGGAGGCGATCATGCGGCATTCCGGGCGCTGATCGCGTCGCGAGCCCAGATCATGCTCGGCATGCCGGCGGAGGCCGGTATCCAGCCGGACGACATTGCGGTCTCTGCTGCGATGGGAATCAAGCTGCGCCCCGGCCTGCGCCGGGGCGACGATGGGGAGACGCTGGCCCGAGCTTTCCCGGCGCGGCGGGCGCACCATGCACGCATGGCCGGCCATCGTGGCCGGTCACGCGTTTCCAATCATCGGGACGGAAAGCCGTCCGATTCGCTCAGCCGCCCACCTTCGACTGCAGTTGCTGCGCACGCTTCAGGTGGTCCTTCAGCGTGGGCAGGGTCTTCGAGGCGTAGCTCCGCAACTGCTCCGTGGACGCGTTGGTCGATGCATTCTCGAACAGCGAAACCGCCTTCTGGTGATCCTGGACCGCCTGGTCGGCGTAGGCCTTGTCGAACGCCGTGCCGCTCTTGGACTGGAGGGAACTCACCTGCTGCTGCTGGTCCGCGTCGAGCTCGGTGGGAAGTTGCTGGCCGGATCCCACCGCCTGCTTCAGCTTCTGATCGGCCTGGGTGTGGTCCTGCTTCATCTCGCGCGCGAACGACTTGACCTGCGAGTTGTGGCTCTTCTGGAGCGCGAGGTCCGCCAGCTTGATTTCGAGCATGCCGGCGCGCGCGGCCTCGGATGCGAAGTCGCCCCCATTCGCCATCGCGGAGGTCGACGCCATGCCGGGCGCCATCGCCGTCGCGCCCGGCGCGGCGGATGCGGCCGTCACCGGGGCGGCCGGGTTGTAGACAGGCGATCCGGCGGAGGTCGTCGGCGCCGGGGCCGCGGGCATGGGCGCGGTGCTGGTGCCCTGCGCGGGATTGTTGTTGCCGTTGTTGCCGCCGGAGCAGCCCGCGGCAGTGGCGATCGCGACCACGATCGCAGACGGGAGGGCGAGGCGTTGCATGAGGGATCGTGACATGGTGGGATTCCTTCCGCTTGGTCGGTGAAGATCGTACGCAGCAAACAACAGGCTGCCACTGCCGCCGTGAACGCCCAGTGATCGAATTGCGAAGCGGGGGTTCCGGAGAACCCCACGCCCGCGCCCCGCTCCGCCACCCGTGCAGCGCGCCCGCCGCGACCCTGATACGCGATCCAGGTGCCGTGTGGCTCAGGGGCCGCCACCGTCCTGGTGCATCTGGCTGCGCATCCTGGCGACCTCGCCCTGCGACACCGTGGCGGCGCGGTTGCCCCACGCGTTGCGGATGAAGCTGACGACCGCGGCGACCTGCCGGTCATCCAGCTTTTCGGCAAAGCTCGGCATCTCGAGGCCGGTAGGTTTCGACGCCGTCGGCGGCACCTGCGCGCCGTCGAGCACGATCCGCACGAGCGTGTCCGCCTTGGCCGCCTGGATTGCGGAACTGCCCTTCAGCGGCGGGAACACGCCTGGCTGGCCTTCTCCGCTGCGCAGGTGGCAGCCGCTGCAGTCATCCGCATACACGTCGCGCCCGAGGGTCACCAGTTGGCCGGTCGCAGCGTCCGGCGCCTTCGATTCGTTGTTCGGCAGGCCCTTGAGGTACGCAGCCATCGCCGCGAGGTCCTGGTCGGACAAATACTGGGTCGAATGCAAGACTTCGTCCGCCATTGGGCCGGCCGCGGAAGACTTGGCGTTCGACCCGGTCTTCAGGTATTCGACGATTTCCCCTGCCGTCCAGCCGCCCAGCCCGTCGCGCAGGCCGCCGGCGAGGCTGGGAGCGAATGCGTGCTCGCCGTAGCCGCCTTCGAACGCGTCGCTTGCCTTCGTCGCGCCGGCGAAATTCTTGGGGGTGTGGCAGGCGCCGCAGTGACCGAGGCCTTCCACCAGGTATGCGCCGCGATTCCACTGTGCGGACTTGCGCGGGTTTCCGGTGAACGTGCCTTCGTCGAAGTACAGCTTGTTCCACACCGCCATCAGGCTGCGCATGCTGAAGGGCCAGGAGAGTTCCGGCGGACGATCGTGCTTGCGCACCGGCTCGACGGTGGCGAGGTACGCATGGATGGCCTTGACGTCGTCGGGGGTCACCTCGGTGTACCACGGATAGGGAAACGCGGGATACAAATGGTTGCCGCGGCGGTCGATCCCGCTGTGCATCGCGCGGTACAGGTCCGCCTCGCTCCAGCGTCCGATCCCGGTGTCCTTGTCGGGCGTGATGTTGGTCGAGTAGATGATCCCGAAAGGCGTCGGCACGGCGCGGCCACCCGCGAACGGCTTGCCGTTGTCCGCGGTGTGGCAATAGGCGCAATCCCCGGCCTTGACCAGGTACCGGCCGCGCGCGATCTCGGAATAATGGGGCGCGCCATGGTTGCCGGTCCACGCCGGCAGGGCGGGCGCACCCGCGAACGCCAACGCGAACCAGAGCGCGCCGACAGCGGTTGCGCGATATTTTCCCACGGTCGGCCTCCTTGCCTACGCCTGCATCAGCGGCCCAGGCGACTTGAGGTAACGGTTCCGGATGGCATCGACGGCCCAGTAGGCCAGGGCGCCGACGGTACCGGTCGGGTTGTACCCGCCGTTCTGCGGAAACACGCTGCTGCCCATCACGAACACATTGGAAACATCCCACGACTGCAAGTACGGATTCACCGCGCTGTTGGAGGGATCGGAACCCATCGCGGCGCCACCGGTGTTGTGGGTGGTCTGGTAGGGCACGATCGAATAGTGACCCTTGCGCTGCTTGGCGTGGTACGAACGCAGGTCCATCGCCTTCGCGATCGACACCGCCTTGTCCGTGAGGAAGTCCGACATCGCGTGCTCGTTCTTTTGGTAATCGAACGTGAGCCGCAGCAGCGGATTGCCGTAGGCGTCCTTCCAGGTCGGGTCGAGGTCGAGATAGTTGCTGCGGTAGCTCATCACGCTGCCGTGGCATTGGATGCTCGAGGCCTTGAGGTAATTCTCCGCCAGCGCCTTCTTCCAGCCGGCGCCCCACTTCGGGGTGCCCTCCGGAAGGTAGTGCTGCAGGATCGGGCGGCCGCCGGTCGTCCACAGGGCGATGTAGCCGCCGCCGATGAAGCCGTGCGGCCCGTGGTCGAAATTGCCGGTGTTGAATTCGTTGATGCCCTGGCCGAGTGCGCCGGCCCCCATGAACGGGTTGATGATCTCCTTGAAGAACACGTCGACCGAGGACATGATCTGGTACGCGTAGTTGCGGCCGACCACGCCCGTATTGGCGACCGGATCGTAGGGCTTGCCGATGCCCGAGAGCAGCATCAGGCGGACGTTGTGCTGGGCGTAGGCGCACAGGATCACCAGTTGTGCCGGCTGCTCGAATTCGCGGCCCTGCGCGTCGACATACATCACGCCGGTCGCGCGCCTGCCGGTCGAATCGAGGTTGACCCGGGTCACGTTGCAGTGCGTGCGGCACTCGAAGTTCGACTTGCGGCGCAACGCCGGAAGGATCGTGGTCTGCGGACTCGCCTTCGAGTAGTTGCCGCAGCCGAACCATTCGCAGTAACCGCAGTACGTGCACTCGCCCATCTGCACGCCGTAGATGTTCTTGTACGGCCGCGAGGTGTTGGCGGCGGCGCACGGGAATGGCTCATAGCCCGCTGCGCGCGCGCCCTTGTCGAACAGCACGGTCGGATAGCTGCGCTTCAGCGGCGGATTCGGGAAGTCGCGCCGGCGCGGGCCCTCGAAGGGATTGCCGCCCTGCTGGACCGTACCCTGGAGGTTCCCGGCCTTGCCGGAAATCCCGAGCATGTATTCGAAGCGGTCGTAACAGGGCTCGAGCTGCTCGTAGGTGACGCCCCAGTCCTGGATCGTCATGTCCGCGGGAATGAACTGCTTGCCGTAGCGCTGCTCGACATGCGAGCGGAGCATGAAGTCGACCGGCTGGTATCGCCAGTATTGCCCGTTCCAGTGCACGGCCGCGCCGCCGACGCCCGCGGCCGGAAGGAACGATCCCAGGTGCCGCATCGGCAGCGCGCGCTGGTCCATCGAATTGCGGAACGTCAGCGTTTCGCGCTCGGGGTCTTCGAACATCTGCTTGCGCACGGCGTACTTCAGCTCGTCCTGGATCCATGCGGTCGAGAAATCCGGCACCGTGTCGCGCCAGGGTCCCCGTTCCAGCGCCAGCACCTGCAGCGCGCGGTCCTCGGTCAGTTCCTGCGCGAGGATCGACGCCGTGAGGCCGAACCCGACCAGCACCACGTCCACTTCCTTGAGCCGGGTCGCCATCAGTCCGGCTCCCGCTCACCCGGGTCGCGCCCGCGCAATCCGACCGTCGGCATCCGGTATGGCTTGCCGTACTGCTCGATTTCGGTGACGTAGTTGTAACGGGGGCCCGGGAATCCGATCAGCTTCCAGCCGGCGAAATCACGGTTGCCGCCGTACATCGGGTCGGCGAGGAAACCTTCCTGGGTGTTGTGCCAAAGCATCTGGAAGAACTGCTTGGCCGAGGTGCTGGGCAGGTCGATATGCCCGCCCTCGAGTCCGTGCAGGACTTCGTCGCGCTGGGCCCCCTCGAGCTGCTCGAACGGCTTCCGGTACCGGCGCTGGCAATATTTCTGGATGTCGCCGATCGCGGCGCGATACATCTGCGCCGGCGTGAACCGCGACTGGTAACCCTGCTGCTCGTCACCGGTCGGCCAAGGACCGCTGAGATACCAGGTTTGCCCGAGTCCGTAAGGCCCGCTCAACTGACGGTCGATGAAGGTCGCGACGCCGGCTTCCCTTGCGCCCGGCTCCTTGGCGTCGCCCGGGATCAGCCGCGCGACCGCCGCATCGACGAAGGCCAGCTCTTCGCGGGTGAGGAATTGCGGGCCCGGCGCATTGGCGGCATCGAAGGCGGCGTGGGGTTCCCGCGCGCCGCAGCCGAGCAGCGCCATTCCGGGCACCGCCACGGCGACTCCTTCGAGGAAACGACGGCGTGAAAGCGATGCGTCCATGCTGCGCGCGCTCCCGGACAGCACCCTTCAAAGGGGCTTGCTCCGGCACGCTAGCCAAAGGGCCGTGACCGCGGTGTGAAAAAAATCGCCACCCGCGGCGGAGGCGGAATTTCCCTGCACCCCAAGACTGGCCGGCCCGCCATGGGCAGCGGTCGCCTGGCCGCCGGACGAGCAGGATCCGCTGCGATCCGCGATCGCTCAGAAGCGGTCGACGTACTCGACCACCACCCCGAGATCGCGCGCCGCGACCTCGACCAGGTCGCGGGCAAGCTCGGCGGCGTCACGATCGACCGCATGGACTTCGACGTCGTGGAAGTCCCCGCGGTCGTCGGACAGCCCTGCCGAGCTCGAGTCGTCGCGCAGGTGCGGGACATCGGTTCCCACTTCGACGACGCGATCGATGTTCTCCATCGAACGCACCATCGAAACCAGGGTCCCCACCCGGTCGGCGTCGCCGTCGAAGCGGAAGCGCAGCGTGCAAAGATCTCCATCGGTCATCATCATCATGGTATTCATCCTGTGGGACCACCCAACACTTCCAGCACGCTGCCGCTGATGTACGACGAGCACGACGGCGCGGCCAGGAATACATACGCCGGCGAAAGCTCCTCGGGTTGCGCGGCCCGGCCCATCGCGCTGCCTTGGCCGAACTCATCAAGCTTGCCGGCCGGGCGATCGGCGGGATTGAGCGGCGTCCAGACCGGCCCGGGCGCCACGGCGTTCACCCGGATGCCGCGCTTCAGCAAATTCTTTGCGAGCGAGCGCGTGAAGGCGTGGATCGCGCCCTTGGTCGCCGAATAATCGAGCAGCATCGGATTTCCGAACAGGCCGGTCTCCGAACCGGTGTTGATGATCGCGCTGCCTTCCCCCAGGTGCGGCACCGCCGCACGCGCCATGTGGAAATAGCCGCCGATGTTGGTCTGCAGCGTTTCCTGGAGGTGTTCCTCGCTCAGGTCCTCGATGTTCTCGCTGTGTTCCTGGAACGCGGCGTTGTTGACGAGGACGTCGAGGTGGCCGAACTTGCCGAGGGTGCGATCGACCGCTTGCGAGCAGAAGACCGGGTCCTTCACGTCGCCCCGGATGAGCAGGCATTCGCGGCCCTCGTGCTCGACCGCTTCGCGCGTGCGGCGCGCATCTTCGTCCTCGCTGAGGTACACGATCGCGACGTCCGCGCCTTCCCGGGCAAACAGCACCGCGACGGCACGCCCGATGCCCGAATCGCCACCGGTGATGAGCGCGACGCGTTCCGCGAGCTTGCCGCTGCCGCGGTAGTCGGGCGCGAGGTAGCGCGGCTGCTCCTCCAGCGCGTGCTCGTGGCCCGGTTTGGCGAGATGCTGCGCCGGCAGGTCGACGGGCTGCCTGCGCCCGCCGGCCTGGACGGCACCCCTTTTCTTCTGGCCGGACCTGGAGTCGTGCTCCTCGTCGCGGCGATCCATCCTGTTCTGGATTTCGCGCTGCTTGCGCACGGCGCCGGCGGTGCTTCGAGGGGCGGCCCGCGCCTTTTTCTTCCCTGCCATGTACTTCTCCTGAGACTGCCGATGCCCCGGCTCCGCGCGTCGGAACCATGCTCGCGGGCGGAGGGTGTTGGCTGCGTCAAAATGGGATCGTTCCGTCAACTGCGACAACTCGCCGTTGGGTCCGGTTCACCTCGCGCTGCCGCTGCGGTTCATCCTTCATCGTGCTATGTGCGGTAACGTACCGACACCCGGGATGGTTGGCGGACAAGGGTCACGGGGTGGTAAAACCGGCCGGAACCGGACCAACGCGGGTCCGCGCCATGCCCCAGGACAGCGTCGCCCGTTCGCCCCCCAAGGAAGAGAGAGGAAAAGGTATGCGGGTTCGAAGACGAAGGTGCGACGGATGACTGGCGCCCCGCACACGGGCACGAGATCCAACGAGCTGCTGGCCGCGCTGCCGGCGAGGGAACGCGAACGACTCGCTCCGCACCTGCAGACCCTTGGCCTGCGGCTGGGAGAAATCCTGTATGAACCCGGCCAGATGCAGAAGTGGGTGTATTTCCCGGCCGGGGCCGTGATATCGCAGCTGTACGTGATGGACTCGGGAGCGACGGGCGCGATCGCGCTGGTGGGTGTCGAAGGGGCCGTCGGGTTTTCCCTCTCCACGGGCGGCAGCACCGCGCCCACCCAGGCAGCGGTGCAGGTAGCCGGGCCGGTGTGCCGCATCAGGGGCGATGTGTTGCGCCGGGAGTTCGAGGACGACGGGATCCTGCGGCAACTGATGCTGCGCTATACCGAAGCGCTGTTGGTCCAGATCGGCCAGACCGCGGTGTGCAACCGCCACCACACAATCGACCAGCAGTTGTGCCGCTGGTTGCTGATGATCCTGGACCGGCTTCCCTCCGACCAGATGGTGATGACCCAGGAGTTGATCGCGCGCATGCTGGGGGTACGCCGCGAGGGCGTGACCGAAGCCGCGGGCCGACTGCAGCGCGCGGGCGTGATCCGTTACAGCCGCGGTCACATCACGGTGCTGGACCGCCAGCGCATGGAGGGCCACGCTTGCGAATGCTATGCATCGGTACGCCACGAATTCGCACGCCTCCTGCCGTGGTGCGGCTGCGGTGGATGCCTGCGGGAACATTTCGCACGTACGGGCGGGATTCCGTCCGGAGCCCCGGATCGTCCGGATTCCATGGCGCCACCCGCGGTTGTGGCTGATTCACCCCGCAAGAGCGACAACGGCGTATAAGGGCTGGCGAGCGATCGGTCCGCGCGGCTCTTCATGGCGACGCCGGTAGCCCTCGGCCCTTCACGCGCCTCGAGGGGACGCAGCGTTCCATTCCGCGGAACCGCTCACGGCAATGTCCTTCGCATCCGCGACGGGGCCCCAACTTTTTCGCGACCGCTGGCACGGGCCGTGCATCGAGCCTCCGCACGGAAGCGTTTCCGGTTCCCCGGAGGTGGAGATTCCATGTCTTTGGCAGCACCCGTCCGCACCGCAACGCCGCCGGGCAACCCCGGAGTGGAGCCGGACCGGCACGCTTGCGGCAATCGCCTGATCGATGCGTTGCCGCGCGGCGAGCGCACGCGCTTGCTCGCAGCCGGAAAACAGGTCGATCTGTCGCCGGGCCGGGTCCTCCACGAGCCCGGCCAGCGAATGCGGCATGCCTGGTTTCCGCTGACCGGATTCGTCGGCCTGTCGATGCGCACCTTCCACCCTTCACGCATGGAAGTCGACCTGGTCGGCAACGAGGGCATGCTGGGCGTTGCCCTGGCCCTGGGTGTCGCTGAATGCGGCGAGCGCGCACTGGTGCTGGGTCCAGGCATCGCGCTCCGGATCAGCGCAACCGCGTTGCACCGCGAGGTCCGGCGGGATGGAGCGCTGCGGCGCCTGCTCAATCGTTACGTGTACGTGTTGATGATGCGGTTCGTCCAGAACGCAGCCTGCATCGCCTCGCACAAGATCGAGCAGCGGCTCGCGCGCGTGTTGCTGATGTCGCAGGACCGCGCCGGCAGCGAATCGCTGGCCCTCACCCAGGCCTCGCTCGCGCAGATGCTGGGCGTGCGCCGGGTCGGGGTCACCGAGGCGGCGGGGGCACTGCAGCGGCTCGGCTGTATCCGCTATTCCCGCGGACATGTCGCGGTGACCGACCGGCCGGGCCTCGAACGCGCGGCCTGCGGCTGCTACCGCGCCAACCGCGCCAGCCATCAGCGCTGGCTCGGCTGAAGCCGCTGCCTCGGTCCTCCCGTCGCATCGTCCAACGCACCTGGCAGGCACCCGCGGTACTCTGTGCGCGCGGCGGACGCAACCTCACGCGGACACTGCAGGTCCACGTATGGACGTCCATACTTCCATACGTCCATACTTACGCGGTCTGCACGACACCGGCACCCGTGGATCGCCCCAGCACAACGAACTGCCGCAAGGCGGCGCTGGCCTGGGTCGCGAGCTTCACGCATCGTTGACAAAGCCGTCTGCCAGCCGAACGGATTATGTGCGGACCCGTACATACAGCCGGCTCGCGCCCGTGCCAACCTGTGCGTCCAAAGCGCCGGGAGATATCGATGGACGCGATTCCCTCCAACCTGTGCATTCTGGTTGAACAACTGGAAGATGCGCGGGAATTTCATGATGGTGCGGCACGGCAATCGGAGGGCCCCTACCGCGAGCGGCACTGCGCGCGCTCGCTTGCCTACGCCATGATGCTCTCGGAAATCCGGGCCTGGGAATCGCGCAAGCGCCAGCCCGGCAACCGGCAAGCATTCGGCATCGCGGCCCTCGATCGCCCCTCCCTGCCCCCGGATGACAGCTACGCGGCGCTGCTGGAGCGGGTATACAGCATCCACAGCTCGGTGGCGCCCGTCGGGCAGGCCATTGGCTTCCGCGCGGCCACTGCCACGGAAGCATGGGCGGCCAGATCCGCGGTGCGGTCGGGAGAACCTGCGCACTGTTGAACGATTCGCAGGAGGGCGGAGGAAGCTCGCCGGATCGGCCCGGCAAAGGAGAGGCAGCCGTGGAGGTGGACAAGGATCGTGGCTCCGTCAGGAGCCGAGGGGCGCCCGAAGCCGGGTTCGGCCTGGACGGCCGGCCGCAGGACGTGGACCGCGAGAACGTGCTCGACCTGATGGCGGTAATCGAGGATGAGCGACGTTTTCACGCGGCGGCGGCCGTGATGGCCCGCGACCCTCTGGAAGGTGAGCGCTACCGCGCGATGGCGCGCGAGGCCGCGGCGTTGCTGGCGAACATCCGGCACGGGCTTGCGCACATCGCGCAGCGTCACCTCTCGCACCACCAGCGCGCGCTCGAAATGGAACGCTACGCCTACCGCCTTATCGCGCGGTCGCAACGGACCCGCCGCCGTCGATTGTCGTCCGCCTTCGGTTTGCAAGGAGCAGAATGATGGATTCCACCGAGTGCACCCTGGTCCAGAGACTGGTCGCGGACCTCGACGACACGCGACTCGTGTATTCGACACTGGCGCCGCTGCTGATCAGCCCGCACCTCAAGTTCCTGGTCGAGCGGGTAGCCAACTCGCACGCAACGATCGCCTACCATCTCGCCTGGCAGATGGACCGTACCGGCGGCGTGACCGCGCGCCGCGGCGCACGTCGACTGGCGAGATTCGGGGCCCGCCTCGAACGCTGGATCGCCGTCAGCAACCTCGATGTCGAACTGGGTTGCCTGAGGCGCATCGCGCGGCGCGAAGCGCGCGTGATGCAACGCGTCCGCGAGCTCCTCGGTAGCGTCCAGGGCCTGCCCGAAGACCTGCATCGCGAACTCGGCCAGCTCGAACGGATGCTGGCCCGGATCGAATCCCTGATGCACGAGAGCGAAATGCCCGTGTCGGCCGCGCCGCGCCGCGGCGCCGCCGTTATTCCGTTATCCACGCAGGAGAGGTACAGGTCATGAACGATGACAAGATCAAAGGCCAGTGGAAGCAGCTCAGCGGCAAGCTCAAGGCCCGATGGGGCAAGCTGACCGACGACGACCTCAAGATCGCGGACGGCAACGCCGAATACCTGGTCGGCCGCTTGCAGGAGCGTTACGGCATCGCCCGCGATGAAGCCAGGCGCCAGATCCGGGACTTCGAAGCCTGATCGGCTGCCTCGCCGGGCCGCAGGTTGCGCTGGTTCGCCGCTGGCGCAAGGAGGCGCCACGGTATCGGCCACGTGGCATCTTTCAACCGATGTGCGGGCCGGTACGGGGATTCCCGGGGATCCCAAGCCCACTTCGACGCCTTCCACGGAAGGACGATTCGAGGACCGTTCACCTTCAGGCGGTCCGGTTCGCAGCATGTTCATCGGACCACCGTCACCATGACACCCGACATGAGGTACCGGCGCGAACCTTCGCAGTGCGAACCGCGGCATTCGCCGCCACGCCGCCTGCGCGATCCGCACAAGCGGGACGAGATTCTCGCGCGGCGGGATCCGCAACGCGGGCATCGCCGCAAGCAGCATGTCGAACAAAAGCCAGACCGTTGAATCCGACCAACCAGACAAGGAGTCATCCATGAAAACCCGTATCGCAGCTGCAGTCGCATCGCTCGTCGTTGCCTCGTTCGGCACGGCAGCGTTCGCGCAGGCGACGCCACAGACCGCGCCGCCGAGTTCTTCGCCGTACACGAGCAGCAGCTCCCAGACCAGTTCGTCCATGTCCAACAACATGGACAACATGTCGAGCAGCACGACGGAGCAGAAGATCAAGCGCGCGCTGACGTCGCACGGAATCACGGCGACCAACGTAAACATCTCGTTCAACGACGGAACGGCAACACTCAGCGGCACCGTCGCCACCCACCGCGACATCTCCAAGGCGCGCCGGGCAGCGATGCGCGTGCGCGGGGTCAAGCACGTGGACACTTCGAACCTGAAGGTGCGCGGCAAGAGCGACAACATGGAGCACTGACGGGTCACCCGCGTCGCCGACGGTAACCCCGGCCGGCGACGCGCGGGGCGGCAGAATGCCGCCTGACGATGGCACCTCGCGCGACACAGGACGCGTCGCGAACGGCGGCTCCGGCGCCCCAGGAAACAGCGCGCAGGAGCCGCCGCAACGAATCGGCTTGGTCTCCGCCAATGGCGCCGATTCGGTTGATTCCGGGCAAGCCAGGGATGGCATGTCCGGAATTTTTTACCACGGGCGCGGCCCCGGCACCCGCGCGCAGTCCATTCGTCGCAAGGACCCGTCGCCGGAACGGATGGGAGTACCAGCATGCTTTACTACGCGATCGTATTTCTCATCATCGCGCTGATCGCAGGGTTTTTCGGGTTCTTCGGCGTCGCGGGTCTCGCGGCCACGATCGCCAAGATCCTGTTCGTGATCTTCGTCATCCTGTTCATCGTCTCGCTGATCTTCGGGCGCGGGCGACGAGGTATCTGACGCCGTCCCGCGGTGAGCCGCCGCGATAACGGCCGCCGCTCACCCCCCCCGCCCGCCCCCGACACCCCCCATAACGCCGCCCCCCCCCAGCCCGCGAGCAG
>JAICJG010000086.1 GCA_025928585.1 Rhodanobacteraceae bacterium
CCCTGCTCCCTGCTCCCTGCTCCCTGCTCCCTGCTCCCTGCTCCCTGCTCCCTGCTCCCTGCTCCCTGCTCCCTGCTCCCTGCTCCCTGCTCCCTGCTCCCCTGCTCCCCTGCTCCCGGCTTCAATGACCCTCCGCCGCAAACTGCTGCTGGTCGCGCTGTCCACCCTCGCGCTGCCGTGGGCGGGCTGGCTGTACGTGCGGCAGATGGAGCACCTGTTGCGCAACAGCCAGGAACAGGCGTTGCTGGCGATTGCGTTCGCGCTGGACCGCGGGCTGGTCGCGGTGGGCGCCGATTTGCCGAGTGCGGAGCCGAGCTGGTATGTCCAGCAGGCGACGCGGCCGATCGTGGTCGATGGCAGCGAGCGCGACTGGTCGTCGATGGCGAGCTGGGCGCAGCATCCATGGCCGGGCGTCGAGGTCCAGTTGGCGAATGATCCGGCCTGGCTGTACCTGCGGGTCAACGTCGCCGACGCGACGCCCAGCCGCCTGAATGCCCTCGACCCCGCCGCGATCGAAGCCGACCATGTGGTGCTGGAACTGGTGCGCGGGACCCACCAGCGCAGCTATCTGCTCGCCAATGCGAGTGCGGGGGCGTTCCTTGCGCGTCCGCTCGACCCGCGCGTGCGTGGCCTGCCGGACGAGATCAGCGGCCAATGGCTGGACGACGCCGGGGGCTACCAGATCGAGCTGCGCATGCCGCGGGCACAGGCGCCCGACCGCCTCGGAATCGGGGTCTTCGATGCCAACGCGCCCAACAGCTTCGGGGGTGGCAAACCGGACGTGCGGCCGTTGCTCAGCCTGTCGCCTGCATTGTCGAACGACCTCACCCAGCTCGCCCCGAGCGGTGTGCGGGTGCGGCTGCTGGGTGCCGACGGCTGGGTGATCGGCGAAGGCGGCAGCATGCTCGATTCGGCGAAGCCCAAGCCGAGCCGCTTTCCGTGGATGCAGGGCGTCCTCTCGGACCTCTTGGTGGTGCCTTCCCTCGACCGGCGCCAGCACCTGCCGCGCGACATTCCGAGGTTGTCCGAGCCCGATGTGCAACAGGCCCTGGACGGCCAGGCGACCGCGAACTGGCGGGGCGGCGATGTTCCAGGCAGCGTGGTGCTCACCGTTTCGGTGCCGCTCGACGTGCGCGGCCAGAACCGCGGCGCGCTGGTGCTGGAACAGTCGAGCCAGGCGCTGCCGCTGCTTACCAATCGCGCGCTGCTCGGCCTGATGCTCGCGAGTATCGCGGTGCTGCTGATCGCCGGCGCCGTGCTGTTTGCGTTCGCCACCTGGTTGTCGGTCAGGATCGGACGCCTGCGCTATGCGGCCGAACACGCCCAGCACCACGAAGGCCTTGCCACCGCGCGCCTGCCGCTGGTCGAGGACCACGACGAACTCGGTGATCTCGCACGCAGCCTGTCGCGCCTGCTGGAATCGGTCGGGACCTACACCGAGTACCTGCGCAAGCTCGCGTCGAACCTGTCGCACGAGCTGAACACGCCGCTGGCGATCGTGCGTTCCTCGCTGGAGAACCTCGAGCACGCGGATTTGCCGCGCGAGGCCCTGCCGTACCTGGCGCGGGCCCGCGATGGCGCGGCGCGGATCGGCACCATCGTGCGCGCGATGAGCGAGGCCAGCCGCATGGAGCGCGCGATGGCCTCGGCCGATGGCGAGGACATGGACCTTGCGCAGGTGCTGCGCGGCTGCGTCGAGGCCTACCGACCGCTGGCCGGCGCGCGCGAGCTCGCCTGCTCGATCCCGGGGCACCCGGTGCCGCTGTACGGGGCCCCGGAACTGATCGCGCAGGCGCTCGACAAATTGTTCGACAATGCGCTTTCGTTCACGCCGCCGGATGGCTGGATCCGGATCGCACTCGACACTGCCGAGTCGGGGCACGCACGGATCGCGGTTTCCAATCGCGGCTCGCAGTTGCCGGAATCGATGCAGGGCCAGTTGTTCGACTCACTGGTGAGCGTGCGCGGCAGCGGCGCGCGGGCCGGAACGCCGCACCTCGGGCTCGGGCTGTACGTGGTGCGGCTGGTCGCGGAGCTGCACCAGGGCAAGGTCTCGGCGCGCAACGATCCGGACGGGGTCACCTTCGAAATGGAGTTGCGCGGGATGCGGCGGGAATAGTCTTGTGTTCGTCCATGAACGCGGCGTTGCGGAGTGTTGGGTTTTGCAGACTCGCCGCGGTATGGGAGACCAGATCGCCCTTCGGTGGCCTGACTTTCCACGTATTGGTGCATTCGTCCATGAATGCTTCCTCGTTCAGCGGATTTGCGGAGTGTGATGATCCGGGTTTTGCAAATCCAGAACGGCCCCTCCATGGCCTGACTTTCCCCAACAGCCGCTCCGGTCGCGACACCGTGGCCGCCCATCCCTAGAATGCGCTTTTCCCGAGGGAAGGGTTCCGTGCTCGATCAAGACCAATTCGACGCGCTGGCGCGCGAAGGCCACAACCGGATCCCGCTGGTGCGCGAGGTGCTGTCCGACCTCGATACGCCATTGTCGGTGTACCTGAAGCTCGCCGACGGCCCCTACACCTTCCTGTTCGAATCGGTCGAGGGCGGCGCGAACTGGGGGCGCTATTCGATCATCGGCCTGCCCGCGCGGCGGGTGTTCGCATTCCGCGGACACACGCTGACCGTGAGCGAGGACGGCGTGGCGGTCGAGAGCCGGGACGTGGCCGATCCACTCGCCGAAATCGAAGCGCTGCGGATGCAATACCAGGTGCCGCACCTGCCGGACCTCCCGGCCTTCACCGGCGGACTGGTCGGGTATTTCGGGTTCGAGACGGTCGGCTACATCGAGCCGCGGCTGGCCCATTTCGACGCGCCCGACGAACTCGGCACGCCCGACGTGCTGCTGATGCTCGCCGAGGAAGTCGCGGTGTTCGACAACCTCAAGGGGCGGCTCTACCTGATCGTCCACGCCGATCCCGCGCGACCCCACGCCTACGCGCGCGCGCAGCGCAGGCTCGACGCCCTGGCGCACCGCCTGCGCCAGGGTGGTGCGGGCTACCCGCAGATCGCGCAGGGCGCGCTGCTCGACGAGCAGGATTTCAAATCCTCGTTCACGCGGGAGGCGTTCGAGGCGGTGGTCGAGCGCTGCAAAGAACACATCCGCGCCGGCGACGTGTTCCAGGTGGTGCCATCCCAGCGGCTCGGGGTCGGGTTTCGTGCGCGGCCGGTCGATGTCTACCGGGCGCTGCGCGCATTGAATCCCTCGCCGTACATGTATTTCGTGGACCTCGACGGCACCCAGATCGTCGGTTCGTCGCCGGAAATCCTGGCGCGCTTCAAGGACGGCAAGGTGATCGTCCGGCCGCTTGCCGGCACCCGCCGGCGTGGGGCGACCCCTGCCGAAGACGCCGCGCTCGAACAGGAATTGCTGGCTGACCCCAAGGAACGCGCCGAGCACCTGATGCTGATCGACCTCGGCCGCAACGACGTCGGCCGTGTCAGCGAAACCGGAAGCGTGCGCGTCAGCGACGCGTTCGCGATCGAGCGCTACTCGCACGTGATGCACATCGTTTCGCAGGTGGAAGGCATCGCCTGCACGGGGACGAGCTACATGGATGTCCTGCGCGCCACGTTTCCCGCCGGCACGCTCTCGGGCGCGCCCAAGATCCGCGCGATCGAAATCATCCAGCAACTCGAACCCTTCAAGCGCAACATCTATTCCGGTGCGATCGGCTGGATCGGCTGGTGGGGCGATGCCGACACCGCCATCGCCATCCGCACCGCGGTGATCCAGGACGGAAGGCTGCACGTGCAGGCCGGCGCCGGCATCGTGCATGACTCCGACCCGGCCGCCGAATGGGAAGAGACGATGAACAAGGGCCGCGCGCTGTTCCGCGCCGTGGCTCAGGCCGTGCGAGGGCTGTGATGTCTGCGCTGTCCCCGCTCCCTGCGGGAGAGGGTGTCCGAAGGACGGGTGAGGGTACGCGCTTGCGCGTTGTTCCAACTCGACATCCCCTGTCTGGTTTCCGCGCGCATCCAATGCGCGCGGGTGCCTGTCGTTCGGCAAAAAGTCACCAACCATCACTGAACTGACGGAAACTCTGGCGGGGACATTCAACCTGACGCCCGCCGAACGGGATGGTTGCTCGGGTAATTGTTCGCCTCGGCGCACGATCGGCAAGCGGCAAGGAGCGTCGAGGCGATCGGCGGTCGCCGAGGCCGCCGCCTCCGGCGCCTAGTGTTCCTTCTTGGCAATGTCGGGAAGGGACCCTCGCCGTGGGACGGCGCGGAAAAAGACATGGACGCCGAGTCGAATTGATGGCGCGCTCGAGTGTGGACCTTCACCCGGCTCTGCGCGCCACCCTCTCCCGATGGGAGAGGGGAAATCACGCCAGCGCGTGAACCTTCACCACCGCCGGGTCGTCGGCGTGGTCGATCAGCATGCGCCGCACGCGGTCCTGCCATACGCGGCCGAACTCGCGACGCTGCGCGGTGTCGGCTTGCCCGGAAAGCACAAGCTGGATCAGCAGTCGCTGCATCGGATCGGCGGGTATCGAGCTGGCGTCGATTTCGATCTCGACCTCGGCATCGTTGTCGTTGCGGCGGAAGCGCACGCCGGTGACGTCGCCCTGCGCGTAGTGCAGCAGGTGGTTGCGGGCGTGGCGGCCGCCCAGTCCCTGGAAACCGTTGGCGGCGGCGGCGCCGGTGACGAGCGTCAGCACCTGGCCGATCACGCCGGTGACGCCCGCGTCTTCGGCGGCGTCCAGGTACACGCTGATGCCTCCGCGCTCGGGCACGCTGTCGGGGTACAAGTGGCGCAGCGCGGCGCGCGCGCTGAGCCACCCGCCGGCGACGGTGGGGCAGGAGTGCCCGGCCAGCCTCACCGCGTCGGCGTAGTGGTACTCGATCATGCCGTCGGGCGATGCGCCCAGGAGCTCCGCGAGCGCGTCGTGCAGGCGCAGCGCCGGTACCTCGGCAAAGAAATCCGGAAATCCCATCAGTCGGTCACCACGAAGTCGATCACCACGGGTCCGTCGCCGCCCCGCTGCTGGTAGATCACGTCGATCCGGCCGCCGTAGCGCTGGCGCATCTGGGCGAGCAGCGGGATCGGGTCGTGGTCGTTGACGAAGCGCATGGCTTCGCCGATTTCGAGCGCGTCCAGCGCACCGAAGATGGCCGAATGGCGGAAGCGGTGCGCGATGGCGCGCGCGTCGAACGGGTAGGCCTGGTAGGTCGGGGTTTCGGCAGTCGCGTTCATGCGGGTCCGTGGGCGATGGGAGCGGCACCGAGCATGCGCCGCCCAGACGCGCGGCATCTTGACCTGGATCAGGGAGGGGGAGCTGCGGTCCCCGGGGTTCCGCCCCCGAGGAACGCGTCGCGCTGCTCCGCGGGTTCGCTGCCGAGCTTCCGAACCGCCGCGTAGAAGCGCGTCCAGTCGCGTCCGCAGCGGTCGAACAACGCGGCGAAGGCGGGCACGCCGCGATCGTACAGCCCGAACGGCAACAGTTTCGCGTTGTTGATCGACGTCGCGAACCAGTGGTCGTACGCATGGCTGCCGTGCCACTGGCTGTCGCGCAGATCCCGGTACTGCCGACGCATCTCGTCGAACGCCCGGTGCTTGCGGCGCAGCTTCGCCGGGTCGGGCAGATCGCTCGCGTAGAGTGCCTCGAGCTTACGGCGCGTCGCCAGCACCAGCTCGGTGAACTGCTTCCGGCGCCGGGCAGCGGTCGGATCGGGCGGTGGCAGGTCATTGTCGGCGTGCCACTGGCGAAGTCCCTCGCGCTCCACGAAGGTCGCGAACGATTCGTTGAACGCGGTGTCGTTCGGGACGTAATACTCCTGGTGCGCGAGCTCGTGGAAGATGGTCCCGACCATCTCGTCGTCGCTCCAGTGGTCCATCGTGCTCAGCAGCGGATCGGCAAAGTGCCCGAGCGTCGAATACGCCGGCACGCCGCCGACCCACACGTCATCGCCTTGCTTGGCCAACTTGTCCGCCAGCGCCTCGGCACGATCCCTGTGGTAGAAGCCCTGGTAGGCCACGCAGCCGGCGAACAGGAAGCAATGCTCGACCGGCTGCAGCGACAACGCCGGCGTCGCGAATACATTCCACATCACGAACGCACGGTGGATGTCGGCGTACGTCGTGTAGCTCTTGTTGCGTGGCAGCTTGAGCGTCCCGGATGCGAACGCGCGGGCACTCATCGCCAGTTGCAGTCGCGCGCGCAGCGCAGGCCTGGTTTGCGGATCGGCGATCACCTGCGGGATCGGCCGGCGTGCACGCAGGATGCCGATCTCGCCCTGGGCGAGATGGGCGTAATAGCCGAGCGTCGAACAGCCCGGCATGGCGATGCCTATCCCCGCCGCCACCAGCGCGCGGGCAATCGAGCCGAGTCTTTGCCGCCCTTCATTCACGTGCTTGCCTTCGCGCATCCACATCGCGTTGACCGTGCACCGATCCGCCGGTCGATGCCAGCCGGGCTGCCAGGTCCATGCCCTTACGATATCCAGGCCCGCTTGCACCGGACGTGAAGCTGGCGACGTCACCCGCGATGGCGCGGCTATTCGGCTGCCGGCGGCTCCGCCCGCACCCGCACGCCGTCGCGGACCCGGTCGCTCGGGTGGATGATGACCTGCTCGCCGGCGCGCAGGCCCGCGAGGATTTCCGCCACTTCGTCGTTGGCGTGGCCCACCGCAATTCCGGTACGCACCGCCCGCTGCCCGTGGAGCACGAATGCCGCCCAGCCGTTGCCCTGCCGGAACAGGGCGGACACAGGTACCCGGACCACGTCCTGCTTGTCCCAGATCATGATGTGCACGACCACCCGGAAGCCGTCGGCAAGCGCCGACCACTGTTCGGTTTGCCCGGCCGGGTCGAGCAGCACGTTCACGCGTTGCTCCTCCACGCCCAGCGCCGAAACTTTGGTGAAGCCGGAGGGCTCGACACGCCGGACGCGCGCCGCGAGCGGCGCGGCCCCGCCCCAATCGGTGATCGTGGCGGGATCGCCCGCCCGCACTTTCACGGCATCTTCGGAAACCAGTTCCGCCACCACCTCGATCTTGCGCGGATCGCCGACTTCCAGGATCGGAGCGCCGGCGGGAAGCGCCGCTTCGCTCTCGCTCGCGACCCGCAGCACGGAACCGGATACCGGCGCGACCAGCGGAATGCTGTCGCGGTCAGCCGCGTGGCCGGAATTCCCCGGATCGATCAGGAGCGCGCGCGCGGCGGCGAGATCGGACTGTTTCACCCTCAGTGCGGCTTCGGCGGAGGCGAGCGCGGCCGCAGCGGTGTCGCGGCCGAGTTTGGCGCGCTCGAGGTCCGCACGGCTGATGCCGTTGATCCCTGCGAGTGCGAGCGAGCGGTGGTAATCCGCAGTCGCGAATTCGAGTTGCGCCCGTTGGCGCCGAACTTCCGCCGCTGCCAGCGTTTGTGCTGCCTGCGCGGCTTCCACCGCCGCCGCTGCCTGCGCGCGGGTGCGCACGTCGAGGAAACTCGGTGGAACCGGCTGCAGTTCGGCGACGTGCGTCTTGCCGCCGACCACCTCGTCACCGGCATGCACCTCCACGCGCAGCAGCCTGCCGCTGACCGGCGCGGACAGCCTGTAGATTTCGCGGACGCGGGTGCGGCCGTTGTCCGTTACCTCGACCGCCATGGGGCCGCGCGTGACTTCGGCCGTTTCGACCGGCACCGGACGCGGCCAGAAGCTCCATGCCAGGGCCCCGGCCACGACCAGCGTGAGTACGGAGGCGAGGAGTGCGCGGCGGATGGCCGGTGAGATGTTCATTCCCGGGTCTTCAGGACCGCGATCAGGTCGAGCCGGTGGATGCGCCAAGCGACCATCGCGGCGGAGACCGCCGCCGAGGCGAGCGCGATGCTCATGGCGACGCCATAGGTCGAGGGCCGCATCACGAACGGGATACGAAAAAGTTTGGTCTCCATGGCGCGCGCGGTGGCCCAGGCCAGGCCGCGGCCGAGCGCGCACCCGAACGGCAGGGCGAGCAGTACCAGCAAGCCGAGCTCGCCGAGCAGGACGTAACTCACCTCGGAACGCGTGAAGCCGAGCACGCGCAGGCTGGCCAGTTCGCGCCCGCGTTCGGACAGCGAGATGCGGGCCGCGTTGTACACGACGCCGAAGGCGATGACGGCGCCGAGCGCGATGTAGAAATCGATCACGATGGTCATGCTGCGCGCCATGGTTTCCCGAAGCGCAGTGATTGCCTGTTCGCGGGTCGAGACGCTGGCGACCGCCGGCATGGCCTTGAGGCGCTGCATCAATTCGGCGCGCGCCGCGGAATCGACCAGCGCCTGGATGGCCGTGAGCGCGCCTGGCTCGCCGGCCAACCCGGCGAGCGCGCGCCGGTCCATGTAGGCGGCCAGCCCGACGTGTTCGGAGGTAACGGCGACCACCGGCAACGCCGCCTGGCGCCGCGCGCCCTCGAGGATTTCCACCCGCACCTCGTCGCCGCCGTGGAGCCCGAGCAGGTCCGCCAATTTCTCCGACAGCACGATGCCCGAGCGGGGCAGGGTGAAGCCGCGTCCCGCCGCGTCCCGGAACGTCCGGAATGCCGTGTCGTGACTCAGGCCGGAGATGGCCGTCCGCTGGCTCACATGGCCGTGCATGAGCCGCGCCGGAACTTGCAGGACGGGCTCCACGGCCCGGATGCCCGGCAGGCGCGCGATCTCGAAGCGCGCCGTGTCGGGGCGCGGGTCGACTAGCCCGATCACGAGGTCCTGCCGGTTCTCGCGGAAGTAGAACCCGTCGACCAGTTCGTCGAGTGAGTCGAAGAAGAAGAACAGGGTGACCAGCAGCATCACCGCCATCGCGGTTCCGAAGACCGTGAGCAGCGCCCGCAGCGGCCAGCGTTCGATGTGCCGCAGGATCATTTCGGTCGGCATCGACAGCAGCCGGCCGAGCCGCAGGCGATCCACCAGGGTGCGCCGGTAGGTCGTCGGTGCCGGGGGCTGCATGGCGGCGGCCGGCGCCAGTCGTACCGCGCGCGCGAGGGCGCCCCAGGTGCCGAGGATCGCCGCGGCGAACGACAGCGCGACCGCCGCCGCCAGCACGGCCGGGTCGGTTTCGTAGCGCAGGAACGGGAAGCGGAAATGCTGCTGGTAGATCGTGGTCATCCAGTGGCCGAGCGAGAGGCCGGCCGCGCAGCCGGCAGCGACGCCGAGCGCCGTGATGGCGAGCGAGAATTTCAAGTAATGCACGCCGACCTCGCGGTGGCTGTAGCCGAACGATTTCAGCAGGCCGATGGATTCGCGCTCGGTGTCGATGAGGCGCGACAGCACCATGTGCAGCAGGAACGCCGCGACCGCGAGGAAGATCGGCGGGATCACGAGCGCCATCGTGCGCAGCTGCGCGAGTTCCTGGTCGAGGTAGGCATTGCTGAGCTGGTCCGCGCGGCCATAGGCCGCGGTGCCGCCATAGCGTGCCAGCAGCAAATCCAGCCGTCGGATTACGTCCGGCTCCGACGCGTCCGGTGCCAGCCGCAGGCCGACATCGTTGAAGGCGCCCTTCATGTCGTAGGCGGCCTCCATGATCGGGCGGTCGATCCAGAGGATGCCGAAGGTGCGGTCGTCCTGCATGAGCTGGCCGGGTGCGAGCACGTAGACGAACTCGGGCGAGAGCGCCACGCCGGTGAGCGTGAACGCGCGCTTGCGCCCGTTCAGCAACACGGCGAGCTGGTCGCCCGGTGCGTAGCCGAGCGCCTGGGCCATGTTCTCGCTCATCACCAGCTCGTCGCGTCCACGCAGGGGCAGGCGGCCCTGGCGCAGCGCGATGCGGTCGAGTCGCGGCTCGCCGCCCTCGGGCAGCGACACCAGCATCGCGGCCGCCGGTTGCGGCACCCTCGGAATGTCGAGCGCCGCGTAGCGGGTGATCCGGGTCTCCCATTCCGCAACCCCGGGGATATCGCCGATCCTGGCTGCCACCGGCAGCGGTGCGCGCCGCAGCTGCGAAAACACGTCCGCGAAGCGGTAACGCTCGTAATAGCGGTCGCGGGTGTCGCGCAACGAGGTCATGGCGCCGAAGGTCATGATCACGATCGCGACGCCGCAGGCGATCACCGCGGCGATCGCGGCGGCCTGGCCGCGCGCATGCCACAGGTCCCGCAGCAGCTTGCGGTCGAGGGCACGCACGCTCACCACCGGAGCGAACCGGCCGGTTGCCGGTGCGGGTTCACGACCACCTGTGCGATGCGCCCGTTCGCGAACGACGCGACGCGATGTCCCATGTCCGCGATCACGACGTTGTGGGTGATGACCACCGAGGTCGTGCCGAGCTCGGCGTTGATGCGCTCGATCGCCTGCAGCACGATCACGCCGGTGGGCGAATCGAGCGCCCCGGTGGGTTCGTCGCACAGGAGGATTTCCGGCCGCTTGGCGATCGCGCGGGCGATCGCGACGCGCTGCTGTTCGCCGCCGGAGAGTTCGGCCGGGAAATGGTCGGCGCGGTCCGCAAGGCCCACGAGCGCAAGCGCTTCCGCCGGCGCCATGGCGCGGCTCGCGATTTCGGTCACCAGCGCGACGTTTTCCCGCGCGGTGAGGCTCGGGATCAAATTGTAGAACTGGAACACGAAGCCGACGTGCTCGCGGCGGTAGCGCGTCAGCTCGCGCTCGCTCATGCGGGTCAGCTCGTGGTCGCGGAAGCGCGCCTCGCCGGCCGTTGGCCGGTCGACGCCGCCGAGGATGTTGAGGAAGGTTGACTTGCCCGAACCCGACGGCCCGAGCAGCACGAGCATCTCGCCCTGGTAGATGTCGAGGTCGATGCCGCGCAACGCATGGACCTCGACGGATCCCGAACGATAGATCTTGGTGAGGCCGTGGACATGAAAGGCCACGGCGGGGTCAGGATCCCGCTGGAGAAAAGCGGCGTGCATGGGCGCCGGTGTAGCGGGGCGGCGCGCTCGCATCTTGATCCAGCGCAACTGGCGGATTTCCGTCCAGGGGTGCGAAACCGCATGCCGGACATTATGATCACTTTCCTTCAGGTGACGATCCGATGCTGCTGCTGATCGACAA
>JAICJG010000146.1 GCA_025928585.1 Rhodanobacteraceae bacterium
CCCCCCGCCTCCACCAGACAGAAGCGGCCCGCCTTGTGCGGGCCGTTTTTGTTTGGCTCGGGCAGAGAAATGACACCCCTGCAGGGGGTTCGACTACGAAGGCAGGATGCCGGAGTGAACATCGGCGTAGCCGATGGCCCGAAGGGCGAGCGCCATGGATGGCGGGAGTATGCCCCCCGCCTCGACAGCCAGGCGGGCCGTCTGCGGGCGCAAATCGACCCTCACTCGATCCGACAAGGTGCCACCGGCGTCTCCCGGCGGCACCCTGGGGCGCAATGGGTTCCCATCACAGCGTGTCGCCGTGGCGGGCAATCCTTCACACTCCTGATGCTGCTGCGTGCCGACGGCGCGCCCATGCGCCCATGCCCAGCCCGAGCAGCCCGAGGCCGAGCATCCCGAGACTCCCGGGCTCCGGCACCCCGGTCGGTGGTGGTGCCGGCAACGTCGCCGTATTGGCGAATGTCCAGTCGAGGATGTCTTCGTTCTCCCATCCGGCGCCGGTGCCACCGGTGAACCCGACGTACGCCGTATTGGTTCCCAGGAACCCGCTGATGTCGATCGAGTAGTCGCTGATCGCATGAAACGCGCCGGGCTCGTCGGGGTCGGTCACGGTCACGTTCAGCAAGCTGGTGGCGCCGTCGTAGGTGATCAGCGCAGTCCAGGCATGGCCGTTGGCCATGCACCCGTCCACGGCGTAATCATCTTGAACAGGGAAACCACCGCTCGGGAAGCCGCACGATCCATTGCCATAGACGTTGGCCTGGGCCGTGGTTCCGAGAAGACCATCGGCGTCGATCGCAATGTGATTGCTGCTGTTGTCGTCGGCGGAGCCGTTGTTGTAGGTGTCGAACTCGACCGCAAAACTGTCCGGAACGCCGCCGTAGCCAAGCCCCACGCCACCACTGCCGAGGGCATCGGGGCTGGCGGCGAGCACGAAGGTGATGCCGTCGGCAGGGTCCCAGCCACCCGGGTTCGTGAACCGGAACTGGAACTGCGTGCTGAAAGTCGCGTTGGTCCCGAGGGTGATCGGCGTGGTGCTGTAGGCGGCACCGCTCTGGCTGCCCAGCGCCGGCACGATGCGCAACACGGAGCCGACGGCTGCCGTGTCGCCTTTCATTGTGAGACCGCTCGTATCGGTGAAATCGGGATAGGTGACGACCGTTGCGTGGGCTGCGCCGAACGTGGCAAGGCCCAGCGCAGCGGCGATCATCATGGCTGCACGATGCATGAAGAATTCCCCCTGTCTTGGAAGGTCAAGTGGATCGGTCAACTGCCGGCGGCCGAGGCCGGCTGGAACGGCGGTCCACTCCAAGCATTTCCCGTACCATACACGCAGGTATCTGTTTTTTCGTGACTATCCAGACGGACTGCGCCCCTAATGTAAACTCTGCCGACGGCAAGCTTCGCTTCCGCAACGGTGGTGTCGGGCCGGGCACCAGGCCTTGGTTGCCGTGCCCCGCGTCCAGGCCCCAGCGCCAATACCGCCGCAAATCTCCCCGTGGCTTCGCCGACACACCGCGTTGCGCCGGCCGCAATGCGAGGGGAGACCCAGCCTGGAAATCCGGTCCCGCCGCCCGCCCGATCGGGCAGCCGCGCTCCATGCGCCCCCCGGACCACCGTGTCCATTCGACTTGATGCCTTCACCGGGCGACGGGCAAGTCTCCGGCCACAAAAAAACAATCCCCGTTGCCGGGGATTGTTTTCATTCGCTGCGGGACACCGTCGGTCAATGCATCTGGCGGCGCAAACCGACAAACAATCCGACCAACAAGGTGCCCAGTCCGAACATTCCCAGACCCGCGGGCTCCGGAACAGACGGCCCCGCCACGATCCATCCGCTGTCGTCGCGGGTGCCAATTCCCTGCACGTGCGCGACGGAAACCCAACCATCACCATTGGGTACGAACGGGTTTCCGGACAGGGCGCTGGCAAAAGTCAGGTCATAGACGGCGCTGTCGCCCGCCTGGAACCGACCGCTGGGGCCCCAGCCGAAGCCGAGGTTGAAGATGTCGCCGACCGGCCCGGTGTTGAAGCCGCCTGCATCGAACCCGCTGTTGCTGTTGGCGCAGGTGCCCAACGTGCAGCTCATCGCGGAAACCGTTTGATTCAGGTAGAAAGCCCAGCCGACAGTGCCGCCGGAGCTGTTGAGGCCCTGGAGAAAGTCCGAGCCGCTCAGGTGCGAGGTCAGGGTCAATGTTCCGGTGTTCGAGCCCGTCTGGTTGAACGTCGCCACCAGCCAGGGCGGCGAGCCATCGGGCGTGGCACCGGTGAACACCTGGTCCACGTTGATCGTCACTGGAGATGCGAATACCGGGCCTGCCTGTACGAACAGCGCCAAGGCTGCCGCGGAGACCAACCCGAAGATCACGCGTTTCTTGTTCATGGCTTGTTTAATCATGATTTTGACTCCGGAAGCTTCGTCGTGCGAATGCTTCCCCTGCAGCGTAGATACAGCAAATCGCGTGCCAGTTTCGAGGGAAATCAATCTGCCAGTGTTTCAGAGACTTGCGAGCCGCAGTCCGACGCGGGATGGGGAACGTGTAAACGATCTCGACAAACGATGTCGGGATCGCTGCGTACCGGACGCGCCCAAGCGCATATTCCTGCTGGATTTTCTCCAGACTCCGGGGGCCATTCCAAGTGCAATGTTTGCCGACGCCCTGGGCACGAGTCGTCGTGGGTCGGGATCGTACAGGTGATCGCCCGAAGGATCAGGCGGCCCTGGACCAATGGGAAAGGACGCGCGCTCACTCGCGTGGCAGGGATGCGGGATCCTGTTCGATCAGGTCGCGCAGCGTCGCCTGCATGCGTGCGTGCACCCGCACCAGCGAACCCCACAGGAACCACGCCGTGAACGCGCCGATTGCGAGCAGCGCGATCAGCACGCCCCGCGGTGGCAGGATGCTGCTGCCGAGCACGCTGACCAGCAAAGCCATTCCGGCGAGTGTCCCGAGCGGCACCAGCTTGCCGAGCACCCGGCGCAGCCCGGCTGTACGGACGCCGTGGACCTGTTCGCTGATGCCGAGCTCGGCCAACAGCATCCCGAGCGCATCGGCCTTCCGGTACACCGCGACCAGCATCGGCAGTGACACGAACAGCGCCGCCGCCCAGATCAGGGAACGACGCACCACCGACGACAGCGGCAGTTGCGGCCACCAGCGCGGCACCATCGCGCTGACGAATGCGCAGATCGCGAACACGGCACACACCAGGATCAGGTTCACCGCGATGTGCCACAGGAGACGACGAAGCATCCTCGCCAGCATCACGTCGCGTTCCGCCGCGGCCGTACCACCCAGCCACTCGTGATAGCCGAGCGCCAGCGAGCGCACCGCCGCCGGCGTCATCCGCCGCAACACGCCGATCATCAGCGGCTCGGCCATCAGCAGCAGCGGCGACACCAGCATGCACAGGACCGCCGCGGTCACGGTGAGCGGGTACAGGAACTTGCCGACCGCGCCCGCAGCAATCCCGAGCGAAGCGATCACGAACGAGAACTCGCCGATCTGCGCCATGGTAAGGCCGGTGCGCAGCGAGTCGCGCACGCCGCGCCCGGCGCACACGAACGCACCGGCGCTGCATGCCAGGGTCTTGCCGATGATCACCGCCAGCGCAAGCCCAAGCGCAGGTAAAAGGTACGGCAGCAGTTGCGAAGGATCGAGCAGCAATCCGATCGCGACGAAGAAGATCGCTGCGAACATGTCGCGGACTGGCCGTACCAGTCGCACGATCCGGTCCGAACAACGCGCCTCGGCGACCACCACTCCGGCGAGGTAGGCCCCCAGCGCCACGCTGAATCCCTGCCATTCCGCCAACAGGCAGGCGCCGAAACAGATTCCCAGGGAAGTCACCAGCAGCGGCTCGTCGCGGCCGCGCCGCGCAAGCCAGTCGAGGAGTCGCGGCAGCAGCAGCAAACCAAGCACCAGCAAGACCGACACGAACAGCAGCATCCGCCACAGCACCGTGAACGCGAGGCCTGCGGTGGCCGCGCTGCCGGCGGCGATCGCACTCAGAACCGTGAGCAGCACCACGGTCAGTACTTCCTCCGACACCAGCATCCCGACCATGCCGGCCACAAACCCCTGGCCGCGCCAGCCGCGATCGGCGACCGTGCGCAGCGCGATCATCGTCGAGGAAAAACAAACCACGCCGCCGAGGAACAATGCCTCGCGTCCGGTCAAGCCCGCCAGGCGCCCGATCTCGATGCCGAGCCACAGCATCACCGCCACTTCCGCCAGCGCCGCGAGCATCACGCCGGCGCCGAGCGCGCGCAGCTTGCGCAGGCTGAAGTCGAGCCCCAGCGTGAACATCAGCAGCACCACGCCGAGATTCGCGATCGATTGCATCGTGTGCTGGTCGGTGAGGAATCGCCACGGCATGTGCGGACCGATCAGCACGCCCGCAAGAATGTAGCCGAGCAGCACCGGCATCCGCAGCCGCGGGAACACCACCACGACGACGCCCGCGGCCAGCATCACGCACGCGAGGTCACGGATGAACTGGATTTCCTGCAACGTACCCTCCCACGTCGCCTGATGCGCCTGCTTGCGCATCAAAATGCTTGACGCTGAAAACATGTGCACCTATTCTTGCGCGTTCCCAGCGTGGGGCCATAGCTCAGCTGGGAGAGCGCTACAATGGCATTGTAGAGGTCGCCGGTTCGATCCCGGCTGGCTCCACCAAATCCCCACGCTGTCCCCATCGTCTAGAGGCCTAGGACACCACCCTTTCAC
>JAICJG010000005.1 GCA_025928585.1 Rhodanobacteraceae bacterium
CGTCGTTGGAGGTGTGCAGTCGGAACATGCGCGGTCCGCGGGCAATCGAGCCAGTATGCCTGCGACCTTCTCACCCCATGAGATTCGGCGTTGGCTGCGGCTTTCTGCGTCGACCCATCCGCCCCCATGTTGCGAATGATGCGCATTCGTGGTGGCATCCAATCCTTTCGCCGGCCCGCCCGCTGCTGTTTGTTCTGAGCTACTCCGCCACGCCGGTGGCGACGCCGTTGGTCCCGCGCCGCGTGATCGCGCAGAATGGCCGCATGCAAGATTCGTCCGCAGCCGGAGACGCGGGTGCCGCCGCGACGATCGCCATCGCCGGCTTGGCTGCACTGGCCGTGGCGATGGGCATCGGCCGCTTCGCGTTCACCCCCGTCATGCCGATGATGGAAGCCGACGCCGGCCTGACGTTGCGGGCTGCAGGCTGGCTCGCGGCCGCCAACTACCTCGGCTACCTGCTCGGTGCGCTGTGTGCCGCGCGGCTGTCGTTCGGCCAAGCGGTGCGTGGCGGGCTGCTGTTGATCGCGGTGGCGACGTTCGCGATGGGCGTCACCCATGCATTCGCGTTGCAACTGGTCCTGCGGCTCGTCGCCGGCATCGCCAGCGCGTGGGTCCTGGTGCACGTGTCCGCCTGGGCGTTGAACGGGCTGCTGTCGCTGCGTCGCGCGGACGCGGCCGGCATCCTGTACGCGGGTGTCGGCATCGGCGTCGCCGCCGCCGGATTGATCGTGATGGCCACGATGCAGTTGCGCATGGATTCGGATCGCACCTGGCAACTGCTCGGCGGATTGTCGCTGCTGGCGGCGCTGGCGCTGTGGCGGGTGCTCCGTGGCCCGCGAGCCGCGCCGGCCCCGCCCGCGGCGGAGGGCGTGCGATCGCGCATCCGCTGGACCGCTGACGAGCGACGGCTGACGTGGTGCTACGGCGCGCTCGGGATCGGTTACATCATTCCGGCGACCTACCTGCCGGACATGGCGCACCGCTTTGTCTCAAACCCGCAGGTCTTCGGTCTCGCCTGGCCGGTATTCGGGGCCACCTCGGCGCTGTCCACCTGGATCGCCGCGCGCTGGCTCGCGCAGGTCGACGATCGGAAGCTGTGGGCGATCTGCTACGTATTCATGGCCGCGGGTTGTGCGTTGCCCGCCTTGTGGCCGACCTTTGCCGCGATCCTGGGTTCGGCGTTGCTGGTCGGCGGCACCTACATGGTGGTCACGATGTTGGGGTTGCGCGAAGCGCGCCGTGCGGCCGGCACCGAGGCGACCGCATTCATCGCGGTGATGACTGCGGCATTCGCGATCGGCCAGATCATCGGCCCGTTGCTGGTGAGCGCCGTGGCGCACCTGCCGCACGGATTCAGTTCCACCTTGCTGGCCGCCGCGGTCGTGGTGATGCTGGCGGCGATTTCGTTGTGGCGCTCCACGCGGCGGGCGTAGGCTGGTGCTGACCCGGACTTGATCCGCGGAAGCGCAACAGCGTGCATCCATCCCGCTCGCCAACGATGCTGCCGCAGAAGCTGTTGGGCTTCTCCCGGAACGAGTTCCGGGATCAACCCGACCTACGATCGGAATCATGCTTTTGTCGAGTCCCGGATCCCGAGTCCCGAGCTACACAATCGCTACCTTGCGAATGTTGTTCTTCGGATCCAGCCAAAAGGAATCCTTGACGAAACGGTTGAACAGGTCCGGCGGCAGCACCGTCTCGCGCTTGGGGGCCGATACCCGTGACTTCACCGTGTGCAGGCCCGGCAGGCCGAGGCGCGCATCGAATTCGTCGGCGGCGTATTCGATGTGCTCGAAATCGTGCTCGAACCAGGGCTCACCGATGAACTGGTACAGCGCTCGCAGCGCGGCTTCCGGGTTCCGGGTCAGGCCTTCGTAGCTCAGCAGCAGCAGGCGGCCGGGCGCGTAATGGCCGTAGAAGGCGTCCTTGGTCGCCTGGAACGAGAACCCGACCATCCCGTTCACGTCGATCAACGCCTCGGCGCGCGAATACACCGTGCCGTTCGGGTTGAAGTGGAAGATCTTGTTGGCGCTGAGTGGCTGCTGGCGGACCAGCCGCTCGATGCTGTCCAGCACCCACGGCATTTCGCGCACGCAGGCGATCACCTTGGAGTTCGGAAACAGCGTCGCCAGCATCGGCAGCTTGCTGCACCACACGCGGCCGGTGTCGAACACCACGTCGGTGCCGTGGAAGCCGCCGTAAAAATTCTGGAACACCCCGCGCAGGATTGCGGCGCGCTGGGCGTCGCTGATCACCACCGAGAAGTCGTTCTTGCCGCTCATCTCACCGACCAGCGCGCTGACCATGTCGCCGAGCGGGCTGGTCATGCCGGCGTGGAAACGCGGGTTCTGCTTCAGGATCGCCGACAGCAGCGTGCTGCCCGCGCGCGGCAAGCCGGAGATGAAATGCAGTTTTTCCGGCGGCCGACCGGCAGCCGGCCTGGTGGCCGCGGATTTCGCGGCCACCGGCTGGTCAGAAGCAGGCTTGGCTGGCATGCGCGTCGTGCCCCTGGCGGAGGTCCGGAGTGTAGCGAAACCGCCGGACCCACGAAGGCCTTGTTGCAGGAGCCTGCGTGCAGACGGGTCCATGCCGGTGGCCGCGACGCGCGGTCGCGGGCACGCCCGCCGCTACCGCGGCGATCCGCCGGCCACCAGGGCGGCGAACTCGGGGTGCCTGCGGATGAATGCCGCCGCGTACGAACAGGCCGGCACTACCTTCCAGCCTTCGCGGCGGGCGGTCTCCAGCGCAGCGCGGGTGAGTTCCGCGGCCACGCCGCGGCCGCCGATCGCGGGCGGTACGCCGGTATGGGTGATGGCCATCACCCCGTCGCGCAGCGTGTAGTCGATGATGCCGCGATGGCCTTCCACATCCACGTGGAATTGGCGCGCATCGGCATCGTGAATGACGTCCATGTGGACTCCTGCTGATTGTCGGTGAACCCGTTCGCCAGCCCAGTCGGTGGCGGGCCTGTACATGCAGGGCGGACACCCGCCACGCGACTACGGAACGGCGGGCATTACCCGCGCATTATCCGCTCCAGGCTTCGCTGCAAGCCCGCACCTCGGCGAACGACCAGTCGCGCAGCAATTCGCCATTCTCCCACACCGTCGCCATCGCCTCTTGCCAGCCGGCACCAAGCATCGCGGGGTCCGCTTCGACCGCGCCATCCCGCAGCGGAACGGTCTTGAAGGTGCCGAATTCACGATGCCGCGCCAGCGTCAGGCGGCCGGCCCGCGACGCCTTGGCAGGGTCGGTCACCGGATCCTTGAATACATCCCTCCACTTGCCGTCGATGCGCGCGGCGGAACACTTCAGCGCGAACTTCTGGGTGTCGCGATCCATCTTCTGCAGCAGCGCGCCACCCATCCCGAAGGTGAGGTTGTCGACGGAATAGTTCGCCCGTGTGATGCGCTCCAGGATTGCGCGGATCGAATCCGGGTTCACGCCGTCGCCCTGGATCACGCGAACGTGGTTCAGCACGCGAAAACCCTTCGCGTTCACCGCGCTGCCAAACGCCGAGTTCAACATCTTGAGGGCCTGGTGCACGATGTCCGCGGGGTCGCCGGAATCGGGCCGCACCACCAAGGTCGCGCCGCTTTTGATGACTTCATCGCGCAACGCACCGCCCCACATCTCCTTGATTGCGCGGAACACATCGTAGCTGTCGGACACGCAGGCGACGATGCTGCCGGGCTTCGCAAACTGGCGCAGGATGTTGCGGTACGCGTCGAGCTCGCGATCCTTGCCCCACGCGGTGATGGTGCTGTGTTCGGCCGCGGGGATCGAGAAGCCCGCCATCTCTTCGCCGTAGTATTCGCGCGCCGCCAACACGCCAAGGATCGTGTCGGTACCGCGGAAGTTGACGAGGTGCGCCATTCCCCCGAGCGCCGCCGACTCCGCGCTGGACACACCGCGCGCGCCGAAATCGTGCAGCTTGAACGGAATCTGCGCGGCCGCGTCGTCGCTGGTCTTGTCGAGGTATTCGCGGATCGTTTGCTTGACGTGCCAACTGATCGTCGCGACCGTGACCGGGTACCACACCCGCATCAGCAGCGTTTCGACATAGGACGGCAGCCAGAAGCAGTCTGGGCAGGTGCTCTCGATCGTCATCAGCGCCTGGTGAGTCGGTACCACCGTGCCCTCGGCCACCGCGCGGATGCGCAGCGGCAGTTTTCCCTCGTGCACATCGACGATGTGCCGCCAGCCCGCCTCGTTGAATGGCTCGCCGTGGGCAGCGAAGAACGCTTTCGCGGCCTCGATCATCGCCGCAGTCACCGGCTTCGCGAGGTACTCCTTCAGGATCGACTGCAGCCCGAAGAACAGCGTGCGCTCGTATACGCCGCCGCGGCTTTCCAGATAGAAGAACGTCGCGTCCACGCCCGGAGGGTATTGCAGCCAGTGACTGGCCTTGTAGCTGTCGGTGTTGAGGATCGGGTTGCGGGCGAGAGGCATGGGCGAAACCGAGGCGCGGTCAGACACGTAGCCGTTTCATTGTAGAAGGCACGGATTGCCGCGCTGCGCCGTTGCATCCTTCTGCGCAGTGCACCCCGCGGCGGCGCGCCGGGCACGCGTTTGCGCCGGCACATTGACCGCCGAAAATGGCAGTGCTAGCGTATTTTGATCTCGATCTTGGTGTTGTTTCCACGAAAGGAGGAAGCATCATGCGATCGGGTACTCGATTCATCCTTGCATCATTGCCGTTCGCGGCACTCTTGTTGATTCCACCCGCATCGCCGGCGGGCGAAGGCAAGTACAACCCGCGCTTGGCGCAATGCGCAGTCCTCAAGACTGCAGCCGCAGCACAGGCATGTGCGAAGAAGGCTGGCGCACCCCAGGCCGCGCAGGATTTCTCCTATTTCTGCCATGCCGGCAACAAGGGGCCTTCGCACACGCTCTACATCACGCCCGTCCATCATTTCGGCACGGGCAGCGGTGCCGCTATTTCGATGGCCCAGCAGAAGATGGATATTGCGTGGACGCAGGCGATCCACGGGGAGCGCGATGCCTACCTTCCGGAGTGCCAGCTCACGGCGACATCGGATGTCCAGCGGCAGCGGCGTGATGTACTCGCGCAACCGCGTACGGGCACCGTGAACGTCGACTGGCATTACGGACAGAGCGGACCCGCCCATTAAGGGCTCGCGGAAAAGGAACGGGGTCAGGTTCACTTCCCGGTCGCGGCCAAAACCCGCAGCGATCGCCGGCGCCATGTTCTGTTCACCGCGCGCGCCGCTAGCCGATCGGAAGTGAACCTGACCCCGTTCTTTACCCCGTTCTTTATAGCTGGAAGGCGTAGCTCACCTTGAGGAAGTAGGTGCGCCCTTGTTGCGCGAGACCGGTGTTGCCGGTACCGAGATAGTTGTCGGTGTAGCCCGCGAACAGGCTGGTCCACGGATTCAGCATGTAGCCGAACAGGAACTGGCTTGCGAGCGTGCGGGTGCGACTCGGCGTGCCTCTGGGATACAGCGCGACGTTGTTGCGGACGTCCTGCTCCTGGGCGATCCCGCGCACGAACATCCTGGAGTTGAAGTACCACGCGGCGCGCAGGTCGTATAGCCTGGCGGTGTACAGCCGCTGGTCCGCGATGTCGAGCCGCTCGAAGTTGCCGACGAAGTCGATCTCGAGGTGCGGACCCGGTGTCAAGGTGAGCGAAGGCGCGACGGAGAGCAGGCCGCCCTTGCGGACGCCTACATAGTCCACTCCGTCGCCACCGGTCGCGTCCACTTCGAACTGGAGCCAGCGCAGCGGCTGCGCGCTCGCGTCCACTTCGTACTGGCCGAGCGTGAAGGTCTTGCCGCCGAAGTATTGATCCTCGCTGCGCGCAAACACGACGACGTGGCTCTGGTCCACGGCGTGCACGAAGGCATAGATTTGCGCCCGGCGATCGAGGATCGGGCCATTGCCGCTCGCCTGTACCCAGTCATAGCTTCCGCCGAAGCCGCCGGTGTTCCACCAGGAGTCGTTCGAATACCAGTCGTATTCGAACTGGGGCTGCGCTTCGCGGTAGCCGACTTGCGGCAGGTAGCCGAGGTCGGCGCGGAAGCCGGGCGCCACGCTGGCGAGGAGCAGGTTGGCCGAGTAATTGCTGCGCGTGCGCTGGAAAGCCACCAGCCAGCCGCCGCCGCTGACAAGCCCGGGGTCGATCCCGAAGGCCGTGGCGACCTGCTGCGGGTACGTGGTGGCCGAATGCGCGAGCTGCGCCGTCACCGTGTCGCTCGGATCGATTTGCCAACTGCCGTCGACCGCGAAGAGACCATTGTCGTAGCCGTTGCCCGTGCGGCTGGTGGCGAGCACGCCAAGTTCCGAATTCCCGGTGAAATCGCGCCGGTAGCGCAGCAATCCGTCCCGGGAAGGGAAGTCGAACGATTGGAGTTGGGATTGCACCGGGCCCGGCATCAGGATGTTGGTGATCGAATCGTCGGCGACCAGCGCTCCGAGCGCGTTGCCGCCGATTTGTCCGACCACCTTCGTGGCCCAGTCGGGATCGGCGATCTGGCGGGTGTCCACGAACTGATTGTTGGCCTTGTTCTTCCCGTAGTTGAAACCCGGCGTGTTGAACACCCAGGTGCCTTCCTCGAAGAACGGGCGGTTCTCGGGGTAATAGAGCGCGAAGCGCCGGTTGACGGTCGATTGGAGGACGTCCGGGGCGACCTGGGAAAAATTCGGATGGAGGGTCGCCGACCACTCGAGGTCGGGGCGAATGGCCCAGCGTGCGTCGATCCCGGCGGAAGCGGTCGGACTGCCGTGCGACAGCCTCGAGTCCGGCGTGGGGCGGGCGTCGGTCTGCGAGGCCGTCGCCGCCGGGATGATCAGGAAGTTGCCGCCCTTGGCCTGGATCGGCGTTTGCGTGCGCACCACTTCGGCCTGGCACAGCGTGCAATTGCTGTCGTAATCGAGCTTGACCTGCGTGATCTGGTGGCGGACGTTGCGCGCCCAGTTGCGGAAGAACAGCATGCGCCAGGTTTGCGGCGCATCGCTGTGCGGAAACTTCAGCGATCGGAACGGAATCTGCATCGTGACGGTGTAACCCGTCGGCGTCAGGTGTGCGGTGCAGTACCAGATGGCATCGAACGAGGAATATTCGTTGTTTTGTTGCCGGAAGGAGTCGAGTTCCGTCGCGCCCGTGCTGCAGAAGAATTCGTAGCCCCATTGGGTGTCGTTGAAGGGGCTGAAGATGATGCCGACGTATTCATCGTTGTTGTTGAAGCCATCGTGCTGCCGGTACTTGACGTGCACATCCGCAGGGTTCGGATCCTGCGCGACGAAGTGCAGCCACAGCGCCTTCGGGGTGTAGCCGACGGCGACGCTGGTCGTGACCGGCGCCGGAACATTGCGGCCGGGCTGGATCTCGTTGTCGACCCGGAAATGCGCGGCATGTTGCCAGGCGTCGGCGGTCGGTGTCCCACCGCTGCCCGCCCACGCGGCGATGCTCGGGATCGTCGCCGGCGCGCGCGTGGCTCCGGACGCCGCCGCGCGCGCGTTCACCGCGAAAAAGGCGAGGCTCGACGCGAGGACAAGTGTCGTCATCAGGGTTCGGATGACTTCCGGTCGGGCTCGGGGCGCGGCCTCACCTCCAACGTTCGCCCAGCGCGCCGGCGCGCAGCGCCGAAGTCGAAGGGCACCCTTCCCGGAGCGCTTCGACTCCGCACGCTGCCGCAAGCTACGTTCGGCGCGACCGGATTTTGTCGACCCATGCGGCGGCACGTGTTTGGCCCGATGTTCGGGTTCAGTGCGCCGTCGCGCGGATGCGGATGTCACCGCTCAGGGTGCGGATGCGGATGCCGGCCTTGGCCGCGCCGCTCTGGTAGTGCCACTCCTTGCCGGGCGCGAATTCGCTGGTCCGTTTCGGTGCGGGACCGAAGTTCGTGTCGATGTCGCCGCTGAAGCTGGAAACGTCGAATCGCGCGGCAGGAACCCCCGGCAGCGACAACACGACATTGCCGCTCACCGAATGGAATTCGTAATTCCCATCCCCGCCCAATGCCGCGGCGAACCGGATGTCGCCGGACGTGGTCTCGAGTTGCGCCCCTTGCAGGCGGTTTTCACCGGCCAGCTGGATGGCTCCGCTGGTGGTGCCGGCGCGCAGGTTGCCGGTGACCTGGTCGATGCGGAGCTTGCCGCTGATGCTGTGGGCGTCGATCGTTGCGCCCGGCGCCGAGCCGGTGACGCCGACGTCACCGCTGATGGTGTTCGCGTGGATGTTCGCCGACCGCGAAACGAGCGCGAGGTTGCCGCTGACGGTTTCCAGCCGTACCGGACCCGCGACCCCGCTGGCGTCGATATCGGCGCTGACCGTGTGTACTTCGAGTTGGCTCGCCGCGGGCAACTGGATCACCAGGTGGCTGCCCTCCGTGTTGCCGGAAGTGTGCGAGGGCAGCACCACGCGGATGCTGACTCCGGAGGCCGTCTTCTCGACCGCAAGCCGTTCGGCGTTCCGGCTGAGGGTGCCGCCGACGTGGATCTCGTTGCGGTTCCAGGCCGTGACCTTGATGCTGCCGGCGACGCTGGAGATTTGTACGGGTTCATTCGCCGCGGCGGCCACGGTCTTGTCCACCGGCGTGCCGGCGAAGGCCGGCAGCGTGGCCGCGAGCAGTGCGAGCAGCAATCCTGCCGGAAAGGTGAAACGTTTCAATTCGAGGATGGCGGGGCGATTCATGGCGCGATGACTCCTGTGTCGGTTTGAAGTTGGACGCGCTGCGCGGCGGCAACGAGCGTCGCTTCGTCTTGGTACTGCTGATAAAGCAGCGGCTGCAGCCCGAAGTTGCCCGGGTCTTGACCCAGCGCTTGCTGGATGCGGGTGATCGAGGCTTCGACGAGGTCGAGGTTCGCGAGCAGTACGGTCCGCGTCTGCGGATCCTCGCGGGTGCTGCGCCGGATCGTGGCCGCGAGCATCCGGGTGCGCTCGTTCGGCTGCGACTTGGCAGCGACCGGGCGCGGGCGTAGGGCCGGCTGTTGGCTCGCAAGGGACGCCGGCGCCTGCGGGCGCTGCATGGGCAGCGTCGCGAAGATCGCGCCAATCGCGATCAGCAAGGCCACGCCGGCCGCAAGCGACCACGCCTGCCTGCTGCGCTGCCGGCGCGGCGCGATCCGCGCCGCGATGCCGGGCCAGAGGTCGCGCGCCGGCGCCATTTCCCGGGGCAGCGATGCCACGGCCTGACGCAGGGTCTCGTCGCGGAGTTCGTCGGTCCGGGGTCCGTTGGTCCTGGTTTCGTGGGTCATGCTGTCAACCTCGCCCGCAACAGCCGGCGGGCCCTGTGCAAATGCGCCTTGCAGGTGCCGACGGCCAGCCCTGTCAGCGCCGCGATTTCCTCGTGCTGGTGGCCCTCGATGTCGTACAGCACGAACACCGCGCGCGCGCCGGGCGGCAGCTCCGCGATGGCGCGATCCAGGTCCAGCGCCACGTCGGGCCGCTCGGCCGGGGCCGCGCAAGCGTCGAGCGCGTGATCGCCGTCGTCGCGCAGCCACGCCGAACGCCGCAGCGCGGCCCGCTGGTGCCCCAGCACGACATTGACCGCGATCCGGTGCAGCCACGAACCGAAGGCGCTGTCGCCGCGAAAGTGCGGCAACGCCTTCCACGCCTGCACGAACGCCTCCTGGGTGCAGTCCTCGGCAAGCGCTTGCGAGCCCGCCAGCCGCCGGCAGAGCGCGTGGATGCGCCCGACGTGGAGGCGGTACAAGGCCTCGAAGGCCGCGACCTCGCGGGCCTGCGCCCGCGCCACCAGCGTGGCTTCGAGGTCAGGCTCGCCGGGATCCATGGCGAACGCGGTTGTGCCGAGCACGGCTTCGTTCATGTGGCATAGGATGCAGGCCAGCCCGAAAGGGTTTACCGGGAATCCTGCGGACGCCGCGGTCGTCGCCGCGAGGACGGCGGCTATGGAAGATCACCGCGATTTGGGCGTATGGCCTCTCAAGCCCCGATCAAGCTTTCAGCCGGAATGCCGAGGTTGCGATGCAGGTTCCTGATCATGTCGAGCGTCAGGCCGCGCCGACGGTTCAATACTTCGTACACGCGGTTGGGCTTGCCGATGGAAGGCACCAGATCCTTCACGGTCAGGCCGCCTTGTTCCATGCGGAAGCGGATTGCTTCGATGGGGTCGGGTGCCCCTACGGGAAAGCGCGTGGCTTCGTAGGCCTCGACCAATGTAGCGAGGACCTCGAAGCGGTCGCCATCCTGGCTGCCGGGTTCGGGTTCGCGATCAAAATACGCCGACAGCTCGCGCAAGGCGGCCTTGTAGTCCTTGCGGTTGCGGACGGGACGGATATTCATGGCTTCTCCACGGTCGCGGCGTCGACCCGCTCGTATTCGGAATGGGTGCCAAGGAACTTGATGTAAATGGCCTGAAAGCGCCAAGCCACGGCAATGATCAGACGATAATCATTGACCTTGATATTGAACACCACGCGGTTGCGGCCGACGAAGCTGGCGCTGGCGTAACGCCGCTTGATGTCCCGCGGCACTTTCCATTTGGCGTTTCGTGCCTCGTCGTACCATGCCTTGAGGGGCTGCTCGGCATCCGGATGGCGTGCCCAGAAGCGCGTCAAGGTGCTCACCGCGACAACCCTCATGGGTGCACTTTAGTCCCACGATGGGACTACCGCAAGCATTTGGCCTACGATGATGCTGGATTGCCATGGCGTTCGCGCACCAGCCGCACGATTTGCCTACGCCCTCGCCGCTTCCGGCTGCATCGCCCGGATGCTGCGCATCTGGGGACTCGCGAGGCAGCCCAGCGCGATCGCGGTGAGGGTGAGGCCCGCGATGCCGAACAGCGCGGCCAGCGAGATCACCTTCAGCAGCGCGCCGGCCGCGGCCGCGGAGAGCGGCGCGAGGCCCATGAACGAGAACATCAGGATGCTCATGGTGCGGCCCATCATCTGCTGCGAGACGCGCTGCTGGATCCAGGTGAAGATCGCGATCATCACCACGCCGCCGAGGAGCCCGGTGCAGAACAGCAGCGCCGCCCCGAAATACGTGGTGTGCACCAGGGTCAGCGAGGCGAGCGTCAGGCCGACCAGGCTGTCGAAGCACAGCACCATCACCCCCAGGTGCCCGCGCACCGCGCGCTGGGCGTAACCCGAAAGAAGACTGCCGATGAACATGCCGACGCCCTGCGCGGTCATCAGGATGCCGAGCGAGGCTGCGCCGAGGTCGAGGCGCGTGTCCGCCAGCACCGGCAGCCCCACCTGGATCGGTCCGCCCACGAAAACCCCGACGAAGCTCGCGTAGATCACGAACGCACGCAGCGGGACGTCGGCCCAGACATGGCGCACGCCCGTGGCGATGCTGGCGAACACGCCCGTGCTTTTCTCGGGCGGATGGAAATCGCCATGGATGCGGACCATCGCCAGCGACACCAGCGAGAACACGAAGCTGACCGCATCGATCGCGAACGCCATACCCAGCCCTCGCGCATCCGGCAGCGCCTGCGCCGAGGGCTGATGGTGCGCGCCCAGCGCGATCACGAAACCGGCGAGCACCGGACCGCCGATCATGCTGAGCTGGCGCACGCCCATGAACGCGGCATTGGCGGCGCGCAACTGCTCCAGCTTCACCAGTTGCGGCAGGATCGCCGAACCCGCGGGATACGCGAACGCGGTGGACAGGCCGATGCCGAGCGCGAGCAGGTACACCATCCACATGCGGATGTCGCCGGCGAGCACCAGCGCGGCGAGCACCACGATGCAGGCGGCATTCGCCGCGCGCGCGCCCAGCAGCACGCGCCGCGGCGACATGCGGTCGACGATCGCGCCGCCGACCAGCATGAAGGCCGCGCGCGGGAACGCCATCACCGCCAGCACGATCCCGAGCGCCGCCGGATTGCCGGTGAGTTTCAGGACCAGCCACGGCAGCGCCACCAGGGTGAACTGATCGCCGAACGACGACACCGAGCTGCCGCCGAACAGCAGGCTGAAATCGCGATTGGCAAAAAGGGAACTGCGTGCCGGCGGAGGCGCCGCGGGAGAGGCGGTGTTCATGGGATGCCTGCGGGCGCTCCGGGACCGAACCGATGATAGCCGCCCGCACCAACGGGCCGGCTGGATCACGGGATTCGCGGTGCCGCGGGCAAAGTCCGGCGCGAGGCGGACAGGCGCCGCCCCTCGTCAAGGCTTGCCGCCGGGCAGGCTCCAGATGTCCAGCACCCCGCGGGTGGCGTGGTCGTTGGCGTTGCCTTCGGGCAGGATGATCCTGCCATCCACCACGATTGGACTGTTCCAGTGGCCGGACCCGCACGCGAGGGTGGCGATGCGCTTGCCGGAGGCCGCCTCGTACACGTTCAGCCCGCCCTCGGGCGCATAGACATACAGAAGACCGTCCGCCTCGAAGGGGCTGGTGCCGCCGGTGTCGTTGCTCCACTTCCGCTGCAGCTTGCCGTCCCGCAGTTGCCACGCCCCGGTGCCGCGGTCGTCGGCGACGAACATCCAGGTCTGCCCGGCATGTTTCCATACCGCCGGCTGGGTGAGGAGCATGACGCCGCCGGGGGTGTCGATGGCCTGCAGTTCGCCGCCCTTGTGCGGCGCGGTGCCGGCGATCGACTTCAGGCCGAGCAGCATGATCTTGCCGTCCTTGCCGCCCTGTGCGATCAGGCCATCGCCGAGCAGCACCGGCGAGGTCGAACCCACGTCCAGGTCGTGCTCATTCAGGTAATCGCTGTTGGCTGGCGTGTAGTTGCCGAGCATGCGGGTCGCATCGGCGTCGAGTTCGACCACCGCATCGCCCCAGTCGGTCTTGCCGTTCCAGTCGGCGTTGCCGGTGGCGATGAAGATGTCGCCGCTGCCGGGATCGATCACCGCGCCCGCGCGTCCCCAGATCGCCGAAGCGCTTTGCGGGCACGTACGGGGTTCCAGCAGTCCGCGGCGGTCGCTGCACAGCGAATTCCACACCGACTGCAGCTTGCCGGACTTGCCGTCGAGGATCGCCACGTGGCCCTGGTAGGGCGGCGCATCGCCGATGTAGCCGGCCGTCACCGCGATCACGCGGCCGCGGAAGAACTTCAACGGCGAATCCATCTTTTCGCGCCGCGCCAGCCGGGTGATCGCGGTGCGCCAGACGGCGTGGCCATCGCCGATCGCGAGCTTCTGGATGTAGCCATCGGGCGAGGCGGCGTAGATGAACTGGCGGTCGGGATCGGCGACCGGGGTGGAATTGGTGAACTGGCGGCTACCCGCGAGCTCCGAATAGCTGGCCGGCGTGTAGGTCCAGAGGACCGCGCCATTGTCGGCGTCGATCGCCAGCGTCTTGCCGTAGGTGGTGGTGACGAAGATCGCGTCGTGGCGGGCGCCGTGGATGCCGACGCCGTGCAGGTAGATGGCGCTGGCGTCCACGGTGCCGGGTAGCTCGACCTGCCGGCGCACGAGTCTGCCGAGGTTGGTCGCGGTGATGCCGGTCGGCCCGGGGTTGGCACTGGTGCTCTGGACGTTGCCGCCGAACATCGGCCAATCCTGCGGGGCTGGTCCTTGGGCGGACCCGGCGGCAGCCACCCCAAGGCCAAGCAGCAAGCCCATCGCGCCCCGGCATTTCATCCGGAAAGTATGTCACCTGCCGGTGTAACCAACCGGTGAAGAAGCGCCACGGGCCGCGTTCCGCAGGGCCCCGGCCGGCGGCATCGAGCCGGTCTGCTCCGGGCGCGGCGCGTGGATCGATGGGGCTTCGGTTCCCGTAGGCCGGGTCCAGGAGCGAAGCGACGGACGGACAATGAACGCCTTCGCGTCCACCGCTGGCGTCCGGAACGAAAGGTACTTATAGTTGTACCCATGGACGAGCTCACCGACCGCCAGCGCGAGATCCTGGAATTCGTCGCCCGCCGGATCGGCGAGGGGCTGCCGCCGACCCTGGCGGAGATCGCCCAGGCGTTCGGCTTCCACCAGCCTCGGGCCGCCTGGAAGCACCTCCAGGCCTTGCAGAACAAGGGTTGCATCGAGCTGCTGCCCGGCCGCGTCCGTGGCATCCGGTTGCTCGCGGATGCGCCCCGCGCCCGGCCCGCCGGCTTGCCGCTGGTCGGCCGGGTCGCCGCGGGACGCCCGATCCTCGCCCAGGAACACATCGAGCGCCAGGTCGCGGTCGATGCCCGCCTGTTCTCGCCGCGCGCGCATTTCCTGCTGCGGGTGGTCGGCGATTCGATGCAGGGCGCCGGCATCCTCGACGGCGACCTCGTCGCGGTGCACCGCACGCCCGAGGCCCGCGACGGGCAGATCGTGGTGGCGCGCATCGAAGACGAAGTCACGGTCAAGCGCCTGCGCATCCGCCGCGAGCGGGTGCAGTTGCACGCCGAGAATCCGGCCTATGCGCCGATCGAAGTCGATCCGCGTACGGCGTTCGCCATCGAAGGGCTGTATGTCGGCGTGCTCCGGGTGGACTGAACATGTCCGATGCCGCCTTGCAGTCGTTGTTCGAACGGGGCCGGCTCTGGCGCGGGCAGGGCCGTGCCTTGCCACGCTCCACGCTGCCGACCGGCTTCGCCGCGCTGGATGCCGCGTTGCCGGGCGGCGGCTGGCCGGCGGCGGCCCTGAGCGAGATCCTGCTGCCCGCCGATGGCGTCGGCGAATGGCAGTTGCTGTGGCCGCTGCTGGCGCGGTTGTCGGCGCAGGATGGCCGGATCGTGCTGGTCGCGCCGCCCTACATCCCGTTCGCACCGGCCTGGGCCGCGGCGGGCATCGCGCTGCCGCAGTTGCAGGTGGTGCAAACGGAGGACGACCGCAATGCCATGTGGGTCGCCGAGCAGTGCCTGCGTTCGGCGGCGTGCGCGGCGGTGGTGTGCTGGCCGCGGCAGGGCGATCCGCGCACGCTGAGGCGCCTGCAGCTCGCCGCGGAAACCGGGCAGTGCCAGGGCTTCGCGCTGCGACCGGCCCAGGTGGCCGACCAGCCTTCGATGGCGGCGCTCCGGATCCTGCTCGAAGTCGATCCCCCGCAATGGCGGGTGCTGAAGTGCCGCGGTGGCAATCCGCCGGCGCGGGCAATCGTGCCTTCCCCCTTTTCCGGAGGAAGGGGGCCGGCCCACGGCGCCGGGGGGATGTTGTTGCACGCCGACCTCGCGGATCAAAAGCCATCCCCCTCGATCGCGCTGCCCGCGCGTTCGCTGCGCCCCGCCCTTCGTGTCGAAGGGGAAAGCCAAGCGGCCTCGTGAGACGCTGCCATGCGCTGGGCCTGCATCCTGTTTCCGCAACTCGCGCTCGACGACGTCCTGCGTCGCCGCGCCGATCGCGACGCGCCGCTGGTATTGGTCGATCCCGCGCAGTCGCGCCCGCTGGTGCGCGCGGCGAATCGCCGGGCCTGCGCGGCGGGGGTGAAGGTGGGCCAGTCGCTGGCGACGGCGCGCGCGCTGTGCGAGCGCCTCGCCATCGCCGATTACGACAATGCCGCGGCGGACCGTTGCCGGGAACTGCTGGCGGCCTGGGCCTATTCCTACAGTTCGCTGGTCAGCCGCGATTTCCCGGACGCGCTGTTGCTGGAAGTCGAGGCGAGCTTTCGCCTGTTCGGCGGCTGGCCCAACCTGCAGGCGCGCCTGCGGCTGGAGCTGGACGAACTGGGATTCCGGCACCGCATCGCGCTCGCCCCCAACCCGCACGCCGCCCGCGTGCTGGCCGGGCTGCACGATGGCATCGCGATCCCCGAGACCCGCCTGTGCAATGCACTCGGCACCCTGCCGGTGGAGCACGCGGGCCTCGCACCCGAATGCGCGCTGGGCCTGCGGCGGATGGGCTTGCGCAGGCTCGACCAGGTGCTGTGCCTGCCGCGCGCGGCCCTGGGCAGGCGCATCGGTGAGGAGGCGCTGGCGCACCTCGGCCGCCTCACCGGCGAGCTCGCCGCACCGCTCGCCTTTTACCGGCCGCCGGATGCCTTCGACGCGCGGATCGAGTTGCCGTTCCACACCGCTTCCAGCGAATCGCTGCTGTTTCCGCTGCGGCGCCTGGTCCGCGACTTCGCGGCGTTCCTCGCCGGCCGCGACGGCGGCGTGGCCCGTTTCCGCCTCACCTTCGAACACGAGCACGATGCGCGCACCCGGGTTCTTGTCGGCCTGCTCGCCCCCGAACGCGATCCGGAGTTGCTGTTCGACATCGCGCGCGAACGCCTCGACCGCATCCGGCTGTGTGCCCCGGTGTGCGCGCTGCGCCTGCAGGCGGACGAACTGCCGCCGTTCGCGCCCGCGCGGCGGAACCTGTTCGACCCGCGCCCGCAGCAGGCGGAACCGTGGCAGGCGCTGCGCGAACGCCTGCGCGCGCGGCTCGGCGAGGAGGCGGTGCACGGCATTGCCCTGCACGCGGACCATCGTCCCGAACGTGCCTGGCAGATCGAGCACGGCAAACAACGTGCGGACGCACCGCCGCGGAATCCGCGGCCCGCCTGGCTGTTGCACCGTCCCATCCCGCTGCGGCCTGCGGTGCGGCGGATCCTCGCCGGTCCCGAGCGCATCGAAAGCGGCTGGTGGGACGGCGAGGACGTGCGCCGCGATTACTACGTCGTCGAAACCGGCGCCGGCCAGCGTGCCTGGGTGTTCCGGCCCGCCGGCGAGACCGGCGCGTTCATGCTGCACGGATGGTTTGCGTGAAAAGCCGGGATCCGGGATTCGGGATTCGGGCTGCGGAGGCAGGATGCGGCGAGTTTCCCGAACCCGCGGCTGGACGGACGCTTGCCCCCTTCCGCAGGAAGGGGATGCCAACCGCAGCCAAGGTAGAAGCCATCCCCTCGCGTGCTTCGCGCGCCTTCGCTTCGCTCCGACCTTCGCAAGCGAAGGGGGACGCACCCACGCGCAATGACGGACGGGACGGCCTGCCCGATTACGCCGAACTGCACTGCCTTTCGGCCTTCAGTTTCCAGCGCGGGGCGTCGACCGCGCGGGAGTTGTTCGAGCGTGCCGGGCGCCTCGGCTACCGCGCGCTCGCGATCACCGACGAATGCTCGCTCGCCGGCATCGTGCGCGCGCTGGAAGCCTCGCGCGAAACCGGCGTGCGCCTGATCGTCGGCAGCGAGGTGCAGGTCGAGGGCGGGCCGAAGCTGGTGCTGCTGGCGCAGACGCCAGCCGGCTATTCGCGGCTGTGCCATCTCGTCACGCTGGCGCGGCGGCGCGCGGGCAAGGGCGAATACCGCTCGCTGTGCGCAGACTTCGAACAAGGCGGCAACGATGGGTTGGTTGCCTTGTGGGCACCGGCGGAAGGCATCGACGAAGCGCAGGGCACATGGGTGCGCGCCCTGTTCCCGGATCGGGCCTGGCTTGCGGTGGAACTCCATCGCGGTCCCGACGACGCGGCGCGGCTCGCGCAATTGCGCGAGGTCGGCGCGCGCCTGCAACTGCCGCTGGCCGCCGCGGGCGACGTGCACATGCACGTGCGCCGCCGCCGCGCGCTGCAGGACGTGCTGACCGCGATCCGTTTCGGCACCACCGTCGCCGCGGCCGGGCACCGCCTGTATCCCAACGGCGAGCGGCACCTGCGCACGCGCGAGGCGCTCGCCGCGATCCATCCGCGCGAGCTGCTCGAGGAAACCCTGCGCATCGCTGCTCTGTGCAGCTTCCGCCTGGAAGAACTGCGTTACGAGTATCCGCACGAACTGGTGCCGGCGGGGCACACGCCGGCCAGCTGGTTGCGCGAACTCAGCGAGGCCGGCGCCCGCAGGCGCTGGCCGGAGGGCACGCCGGCCAGGGTGCGCGCGCTGATCGAGCACGAGCTCGGGCTGATCGCCGAACTGCGCTACGAATCGTATTTCCTCACCGTGCACGACATCGTGCGGTTCGCGCGCTCACGCGGCATCCTGTGCCAGGGACGCGGCTCGGCCGCGAATTCCGCGGTGTGCTACGCGCTTGGCGTCACCGAAATCGATCCGGCGCGGATGAACATGCTGTTCGAACGGTTCCTGTCGAAGGAACGCAACGAGCCGCCGGACATCGACATCGACTTCGAGCACGAACGCCGCGAGGAAGTCATCCAGTACGTGTTCGAGCGCTACGGCCGCGGGCGCGCCGCGCTCACCGCGGTCGCGAGCAGCTACCGCGCCCGCGGGGCGATCCGCGATGTCGCCAAGGCGCTGGGCCTGCCGGCGGACCTGGTGGACCGGCTGGCCCGCTGCATGGACGGGTGGAGCGGCGCGGAGTCGCTCGGCGCGACCCTGCGCGAGCGCGGCTTCGCCCCGGCCTCGCCGGTGCTGCGCAAGCTGGTGGCGCTCACCGCGCAACTGATCGGCATGCCCCGGCACCTGTCGCAGCATCCCGGCGGCTTCGTGATTTCCGAGCACCCGCTGGCGACGCTGGTGCCGGTCGAGAACGCGGCGATGGAAGGCCGCACCGTGATCCAGTGGGACAAGGACGACCTCGACGTGCTCGGCCTGCTCAAGGTCGATTGCCTCGCCCTCGGCATGCTGACCGCGGTGCGCAAGACGCTGGACCTGTTGCGCGTGTCCGGTCGCCGCGACCTGGCGCTGCAGGACATCCCCTCGGAAGACCCGGACGTGTACGCGATGATCGGCCGCGCCGACACCATCGGGGTGTTCCAGATCGAGTCGCGCGCGCAGATGGCGATGCTGCCGCGCCTCAAGCCCAAGTGCTTCTACGACCTCGTGATCGAGGTGGCGATCGTGCGGCCCGGCCCGATCGTCGGCGACATGGTCCATCCCTACCTGCGCCGCCGCAACGGCGAGGAGCCGGTCACGTACCCCTCCGAAGCGCTGAAGGAGGTGCTGCAACGCACCCTCGGCGTGCCGCTGTTCCAGGAACAGGTGATGCAGATCGCGATCGCGGCGGCCGGTTACTCGCCGGGCGAAGCCGATCAGTTGCGCCGTTCGATGGCGGCGTGGAAACGCCACGGCGGCCTGGAGCCGCACCGCGAACGGCTCGCCACGGGCATGCGTGCGCGCGGTTACAGCCAGGCCTATGCCGATCATCTGTTCGAGCAGATCAAGGGCTTCGGCAGCTACGGCTTCCCCGAATCGCACGCCGCGAGTTTCGCGCTGATCACCTGGGTCAGTTGCTGGCTGAAATGCCACGAGCCGGCGGCGTTCGCCTGTGCGGTGATCAATTCGCAGCCGATGGGTTTTTATTCGCCGGACCAGTTGCTGCAGGACGCGCGCCGCCACGGCATCCGCGTGCTGCCGGTCGACGTCCGCTACAGCGGCTGGGATTGCGGACTGGAAGAGCGAAGCGCGGGTTCGGCGCAGCCGGCGATCCGCCTCGGCTTCCGGATGATACGCGGCTTTCGCGAAGACGCCGCCAAGGCGATCGCCGCGGCGCGTGCCCGCCGCACCTTCGCCGACGTGGCGGATCTCAGCGCGCGCACAGGACTGGACACGCGCCAGCGCGCGCTGCTCGCCGATGCCGGCGCCTTGCGGGGAATTGCCGGGCACCGGCACCGGGCGCGCTGGGCGGTGGCGGGCGTGCAGGCCCCGTCGCCGCTGTTCGCGGAGGCACCGGCCACGGAGGAAACCGCGGTGACGCTGCCGCTGCCGACGTGCGCGGAAGAGGTCCGCATCGACTACGCGGTGACCGGCACCACGCTCGGTACGCATCCACTCGCGTTCCTGCGCGCGACGCTCGCGCGGCGCCGCTGCCGACGCTCCGCGGAGTTGAAGCGGTGCCCGAACGGCCAGCAGGTGCGCACGGCGGGCCTCGTCACCCTGCGGCAGCGCCCGCAGACCGCGAGCGGGGTGATCTTCATGACGCTCGAAGACGAGGATGGTATGACCAATGTGGTGGTGTGGAACGACCTCGCGCAACGGCAGCGCCGCGAATTGCTGGAATCGCGCCTGCTCGGCGTGGAAGGCCGCCTGGAGCAGCGCGACGGCGTGCAGCACCTGATCGCCGAGCGCCTGCACGACTGGACCGTGCTGCTCGGTTCCCTGGATACGCGCTCGCGCGATTTCCATTGAATCCATTCGTAGGCCGGCGCAAGCCCAAAGCGTAGGCTGGCTCAAGCCCGAAACGCGGAGCGGGCAAGTGCCGGAGATGGCGTTCGATACGGTGGCCATCACGGCAGGCCGCGAAGATTGCCGGTTCCGGCGCTGCGCTCCTTGAACGGCCTACGGTTTCCTGCGCGCGACCGAGCGCAGGTCTTCCACCAGCTCCCGGTACAGCACGTCGCGCCGATCGCCCGGGGCGCGCAGGATCGCCGACGGGTGCCAGGTCGCCATGCCTTGCGTGTGTTCGTCGAGGTCACGCCATTGCCCGCGATCGCGGGTGATCCGGAAGCCGTTGCCGAACAGGGTCTGCGCCGCCATCGCCCCCAGCGCGACAATGAGCCGCGGTTGCACGCGTGCGAGTTCCGCCGCCAGCCACATCCGGCAGGCCGCCTGTTCGGCCGCATTGGCCCGCTTGTGCAGCTTGGCGGTGCCGCGCACCTCGTACTTGAAATGCTTCACCGTATTGGTGAGGAACAGCGTCCCGCGATCGATGCCGACCTCGGCAAGCGCGCGGTCGAGCACCCGCCCCGCCGGTCCGACGAACGGCAAGCCTTCGCGGTCCTCCTGCAGGCCCGGCTGTTCCCCGATCAGCATCAGCGCGGCGCGCTCGGGGCCTTCCCCGAACACCGTCTGGGTCGCGCGCTTCCACAGCGGACAGGCGTGGCAAGCGCGCGCCTGCCGCCGCAGCGCGGCAAGACTGCCGTCCGGTATTTCCTGCACCGGTTTGGCGAGCAGCGTGTCCATCGCCGGCCTCCAGCCCGCCAGTCGATCACACCGTAGCGCACCGTGCATGAAGACGAGATGGACGAACGTCGTCCGGCCGGAGCCAGCCGATGCTTGCCCGGCGCGCCTTGCGGATGCTTACAACCTCGACACGTACCCGGCGAGCGCACGCATGTCCGCGATCGTGAGGTCGTGCGCGACACCTTGCATCACCTTGTCGTTGCTGGTGCCGATGCGCGTTCCGTCGCGAAAGGCCTTCAATTGCGTCAGCACGTACGGAGCGTTCTGTCCGGCGAGGACGGGGAAGCTCGACCACGCCGGTTGTGGCGCCGTGCTGGTGCGGTCAGGGCGCGGCCCCCTGCCGTCGATGCCGTGACAGCCCTGGCAGGGCGGCACGCCCAGCGCCGCGTCGCCGTCGTGGAACAGGATGGAACCACGTGACGACGCCTGGGCCGCGCGCGACACCGCCTTGCCCGGCAGCAAAGCGAAATGCGCCGCGAGATTGCGCATGTCGTGATCGGTCAGCGTCTTCGCGAGCGGCTGCATGACCGGATTGACGCGCGCACCGCCCCTGAAGGCACGCAGTTGCACGTACAGGTAGGTTGCCGACTGTCCGGCCAGATTCGGAAAGTTCGGGGCAACCGCAATGCCTTTCGCGCCGTGGCAAGCCGCGCAGGTGGCGGCCTTGCTGGCCCCCGCCACCGCGTCGCCGTGTATCGGCGCCTGCTTGCGCAAATCATCGAATGGCGGATTCGCGGCCAGCACCATGCCGGCGGCCATCGCCGCCCATGCCAGCGGGAAAAGGATTGCGGTGCGGGTCGTGAAGATCACGGGGTGCCCTCACAGTTTCACGTTGAGCAGAACGCCGATCAGGTTGGCGCTGTAATGCGGCTGCGGCCCAAGGTCGGTGTAGATCCGGTGGTCGATCACCAGGTTGCCCTGCAGGCCGAGGTAGTGCCAGTCGGCAAAGCTGCCGGTTTCGAAAACATCGAACACCCGCAGCCCGAGCATCCGTGAGAACGCAATGTCGAACCCGAGCTGCAGGGTATTGATGTGGTAGTGGTTGTCCGGGAACCCATTGCCCACGTCGCCAGCGAACGGTTGCTGGGTGATCGGCAGCGCGCCGGCGGAGGCAAATGCGTAGCCGATCCGGCCGAGTGCGTAGGTGTAGGTGTAGCTGAAATCCGCGCGCACGCGCCCGAAATCATGACGAAGCGTGAGACCGGCGTTGTAATCCCGCTCGTGATCGATCCCCTGCCACTGGTTGGCAAGCGGGAACAAGGGTCCGCCCAGTGATGGATCACCGCGGCCGGGTCCACCCGTGACGTTCTCGTTGTCGCCGACGTTCGAGAAATCCAGACTCGAATCGTCGCGGCCGAGATTGGCGTTCATGCTGGTCATCGGCGAAGGTTGCCAGTCCCACGACAGGTCGAAGCCGCGGTTGCGCGTGGCCTGCCGTCCGATCGCGGCGGCGTAGTCGTCGCGGGTCGCGTACACGATCGCCGAAATCGTTGCGGTGGCGCCGATCGGGTAGATCAGGGTTGCGTGAAACTTGTGTTCGACCCGGTTGGCCAAGTCGTACTTGCGCATCGCATCGGTGGTGAATGCGACGTTGCCGAGCGGAGGCGTCACGAAGCCGGGCAGCGCCGTCGAATAGAACAATTCGTAAGGGTTGTAGTTGTAAGGCCCGCCGTTGCGATATGCGAATTCGTAGTCGACACGCAGCGTGCCCTTGCCAATCGCGCGGTCCACCCACGCCAGCTTGATGCGTTGCTCGTTCACTCGTTTGCGTTCGCGGTATTTCGGCTGGTTGCGGTCGAAGCTGTAGGTGAGGTTCAGCGTGTTGTTTTCGCCGAGTCGCCAGTCGACGCCGGTATCGAACACGGTGTCGCTGTAGCCGAACGGGATCGCCCGCACCTGCGTCACGTACGAGGCGAAGAGTGGATTGCGCGGATCGAAGATGCCGATCTGGCCGGGAATGATGCTGCCTTGCGAGCCGTTCTCGGCGATGTAGCCGTACTGCCCGGTCAACGGATTGAAGGCGAGGTAGTTGGTCTTGTTGTCCTCGCGGTACCAGCGCACGCCCGCGTGCCAGCCGAGTCGCGAGGTCGGGCGCAGCGTGAGCTTCGCGTCGAGCAGGCCGGTGTCGATGCGAGCACCCGCGGTCTGCCGCGACAGCGCCGCACCGGTGTTCCAGTTCGCGCAGTTGAAGGTGTAGTCGGCCGATGGCGAGATGAAGACGCCGCCGGTGCCGGTGCAGGTGACCGGTGGCAGCAGCGGATCGTTCTGGCGCATCGTGCCCCATGCCGTGGCCAGCGAGAGTTGGCCGTTCCACTTCAGGCTGCGCGAAAGTTCCGCGCGCAGGTTGTGGGAGTCGTTGTCCGGTTCCAGCGAAAACTGGCCCTGGTGGATGTTGGCGACCTGCGGCACGCCGGCGACATTCCGGAGCGCGAACGGACTCTGGAAATTCAGCTGGTCCTCGTGGTCGCGAAAGAACGAACCTGTGTAATTCAACTGGAACTGCCAGACCGTGCCGGCGTCGCGCAGGCCCATGCTGACGTCCGTGGTGGTGAAGTCGATCGGGCGCACGGTTTCGAGCGCCCCGCCGTTGTCCTCGAGGATGTAGTTGAGGTACATCGGGCCACCCCACAGCCCGTTGCCGGTACGCTTCTCGTTGACGATCGAGATGTAGCCGCTCCAGTCGCGGTAGAGCTTGGCCTCAAGGCCGAGGCCTTCGCGCCTGCGCGTAGCGCCGACCGTTTGCCGCGGCCGCGTCTTCTCGACGGCTGCCACTTCGGGCGGTGTGCTGCCGCCCGGCATCAGCGGCGCGGGCAGCGTGAGGTCCGTGCTGCCGACGCCGTTCCACAACGGGTAGGCACTGGTGGTGACGTGGTGCGGGATGTCGCGGTAGAACGCTTCGACCTTGTAGACCCCGTACTGACCGCTGCGCAGGCGGTAGTACTGGTCGTCGCCGCTCAACCTGCTGCCGCGGAATTCCAGGTACTGGCCGGTTTTCGGATCGTCGGCGTACAGCGCGAACAGGCCGGGCGCGAGGCCGTCCCTCCAGCCGGCGTACTGGCGGAGGAATTCGGCTTGGGTGTCGCCGCCCACGTGCAGGTAACCCAGTTGCAGAAAGCCCGAATAGACCCAGTCGCTGTTCTTGTACAGCGGCGAACCCGCGTCCTCGCGTCGTGGCGGATACGGGTACAGCACGCCGCTCGGCGTGCGCATCATGCCGGCGTGCAGCCACGAGAACCCGCGCGGATCGGCCCACAGCAGCGGTGCCCAGCCGGTCGGATCGAGCGCGTTGCCGTACTGGATGTCGCCCACGCGCGCGCTGTCGGTGGAATCGGCCCATGCCCGCGTGCCCACGAAAGCGGCGGCAATGGCGACGGCCAGCGATGGGACGAGCAGTTTGCGCATGCACTGTGCCGCCGCGCCGAGAGGGCGCTACTTGTGGAACCGCGAACCCGATGGATTGTTGGAGCCGTGGATGTTGGCGTGACAGGTCAGGCAGGCACGGCCGATCAGCCGCTCGTCCGGTGCCGGGCCGGTCGCGAGCCCGGCCGTTGTCAGCAGGTCGTTCGGATGCCCCGTCATGGTGTGGCACTGCTGGCACAACATCGGCACGGGCAGCGTGAGCAGCGCCTCCTGGTTGGAGCCATGCGGGTCGTGGCAGGTCAGGCAACTCTCGCGCACCGGCGCGTGTTCGAACAGGAACGGTCCGCGCTTCTCGGCATGGCAGGCGTAGCAGGTCCCGTTCACCGTATCCGTCTTGATCAGGTCCGCGGTCAGGGTGCCGTGCGGGTTGTGGCAATCCACGCAGGACATCTGCCCTTCCGGCAGCGGCATGTGCGAGCGGCGATTGAACTTGTCGCGGATGTCCTGGTGGCAGGTCGAGCAAACCTCGTTGATGGAGTGGTCGGCCAGCGCGCCCTCGGCCGACAATCGCGCCATCGGGTTGTGGCAATCGGTGCAGGCAAGTTCGTGCTGCTGGTGCACGGAACCCATCCAGTCCTGGCGCGCGCCGCCCTCGTGGCAGGCGAGGCACACGCCGGTTTGGGCATCGATCGGCGTCACCGCGTCACGGGTGAAGGCGATGATCGAGCCAGGCTTGGTCGGATCCCTGGCGTGTGCGGAACCGGGTCCGTGGCAGGATTCACACGCCGCCGCGGCGCCCGTCCCGGCGGCGCCGGCGCGAAACGCCCGGACATGCAGCGAGTGTGACGCCTGCAGGTTTTCCAGCGCGTGGCAGGCGATACACGATGTGGCGCCGATGGCGATCGCGTCGGGCGCCAGCGGATTCTTCGCGATCGGCGCAGCGTCGAAGGAGGTGGCGGCGCCGTTGTCGAGGAAGGCATGCGGATGCGGGTGCGCGTTCGCATCCGCATCGCTGCGCATGTCGGTGCGCGGCAGCATCCGCCTGAAGTCTTCGGTAGTCAGCGCACTCGCCGGCAACGGCGCGGCGTGCGGACTGCCGTCGCCTGCCTCCGCTGCGGCTTGCGCGGTGAGCGTCGGCAGGATCCGGTCGGAATCCCGTTGAGTCAGCGTCGCTGAAACGGCGGGATGGACAACCTGCGCAGCCGCGTGCCGTGCGCCCGGCAACGCACCCGCGACGGCAAACACGAAGAGCAGCGCGCCTGCTCGCCGGTGCCTGCAGCGCAGCGCCCGGTCAGAGGGAGAAACCATGGCCGACACCGGAGGCATGCGCGGGTCCGGGCCAATTCCGGCGCAGTTCGGCCACCGCGTCGTGCGGATGCAGGCTTTCCTGATGCTCGACGTGGAGCTGATAGGCGGCTATGCCGGCGTCGGCGTCGAGCGCGCGCCGGATGCGCCGCGCCGCATCCTCGCAGAACATCGGGTTTTTGCCGTTGATCAGCGCGAAAGCCTGTTCGTCCTCGCGCTTGACCGCCGTCTGTACGGCGGTCCGGAGCGACCGTTCGACCCGCTCGAGCAGGCCCGCCAGGTTCAATGGCGCCTCGCGGGCAAGGCGCACCTGCACGCGTGCGATGCTGCGTTGTGCGTGTGGCGTCGCGATCATGCCGCACCCGCTCCCGAGCCAGGCAACGACGGTGGCATGATCCATCGGCTGGCCCGCGGGAAAGTCGGCCGCGAACTGTTGCTGGACCAGTTGGCGCGACAGCGCGGCGGAAGCCGGGCAGGTCGAGGAATACACGACCTGCGTTGCGAGATCCAGATGGAAGGCATTGCCGATCAGCGCAGCTTCGATGCAGACGGGATAGGCACGCCAGCCATGGAATTGGCTGCGCAACGCCTTCCTGCGTACCAGATATTCAAAATGGATCCCGACCCGCGCGCGGTCGGCCAGCTCGTGGTGCGACTGCAGGAAGTCGCGCAGCAGCGACTCCAGCATCGCGGGGCCGACCGGCTCCGCACCGAGGCGCTGATCCGCCGACAGGTACAGGCGCGACATGTGGATTCCGCGTCGGTCCGGACGCACCAGGTTCACGAAGGCATCCACTCTGGCGTGGCAGCGTTGCAGGTTGCCGTCGCCGGCATCGAACAGGATTGGCATGTCGATGCCTTGCATGCCGACCCAGTCGATCGCGGCTTCGTGGAGCGCCAGCGCCTCGGCGGCGACGTCGGGCGCCGCGCGGGGATATTCTGCTTCGTGAGCGGCCAACGGGTGGGTCACGGCGGCCGCGGGGCGGGCATCCGTTTCCCGCGCACGACCGGAACGTGCGAGCGCCAACGGAACGTCTCCCCTAGTCATGACGCGACAACTCCGGGTTGCGCAAGGCCGCCACCGCCGCCCCGGCGTTCACCTCGAGCGTGCCGTCGACGACCTTGCTGCTGCGCTGCAGGAGATCGTGGATCGCGCGGCCGTCCAGCCCGGGTGCGAGCGATATCAGCAGCGCCGCGATGCCGCTGACGTGCGCGGCGGCCATGGACGAGCCGGAACTGAAGTCGTAGCCGCCGTCCGGCTGCGTGGTGAGGACGTCGCGGCCGGGCGCACTCAAGATTCCGGGCGGCGCGGTCGATGGTCCGCTCGTGCGCACCACGATGACCCCCGGCGTGCTGTCCGGAAAACCTTCGAGATTGCCATCGGGCGGCATGGCCGCCACCACGATGCGGTTCTGCTTCAGCAGTTCCTGGAGCAGCCTCGCAAGCAGCGGATCGGCGGGCCCGCCCAGGCTCAGGTTGACGACCCGTGCGTCCTGGGTCTCCAGAACCGCCGCCAGCGCCTTGGCGAGCGTGAAGGAATTGCAGCGCGCCCCCGCCTCCGGTCCGGCTGGATACCAGCACGCCTTGTAGATGCTGAGCGTCGCCTCGGGCGCCATGCCGACGATGCCGACATGGTTGTTTGCGACCGCAGCGATGATGCCGGCGACCTCGGTGCCGTGGTGGTCGCGCTCGAACCCTGCCGCATTCTGGTCGACCTCGTTGTACACACCGCGGATTTGGCCGCGCAGGTCGGGATGCGTGGTGTCGACGCCGGTGTCCACCACCGCGACGTCGACGCCCCGGCCGTTGCTGTAGGCATGCGCACGGGCGGCGTCGGTATCGATGAAGCCGCGTTCGAGGTCGACGTAGGGATCGTTGTACCGGTGCGATGCCGCGTCAGGATGGGAATAGACCGAGAAGCTGCGCAGCGGTTCGGCGAGCTGCACCCGGCCGTCGGCCGCAAGTTGCCTGAGCAGGATTGCACGATCGGTGCCCCTGGCCGGTTCCAGCACGATGCAGTAGATATCGAGAGACTTGATCGGCCAGCCCTCGAGCTCGCGCCAGCCGTACTGTCGCCCGAGGGCCGCGAGGGTGCGCGCCGCGCGCATGCCGGCACCGCCGTAGTGGCTCGCCGGCACGTAGCCGAGCAAACTGGAACCGGCGTGCGTCGCGGGAGGCGTCAGCGGATCGGCGACCGCCAGCACGATGTCGCGCCGGGCGTCGAGCGATGCCGCGCCGCGGGCCGGCATGGGTGCGACCGTGGTGCTGCCGGCAGCGGGTGCCCCGGATTGCGCGTGCGCGAATGCGCACCAGGCCAACGCCGCGGCGGCGAGCAGAAGGGCGGCGTGTCTCATGGCGCGTCGTCGGCGGGCTCCGCCAGGAGGATGCTGCGTGAGGCACGCAATTCCTGGAGAAGCTGCGCAGACGCTGCGGGGGAGCCCTTCGGAACGACCGTGTATGCGCCGACCGCATTCGGCCCGTCGACCACCCGCAGGTCGAAATCGTGCAGCAACCGGTCCCAAACGGCGAGCGTCATCGATGGCGCCGGTGCGACGCGGATCGCACCCGCCGGCCCGGACACCGCGGGTTGGCTGAGGGTCCGGTATTGCGGCGCCTCATCCGACCACAACCTTGCACCGAGCACGCCGATCCCGATCGCCTGCACCAGCACCGCGATCGCCAGTGCCCTGCCCCAGAGGTTGCCCCGGCGCAGGCGCACGGGGAGCGCCTCCGGCGCGGGCGCGTCGATACGCTCGAGCAGACGCCGGAACCCGGCGTTCACGTCGACCGCCACGTCCGCAGGCAATGCGAGGGCGCTGCGCAGCCGGCTCTGCTGGGCGAACTCGGTGCTGCACGCTTCGCACTGCGCGAGGTGGTGCATCAGCCATTCGCCCTGCTCCGGTGGAGCGGTAGCCTGCAATACCCACGGCATGATTTCCCATGCGCGGGTGCAATCCTTGGCGGAATTCGTGCCGATCGTCATGACAACTTCTCTCCTTGCGCGGGCAACTCGCCCGCGAGTGCCGGAAGCACGTTGCGCAACTTGATGCGCGCGTGGAACAGGCGGGCCTTCACGGTGCCCACCGGCGCCTGCATGATGGCGGCAACCTCTTCCAGGCTGTTGCCGACCCCGTATACCAGTTCGATCACCACCCGCTGGTCCGCGGAAAGGTGTTCGAGCGCCTTGCCCAGCCAATCGCGCAGTTGGCGGTCCTCGTCCGGGTCGTGGCATGGTCCGCGGCCTTCGCGCATGGCGTAGTCGTCCACCGGTTCGTCGCCGCGCTGGCGCAGCGCCTTCAGCCCGCATCGATAAGCGATGCCGATGAGCCAGGTGGAGACCCGCGAACCACCCTGGAAGCCGGCTGCCTTCCGCCAGGCGATCCAGAAACAATCGTTGACGATCTCGTCGATCAGGTCGGCGCGCCGCGTCAAACGGGAAAGAAAGCGCGTCAGACCGCCGTGGTAGGCGCGGTAGAGCGTTTCCAGTGCGGCGCGATCGCCTGCCGCCATGCGCTGGACAAGCAGGCGGTCGCGGGAATCGACCTCATCTCTGGCTTCGATCATCAGGGCCGCGGAACGACCAATCGTGGAAGGTGGGTGCCGGCCCGGCGCGGAAAGGTTGCCTGGGCGGCTTCGCACGGCAGCGCGTGCGGGAAAAGCAAGACTTCAGAAGGATCGGGAAATGGTTACGAGCCATGGTGAGGCGACCAACCCCTGGAGGTACCGGCGCGCGTGCGGATCGACCACGACGCGATCGAGTTCGACCTGCCAGGCGCCCTGGCGCCAGAACAACCCCGCCTGACCATAACGGTAATAGCCGGTCCCGTAGCGCTCATTGCGGAGGTAACGATCGGGCGCCGCATAGCGCGCAATGCCGATCCCGCCCGCAAAGGAGAAGGCACCCCCCAGCGGCCAGTGGAAGTTCAGATCGGCCGCCGGATGCAGTTTGCGCCCGCCTGCCCCGGCAAGATGGACGCCCGCTACCCCGAAGGTCAGGACGTCGCGGTACAACCAGTACACGCCTGGCTCATAAACGTCGGCATCGATGCGGCCCGCGTAGCGGTAATAGACCACGCCGGCCTGCATCCGCCAATTCTCGGACAGGCTCCACGCGTGTGCGACCCGCACCGCCGCTGCCGCGAGATGGTCTGGGGAACCGAGTTCGATTCCGCCGGACAGCCCCAGCGACCAACCCGACGGCGTCGTCCACGCAACGGCCCCTTGCAGGACCGGGGTCGCCGGCGTGATCGCGAGCCCGCGATCCAGCAACTGGGATGCAAGCGACACCTCGCCATTCCATGGGCCGGCGCGGGCATGGGCCGGAGCGAGCAGGCAGGCAGCAAGCAACGCGGCAATGACTCGGCCTGCGCGGCTCCGCGAGCGGGCCGGCGCGGCGCGTTCGCGATGGAGGCGGTACCGAGTCGGATTGCCATCAGCACGCATCATGTGACCGGTACTCCGGCAACCAGGTCCGCGGTGGCCACGTACCTGCCGATGACCCGGTAACCCGCTTCGGATCGCGGCCGGAGCACCCCGGCCACCGCCGTGGGCACCGTCGATCGCGATGGCCGTTCCCGGTGCGTGCAGCGGCGGGGGTGATTGCACTCCCGCGCCGGCGACCCTGTCAAGTCATGGTCGCTCGACGGCGTTCCGCCGGAGTCGCGGACGCCGAGGGGGACCGTTCAACCAATGGGCACCGCACCGGCACCTACATCGCGAACCCGCCGGACGATCGAGGCAATCCGCGACAAGGACCGCCGTCGAACTGGCAGGACGAAAAGTGCGCGCAATGGCTGCGATCCGCTCGAGGACGCTCCGGGCCCCCAGGCTGAAACGAACTGCGCTCGCGATCGAAGCGCAACTCCTCGACACCCGCCTCGCTTTCGACAGCGTGGCCGCCGACTACGATGGTCCACGCGGCAACAACGTGTTGATCCGGCGCATGCGTCGGGCCCTGTGGAAGGCCGTGTGTGACGAGCTGCCGCCGGGTTCGCGGCTGCTGGATCTCGGCTGCGGCACCGGCATCGATGCGGTCGCGTTCGCGCGACGCGGGTATCGCGTCACTGCCACCGACTGGTCGGCGCGCATGGTGGAGCGTACGCGCGCGCGCGCGGCTCACGCTGCAATGTCGTCCGGGATCGACGCCCAGCACGTCGGCATCCACCAGCTCGACCAACTGGCGGGTGAGTTCGATGGCATCTATTCGAATCTCGGGCCGATGAACTGCGTGCCCGATCTTCGCGCCGCAGCGGCCGAGTGCGCGCGCCTGCTGCGGCCGGGCGGCAAGCTCGTGTGTTCGGTGATCGGCCGGATTTGTCCCTGGGAAATCGGCCATTATGCGTTGCGCGGCCGCTTCGGGCGCGCACGGGTGCGCGCAGCGCGCGGTGCCACGCCGGTCGGCATGAACCGCCACACGATCTGGGCGCGCTATTACCTGCCGCGCGAGTTCTACCGGTCGTTTGCCGAACATTTCTCGCTGTGCGGCTATCGTGCGCTCGGCCTGTTCATGCCGCCGCCGTATCTGGTGGATTATTACCGTCGCCATCGCCGCTGGTGCCATAGGCTGGGCCGGCTCGACGAACGCCTGGGTGCCGCGCTGGTGCTGCGCGGCATGGGCGATCACTTCCTGATCGTGATGAGCGCGAGGTCGCGGGCATGACGGCCTTCGGCATCCGCCTGCGCGGCGCCCGGACGATCGTCGCCGGTGATGCCTCCCGTGCGCCCCTGTCGATTGCGGGCGGGAGAATCCGGGCGACGTTGCGCGGGCGCGTCCACCGGATCGACCTGCGCGATCACGTGATCGCGCCGGGCCTCATCAACGCGCACGAACACCTGCATCTCAACGCCGTGCCGCCGTTGCCGGCGGGTGCGCCCTTTCCGAACAGCTATGCGTGGATCGCGGCGTTCCGGTCGCATTTCGGCGACCCGGCGGTGGTTGCCGCGCTGGCCGTTCCCAAGACCTTGCGGATGCGGCATGGCGCGCTCAAGAACCTGCTCGCTGGCACGACTTGCGTGGTGCACCACGACCCGTGGCACCCGGTACTCGACACTCCGGATTTTCCGGTCGGGCTGTTGCGCGAGTATGGCTGGAGCTATGCGTTGGGCTGGCCCGATTACGGGCCGCCGGTCAAACCCAGTTTTGCCGCGACGCCTGCCGATCGGCCCTGGATGATCCATCTGGCCGAAGGTACCGACAAGACCGCGCAGGCGGAACTGGCGCAGTTGGACGCGCTCGGCTGCCTCGCGCCGAACAGCGTGCTGGTGCACGGCGTCGGGTTGCGCGCGCGCGACATCGAGCGCGTGATCGACAGCGGCGGGGCGGTGGTGTGGTGTCCCACCAGCAATCGCAATCTTCTCGGGCGAACGCTCGATCCCGGCCGCCTGCAAGCCGCGGGACGGCTGCTGTTGGGAACCGATTCGCGGCTCAGCGGCGCTCGCGACCTGCTCGAGGAACTGCGCGCCGCAGCCGCTGCGGCCGTGTTCGGTGCGCGCGAGGCGCTGGCACTGGTCACCACGGAGGCGGCGCGCATCCTGCGGCTGCCGCGGCACGGCGCTCTCGCGCCCGGCGACCGGGCGGACCTCCTGATCGTCGCCGATCGCGGCGGCGATGCGGCGCGCAGCGTGGTCGGCCTCCGTCGGGCACAAATCCGCGCCGTGGTCCGCGACGGCGTGCCGCGCATCGCCGATCCGGATTTCGCGGATTGGTTCGCTGCCGCCGGCGTGGATGCGGTGCCGGTGACTCTGGATGGCAAGCCGAAACTGCTCGCGAGGGTGCTCGCCGATCCGGCGCTGCTCGAACTGGAGCGCGGGCTCGAACTCGTCGCACGCCCCGCTGCGCCGGTGCTCGAGCCCGTGGTGGCGGAGGGGACCTGCTGATGTCCCGCATCGAAACGCTCGCGCCGCGCGACGCCTATGCCTTGTGGGCAGCCAGCTATCCGCCGCACGCGCACAACCCGGTGATGCGCGCCGAGGAACGCGCGACGCAGGCGTTGCTGTCCGCAGATCTCGAGGGGTTGTCCGTACTCGACGCCGGCTGCGGCAGCGGTCGCTACCTGCTGCACGCGCTTCGGCGCGGTGCGGAGCACGTCACCGGCGTCGATCTTTCCATCGAAATGCTGGCGCGCGCGCGCGCGGAACTTGGTGCATACCGCCACGGCGGCCAGGTGCAATTGGTGCAGGGCAATCTGCTGAAGCTGCCGGTGCCGAACGCTTCCGCGGACCTCGCGATCTGCGGCTTGACGGTCGGGCACCTGGACCGGCTGCAGCCCGCGCTGGCGGAACTGCGTCGGGTGACGCGGCCGGGCGGCACCATCCTGTGCAGCGACGTGCATCCGTTCGGGCACGCGCTCGGCTGGGCGCGCGATTTCAAGTGCGGGGGCCGGCACCTTGCCGTGCAGCACACGCCGCACCTCTACAGCGAGTGGCACGCGGCCTGTGCAGCCTTGCGCCTGGAAATCGTGCGGTTGCTGGAACCGATGCTCGATCCCGCGGATATCCCGGCCGACGCCCATTTCGACCCACTGGCGCTCGAGGTTCCGGTGGTGTTGGTGATGCTGTTGCGGCGGCGACCCGCATGAACCGTTCGCCCAACACGCTGTTGGTCAACCCCACCATCGCCTCGCGACACAGCGCGCGGTTTCCGCTGTCGCTGCTGAACCTGTCCGCGGCGCTGGATGAAACCGGCAGCAGCCGGATCATCGACGGCAACCTCGATCGCGACGTGGTCGGCGCGACCCTGGGCGCGCTGGAGCACGAGCGCTTCGACGCGCTCGGCATCAGCGTGATGGGCGGTCCGCACGTCGCGCCGGCGGTCGCCGTTTCCCGCGCCGTCCGCGAACGTCACCCGCGGTTGCCGATCATCTGGGGCGGCTACTTTCCGACGCTCCACACCGATGCAGCGCTGGCCGCACCCTACGTCGACTATGCGGTCCGCGGGCAAGGCGAACAGACGCTGTCGGAACTCGTCGCGTCGCTGTGCGGGCAGGGACCGGCGTTACCGGAGATCGCGGGCTTGTCGTGGAAGGGTGCCGAAGGGGTGGTGCACAATCCCGGCCGCCCGTTCTCGCCCGATCGGCGCTCGCCGTTGCTGCCGTACGACAAGCTCGGCGATCCCAGGCGTTACTTCGCCCGCACCTATCTCGGCCGGCGCACCGTCGCGCACCAGGCTGCGCTCGGCTGCCGCTTCCGCTGCACTTTCTGCGGGGTGGCGGCGATGTTCGGCGGCGCGACCGCACTGCCGCCGCTGGCGCGCTTCGAGCGGGAATTGCATTACCTGAAACACGCGCTCGGCGCCGATTCGGTCCAGTACTTCGACCACAACTTCTTCGATCGCGAAGCCGACATGCTTCCGCTGCTCGAAGTGATGGCGCGGTTCGAGTTGCCGTGGTGGTGCTTCGCGCGCACCGATGCGTTGCTCAACCTGTCCCCGCACGCATGGAAGCTGGTCAGGAAAAGCCGGCTGCGGATGGCATTCATGGGCGCGGAAACACCGGATCCCCGGATGCTGAAGTCGATTCGCAAGGGCACGCGGCCGGACCAGGCGCTGGCGGTCGCCGAACTGTGCAGGCGCATGGGCGTGGTTCCGGAATTGTCCTTCATGGTCGCGCCGCCGGAAAACACGGAAGAGGAAACCGAACACACCTTCGAATTCATCCGCAGGCTGAAGCGCGTCAATCCGGAGTGCGAGATCATCGTCTACATCTATACCCCGCTTCCGGAAAGCAGCCTGCACCGGAGTGACCGCGGCAAGGGCCGGGCGCCGGCGCTGTTCGACCTTCGCGGCGAACCCGTGGTATTCCCCGCCACGGCGGAAGAATGGACGCGTCCGCAGTGGGTCGCCTATGCCTGCCACGCCGACGCACCGTGGCTGACCGACCGGCTGCGCCACCGCATCCACGATTTCGTGACGGTGCTGCGCTGCCGGTTTCCGACGGTCCAGGACCTGCGCTCACCGCCTTGGGCCAAGGGTTGCTTGCGTGCGCTCGCCAGCTGGCGTTATCGCTTTGGTAGGTACGACCGGCCGTGGGAACTGGAGCTGGCCAATCGGATGGTGCGTCTGCGCATGCCGCAGGTTTCCGGGCTCTAGGCGCTGCCGTGCACGTGGCGCAGCTCAATTTCCTGCCCCCTCCCCGAGGCCTCGGGATCGAGGACTTGCTCGAGCGCTGGCCATCGCTGGCGGACATCGCGGAACTCGCGGCGGGTGCCGGCGTGCGGGTTTCGGTGCTGCAAGCCGCCGCCCACAGGGAGCGCCTGACCCGCAACGGCGTCGAGTACCACTTCGTGGATCTCGACGGAGCAGGCACGCCGCAAGATCGCGGACGGTGTTTTGCGCGTGTGCTGGCGGGTCTGGACGCCGACGTGCTGCACGCGCACGGCTTGGGCTTCATCGAGGATGCGTCGGTCGTGGCAGGACGTCCGCTGCCGAGACGCCCGCTCCTCGTGCAGGATCATGCCGACCGCGTGCCCGGCTGGTGGCGCCGGCTGCGCCATCGCCGCCGCTTCCTCGCAGTCTCCGGCGTCGCGTTCACCTCCCTCGATCAGGCGCAGCCGTTCGTGGCAGCCGGCATGTTTCGTCCTTCGACGCGCCTGTTCGCGATTCCCGAATCCAGCAGCCGATTCACGCCCGGCGATCGCGCGCGTGCGCGCGCGGAAACCGGTCTGTACGGCGATCCATGCGTGTTGTGGGTGGGGCGCCTCACACGCGGCAAGGACCCCATGACGGTTCTCGCGGGCATTGCGCTCGCCGCCGCGCGTCTGCCGGGCCTGCGGCTGTGGTGCGCGTTCGGTGCGGCGCCGATGCTGGACGAGGTGCGGGCGCGGATCGAGGTCGATCCGCGGTTGGCCGGGCGGGTGCACCTGCTGGGCCGCGTGCCGCACGCGCGAATCGAAGCATTGCTGCGCGCCTCAGACCTGTTCGTCTCGGGCAGCCGCGCCGAGGGCAGCGGCTACGCCGCACTGGAGGCGATCGCCTGCGGGGTGGCGCCGGTGCTGACCGACATCCCGGCGTTTCGCGCCCTGACCGGCGACGGAGGCATCGGCCATCTGTGGCCATGCGGTGACGCGGCGCGTATGGCGGACGCCCTGTGCCTGGCGGCCACCGAACCCGCATCTCCGGAGCAGGTGCGCGCGCATTTCGACGCCAGGCTTTCGTTCGACGCGGTGGGGCGGCTGTGGGCCGGCGCCTATGCGCAAATGCTCGAGGACTGGCGTCGGAGGGCAGCATGAAACTCGCGCTGGTGGTGCCGGGTGGCGTGGATCGCAGCGGGGAGGTCCGCGTCATCCCGGCGCTGCTGGCGCTGATCGAGCGGCTGTCGCGGGTGCATGAAGTGCATGTCTTCGCGCTTCGCCAGGAAGCCGTCGCGGATCGCTGGCAACTCGCCGGAGCGACCATCCACAATCTCGGCGACGGGTGGATCCAGTCGCGGGGCGTCGCCGCGATCCGCGCCGAACACCGGCGGGCGTCTTTCAGCGTGCTGCATGCGATCTTTTCCGGCCCGTGCGGTTTGATCGCCGTGGCGGCGGCGAAGCTGCTGCGGGTTCCCTGCATGGTGCATGTCACCGGTGGCGAGCTCGTGGCGCTGCGCGACATCGGATACGGCGGACGCCTGACCTGGAAGGGACGACTGCGCGAATACCTTGCGCTGCGCGGCGCCGATGTGGTCACGGCAACCAGTGCGCCGATCGTCGACCTGCTGCAGTCCCTCGGTGTCAGGGCACAGCGCGTGCCGCTCGGCGTCGACCTCCGGAAATGGCCGCCACTCGCGCCCCGGCCGCGTCGCGCGGGACCGGCGCGGCTGGTCCATGTCGCGAGCCTCAATCGCGTCAAGGACCAAACGACCCTGCTGCACGCGCTCGTGCATCTGGCGAAGACGGGTATCGAATTCGAAATGGACATCGTCGGTACCGATACCTTGCAGGGCGCGATGACGGAGCTCTTCCGCGAGCACGGGCTGGAGCGGTGCACGAGATTCCGGGGGTTCAAAACCCAACGCGAACTGCGCCCGATCGTCGAATCTGCCGACCTCCTGGTGATGTCGTCACGGCACGAAGCGGGACCCTTCGTGCTGATCGAGGCGGCGGCGGCGGGCGTGCCGACGGTCGGCACGGCGGTCGGTCACATCGTCGAATGGGCGCCGTCGGCGGCGCTGGCCGTGCCGGTGGGCAATCCGGAACGCCTGGCGGATGCCATCCATACGTTGCTGGCCGACGAGGCGCGCAGGTTGTGCATCGCGCGCGCGGCGCAGTGCAGGGCGTTGTCGGAAGACGCCGATTACACCGCGCGCACGTTCGAATCGTTGTATCAGCGCTTGATCGCCGGCGCCGGTGGATGATCCTGGCCATGGGAGCACCGAAGCCGAGGACCGGACTGCTGGGCGATACCCCGCGGCGCGACTACGCGGAGAAGCTGAAGTTGTTCAACACATTCGCGCGGCCCGAGCTCCGCGAGGCGATCGACGCGCTTTCGGTGCCGCCGGCCTCGCGGGTGCTCGACGCCGGTTGCGGCACCGGCGACGCATTGGGCTGGTGGCGCGCATCGCTGCCGGACGGCGCCGTGGTGGTCGGGATGGACCTGTCAGCCGTCCACGCCACCATCGCCCGCGGGGTCGCAGCAGGCACGCCGGTCGTCCAGGGCGACCTGCTGGCGCCCCCGTTCGCCGACGGTGTGTTCGATCGGGTATGGACCATCAACGCCCTCCATCACCTGCGCGACCCCGTCGCCGGGGTGCGGGCGCTGGCTAAGCTGCTGCGGCCGGGCGGGCGCATCGCGGTGGGACAAAGTTCGTTGGTGCCGGACATGTACTTCGCGTGGGATGCCCGCCTCGAAGCGCGCGTGAACGAAGCGGTACGCGCGTACTACCGGGACCGTTACGGTTGCAGCGAAAGCGAATTCACCGCGGTCCGCTCGCTCGTCGGCTGGCTGCAGCGTGCCGGATTGCGTGACGTGGGCGTGCGCACCCGGATGATCGAGCGTACCCACCCGCTCGCCGAAGCGGACGAGCGCTACCTGCTGGAGTGCATCTTTCGCGGCACCTGGGGCGAACGCCTGCGCAACTACCTGAGGCCGGTGGATTTCGCCGAGTTGGCGCGGCTGTGCGACCCCGGCGACGAACGTTACGCGCTGCGTCGCCCGGACTTCCATTTCCTGCAAAGCCTCACGATCGCAGTGGCAAGCGGATAAACACGCCACCGACGGGAAAATGAAAAACCTAGGGGAGAGCCGCGAATCGCGGTCGCTAGCGTGCGGGGCCTTCGATTCGCGGCACGGGCGGGCGGCCGCCATGCGCGGGCTGCCAACGGAGCGTTTCGACCCTTGGCGGCTCCCCATCGACGGTACCGGCAGGCGCAAGCCGGGTTGCGAGCGGCAACCACGCGGAGCGGAACGCAGGCCGGCAGCCCCGGTCGCGCCTGCACCCGGACGCACGGCCGCAACCGAAGCCGCATGGCAGGGAACACACACCTGCCATGACGACATCCGCCTATCGGCTGACGGATCCGATTTCGCCCTACCGAGCGTTGATGCGCCATTTTGCACTGGTGATGCAGATGGCGCGGCGCGACGTGGCAAGTCGCTATCGCGGCTCGTTCATGGGCCTTTTCTGGTCATTCTTCAACCCGTTGCTGATGCTGGCGATTTACGCCTTCGTGTTCGGGGTGATCTTCAAGTCGCGCTGGAATGCACAAACGACCAATTCGTACCAGTACGCCGTGGTGTTGTTCGCCGGACTGAACATCAACACCTTGTTTTCGGAATGCGCCAACCGCGCCACCACCCTCGTCGCCGAGAACGCCAGCTTCGTCAAGCGCGTGGTGTTCCCGCTCGAGACACTCACCTGGAGCACGCTCGGCTCCGCGCTGTTCCACCTCTTCGTGTCCACGCTCGTATTGCTGGCGATCTCGCCGGTCTTCATGGGCGGCATTCCCTGGACGGCGCTCCTCTTTCCGATCGTGGTCGCGTGCTTCCTGCCGTTCGTCGCCGGAACGGTCTGGCTACTGGCATCGTTGGGTGCATACCTGCGTGACCTCAGGCAGGTGGTCGGGATCGCCACCACGGCACTCTTGTTCCTGGCGCCCATCCTTTATCCCGCCACGCTGATCCCCGAACGCTATCGCTTCGCCCTCTATTTCAATCCGCTGACGATCATCGCGGAGGCCGCGCAGGACGTCCTGATCTGGGGCCGGCTGCCACGCTGGGACCACCTCGCCGGGTACGTTGCGATCGCATCGCTGTTCGCGTGGTTTGCGTTCGCTTGGTTCGAGCACACTCGCCGGGGCTTCGCCGATGTCGTGTGACGATTTCAGCATTCGCGTCGACGGCCTGTCCAAGCGCTACGAGATCTACGCGCAGCCCGCCGACCGGCTCAAGCAGATGGTCCTGCCGCGCCTGCAACGGGCGATGCATCGGCCCGCACGCGCCTGGTTCAGCGAGTTCTGGGCGTTGCGCGACGTCAGCTTCGAGGTGCGGAAGGGCGAAACCGTCGGGATCGTGGGCCGCAACGGATCGGGTAAGTCGACGCTGCTGCAGATGATCTGCGGAACGTTGAATCCCACGCTCGGGACGGTCGCCACGAAGGGCCGCGTCGCGGCCTTGCTGGAACTGGGTGCCGGTTTCAACCCGGAGTTTACCGGCCGGGAGAACGTCCGCCTCAGCGGCCTGTTGTATGGGCTGTCGGAGCAGGAGCTGGCCGCGCGTTTCGCCGCCATCCTCGATTTTGCCGAGATCGGCGATTTCATCGACCAGCCGGTCAAGACCTATTCCAGCGGGATGTACGTGCGGCTGGCATTTGCCGTCGCGATCAACGTGTCGCCCGATGTCCTGGTGGTGGACGAAGCGCTGTCGGTCGGGGACGAGGCCTTCCAGCGAAAGTGTTTTGCGCGAATCGAGGCGATCCGCGAGGCAGGAGCGACGATCCTGTTCGTTTCGCACGCGGCGGGAACGGTGGTCGAGCTTTGCAATCGGGCCATTCTGCTGGATCGCGGTGAATTGCTGGCGCAAGGGGTGCCGAAAACCGTCGTTTCGCGCTATCACAAGCTGTTGTATGCACCGCGGCATTCGATGGCGGCGATCCGCGAGCAGATCCGTGGCGCGGCGGACTGCGCCCGCGAGTGCGAAGCCGGCATCGGAAACACGGACGCGGAACCCACGACGCATGCCGGAAATGCGGCTTCGCCGGCGGGCGATGCGTATCTGGACGAAGGCATGGTTCCCAGAAGCACGCTCCGTTACGCAGGACGCGGTGCAACCATCGAGCAACCCTGCGTCACCAACGGGCACGGCCGGCGGGTCAATGTGCTTCGCGCGGGCGGCGAGTACGTCTACGCGTTCAACGTGACGATCGAGAAACCGTCGTCGGGTGTGCGCTTCGGCATGGCGATCAAGACGACCACGGGCTACGCGCTCGGCGGTGCGACCACCGCGGCAAACCCCGGTGAAGGGCTCGCAACCGACGCGGGCCAGGAGTATCGGGTGCGGTTTCGCTTCCGGGCCCTGCTTGCACCCGGCGTCTATTTCCTGAACGCGGGGGTCACGGCGGCGGAGCCCGAAGGCGAAGTCTTTCTGGACCGCATCATCGATGCGGTGATGATCCGGATCATGCCGGACAGCCGGCGGCTCGCCACGGAACTGGTCGATTTTGACGTGCAGCCGGATGTCGAAATGGCGGCACTGGTTTCATGAACGCGAACGTCACCAGCAAGACGATCCTGGTGGTGGGAATGCACCGCAGCGGCACCTCGGCCGCAACCCGGGTGCTCAATCTGCTCGGGGTGGAGCTTGGCGGCAGCCTGCTGTCCCCGGGCCCGGGCAACCGCCTGGGCCATTGGGAGCACAGGGAGGTGGTCGCGATCCACGAGGAGTTGTTGCGCGGCCTGAACATGAGCTGGGATGACACCCGCGCGCTTCCGGCGGGATGGCTGGCTTCGGCAGCGGCGGATGCCGCCCGGCAGCGAATGGCCGCGCTCGTCGCGCACGAATTTTCCGGATCGAACTTGTGGGCGGTGAAGGATCCCAGGCTGTGCCGGTTTCTGCCGCTCTGGATCGAGGTGATCGCCGGATCCGGCGCCGACTTGCGCGTGTTGTTCGTCGTGCGGCATCCGGCAGCGGTCGCGGGCTCCCTGAAAGCACGCGATGGACTGGCCACGGCGGGTACGCTCCTGCGGTGGCTCGAGCATTTTGCCGAAGCCGAGTACGCCACCCGCGCGCTGCCGCGTGCGATGGTTCTTTACGACGATTTGCTTTCGGACTGGCGCCACACGCTGGACCGGGTGGCTGCGCGCTTCAAGCTGCGCTGGCCGAGGAGCTTCGCGGAGGCGTCGCCGGAAATCGAGGCATTCCTGAGCGCGGGGGAGCGCCACAATTTCATCGGAAAGCGGCTCGATTCCGCCGGCCCGGACCCGCTCGAAAGCCTGTACGGGCTTTGCGTGGACTGCGCGCGTGGAAATGGTAAGTGGTCCGCCATTTCGGCACTGGTCGACGATTACCGGTTGTGGGCGCCGCCCTTCCTCGGTGACATTGGTCGCAGGGCCGACGACGCCGGAGAGTTGATCGCGCGACTGCGAAATGCGGAAGCCGCGGTGCATGCGCAGGACGCGCTGATGGCGGCGCGTGAAGTGATGATCCGGCATCAGGAACGGAAGTTGTGCCGCTTGCGGGAAGCGTTGCATGCAAGGGATCTGCAGATCCGGATCCGGAACGACATCATCCGGGAAAAGGGCGCCGCTGCCCTTGCGGCCGCAAGGCTGGCGCGCGCCAGGAACGCGCAAATTGCGTCACTGCGCGGGACATTGGCGGAACAGTCGAAGGAAATCGGGCAGCTCACGCAGGAAACGTCCTTGCTGCGCGAGCACATCGCCGCACGGGATGTCGAAATCGCGGCCCGTGGTCGGGTGATTGCGGCGATCCAGGCGACCATTTCGTGGCGCATCACCGGTCCGCTCAGGGCGGTGCGACGCCTTGGATCGACGGTCGCGGCGGGTCGTGTTCTCTCATCGATCACGCGCTCCCTCGCGATCGCACGCGTCATCAAAGGCACGCTCAGGGCCATCACTCGCCGCGCCGGCTCGCGCGGGGAATGGTCGCGCGCCCGGGTACCGGGCCCGCGCGCAAGCTTGCGAAACGCCGTGGCCGAGGCCCAGGCGGAAGCGCGGCAACCACCTCCCGCGAACCGGTCGTGCACTTTCGATATCCGCGCATACGCCGGCCGCCAGGCGGTGATCCTGACCACCCCGCATTGCGAATTCGTTGCTGTCTCGATCCAGCGTGCGCTGCGGAGGATCGACGTCGGTTCCAGAATCATCTTCGGAATGCCGGAAGGCGGCTACGAAGACCTGCCGCACTTCGTGATCTGTCCACAGGTATTCGAACGGTTGCCCGCGCTGTACGTGGCGTTCCAGATGGAACAATCCGTGAGCGCCCGCTGGTTCGATGATCGATACCTGCGCATGCTCCAATGTTCGTTTGCGGTACTGGACTACTCCATCACCAACATCGACGCGCTGGCCGCATCCGGCCTGTCGCGCGCGCAACTCTTCCATGTGCCATTGGGCTACGTGCCCGGTTACCGCGGCGCCCACGCAGCGCCCAAGGGCCGCTGCGACGTGCTGTTCTACGGGGACATCCACAACGACCGTCGCCGGAGATTCGTCGAGGCGCTGGAAAAGGTCTGCCGTGTCAAGGTGATCCATGACCTTTTCGGAGAGGATTTGCGCGCGGAAATCGCCGCGGCGAAGCTGGTCGTCAACATCCACTATTACGAAAACGCGCTGCTGGAAACCACGCGGCTTTGGGAGTGCGTGTCCCTCGACAAGCTGGTGATCTCGGAGCGTGCGGCCGACATGGAGGAGAACGGCGACCTCGAGTCGCTGGTGGATTTCGTCGACCGGGACGACCTCGCTGGCATGGTGGCGCGGGTGCGCTACTGGCTCGAAAACGAGCGCGCGCGCGTCCATCGCGTCAAGGCTAACCGAAAAGTCGCCCGGCAATTGCCGAACCGGTTCGAACAGTACTTCTACCGGTTCCTGCTCGCTTTCGACAACGTCACCTTCTTCGACTTCTGGCGACTCGCGGGAAGCAGGATGAAGCTGCCGGGCGACAAGCTCTGCCTCAGCTTGCCGGAATACTCGCCGCGCCGGCGAAGTTTCGAGCAGGACAACCGGTACGGGTTCGCGGCCTTCACCGGGCTGCGTCATCGCGAACCCTGGATCGGCTGCGGCATGAGCTACAAGCTGATGGCGATGTTGGCGCGCAAGCAGCGCGTGCAGCAGATCACGATCTGCGAGGACGACGTCGAGTTCCGGCCGGGATTCGAGCACGACTTCCAGGCGGTCCTGCACGAATTGGCCGCGCTGAAGGATCCGTGGCATGTGTTCTCGGGGCTGCTGGCGGACCTGCATGCCGACGCAACGATCTCTTCGGTCCGCGAATTCCAGGGTCGCAAGCTCGTGCAGACCGACCGCCTGATCAGCACGGTTTTCAACGTGTACCACAGGCGGGTTTTCGACCGGATCATCCTCTGGAATGAAGGCGATCGCGACGTCGCCACCAACCCGATCGATCGTTACCTTGAACGCAGCAAGCTCACGGTCCTCGCTTGCTGGCCGTTTCTCGCCGGCCACAAGAACCATCTGCGATCCACCCTCTGGAACGTGGACAACGAGCAAATGGACCCGATGATCCGGCGCAGTGAACGGCTGCTGCAACACAAGATCGTCGAGTTCATGCTGGCGCGGGACCCGGCTGGGGCAAAACCACCTGCCGAAGGGGTCGAGATGTCACCAAGAAAGGCCCCGATCGCGACCGCCATGGGCAGCCCGAAGGCCGTATCCGCGGAAGTCGGAACATGAGTCGCGCGAGCGGCGACTTGCCGGTTGTCGTGAACGACGGGTCCGGGCGGTTTCGACTCCGGCCGGACAGGACAGACCGGGAATCGCCAGAGGAAACGCCTCGCGGCACCCGGGTGCCGCGGGCGACAGACGGTGCGCAGAAACGGTTCGGGCAGGACTTCCCGGGGCTGGATCGGGCCGTAACCGCATTCGTGTTGTCCCTCGCGATCTGGACCGTCTACGTCCATCTGATCACCGCCAGCCACGCGAGCCTGGTCACCCTGCTGCACGGGTTGCCGCTGGTGGTAGTCGTGACGATGGCGGCGATCTTCGCATGGCACCGCTTGCCCGCCGGCCCCGGCGGGCGCCGCGCCTTGCCGCGGAACAAGGCCGGGCCGGAACGCGTGGCGACCAAGCGCCTTCACGCCTACCGCGCCGTGTTGCCCGGCGCCGTGCTGCTGCTGGCCGCCGGATGGGTAGCGACTCTCTCGGCCGGCCTGCCTTATCCGGTGTTCTGGTGGATCGCGTTGCTGGCCTCCCTGGGGGCCTGGTTGCAGACGCTGAAGGCGGTTCCGATTGCGACCGCGCCGGAGTCCGGCAGCCGGGCAGCCGTGTGGATCGTTTGCGCGGTGGCCCTCGCCGCGGTCTGCGTCACCCTTTTCGCGAGCCGGCCGGATGGAGACGATGCCTTTTACCGGAGCATCTCGGCGACCCTGTTGCGATTTCCTCACCAACCCGTGCTCCTGCACGACACGCTGTACCGGCTGCCGGAAATACCGATCCTGCTTCAGTTCTACCGGCTGGGCAGCTACGACGTACTGGTCGCCGTACTGGCCCGAATCACCGGGATCCAGCACCTGATGGTCGCGTACCTGATCCTGCCGTCGGTGTTCGCGGCATTTTGCGTGCTGGCATGGGCGTACCTGTTGCGACGGATCGTGCCCGCGCGCTGGCCATGGGTCTTGCTCGTCCTGTTCTTCTGCGTGTTGGCGCTCGGCGAAGTGCACCGGGCCTACGGCAATTTCGCCTTCGTCCGGCTGTTCCAGGGCAAAGCGATCCTGGCCACCGGAATGGTCCCCGTCATCGCCGGTTCCGCGCTGCTGTACGCCCGGCATGGCGGCCTGCGGCGCTGGCTTTTGTTGTTCGCCGTGCAAATCGCGGCACTCGGTGCCAGCGCGAGTGCCTTGTTCCTGGCGCCCGCAGCCGCGGCGCTGGGTCTGGCCGGTGGCTGGTCGGCAGACGTGGCGAGCACCCGGCGATTGGCAACGGGCATGCTGGCATCGGCATACGTGTTCGGCGCGGGCTGGGCGATCGCGTCGGTCACCCACGCTGGCCAGGCGCTCGTGAGCTCCAGTCCGATGCCGGGCATTCCGCAGATACTCGACGATACGTGGGGCTGGTGGAGTACGCGGCTGCTGCTGGTGGCGTTGCTTGGCGCCTGGGCGTTCGTGCGCGATCCGGTGCGCGCGCGCTATTTCTCCGCCGGCGCCTTCTTCTTTCTGCTCGCGGTGCTCAATCCCTACACGGTCCGCGTCGTGGCAGACCACTTCGTCGGCGTGTACACCTACTGGCGCCTGACCTGGGCGTTGCCGCTGCCGTTGTTCCTGGCCGTGCTGCTGGACGGAGTGGTCGAGCGGGTTGTGCGGATGCGAGCGAAGATCCTGGCAGTGTGCGCCTGTGCGGCATTGGCGGGTTTCGCGATCGCGTTTGGCTGGCGCTTCGGAACATTGCGGAGCGCGAATGGCGTGACTCTCGGTCTGCCGGGCCTCAAGGTCGATCCCGTCGCATATCGGGTGGCCGCGAAGATCGACGAAGAGGTTCCCGAGAAAGGGTTCGTCCTCGCCCCGGAAGCGGTGTCCATCTGGTTGCCGAGCTTCGTGGCCCATCCGGAGTTGCTGGGGGTCCGGACTCTTTATCTGGGCCGCGCCTTCTCACCGCAAGACGCAGCGCGGCGAAGTTCGCTGATGCGGTATGTCGCGGGCCAATACCGGCCGGCGGATTCGGGGGCGTGGTTTGCCGATGCGTTGCGCCGGTATGGATTGACCGCGGTGGTGTTCATGCACGCGGCGCCTTGGCGCGCAGAAATGGAAAACGCGCTGGAAGACCAGCAATGGCGATCCCTCGCGCATGGAACCTACGACGTTTGGGTGAAAGCCGGCCGGGATGCCGCGACAACCCATCGAACTACGGGTGGACCGTCGCAGGCATCGAAGGCTGCCGGGTAGCCCGCCCGGATCCCATCGAGGCCGACGGAATTGCGCAGCACCGTCTTCACTTCCATCCCGCCGCCCGTGCCGCGCAACCGGCCGCCGTCTTCCAAAGGACCCCCGTGAAAAACCCGGCGCGCGCGGCACGGACGAGCACCGCCAGCGCGGCCCGGTGGCATCCTTCCCGCGACAGGGCCCTGGCCTGCCCGGCCAGTTGCGCGGCACCCTGGCGTCGGCAGAGCGCACGTATCCTGCGGCTGCTCGCCGCGGCGGCGGCCTTGCGGAATACCCGTTCCCCATCGGCATACAGCGCTGCCGGGTGCAGATGCGCGGTGGTGCGCCCCGCATGTTCGCGGACCTGCGCCAGATTTTCCGGCAGCGCGCACGCCGCACTGCGTGCAGCGAGCCGCAGCGTGAAATCGAAATCGGATCGGACCGGGATGCTCTCGTCGAAACCCCCCATCTCCTCGATCAAGGACCGCTGGGCCACGATGGTCACGATCGATGCCGCAATCTCGAACTTCAGCAAGGGCTCCAGGATGTGTCCGGAGATCGGTCGGCATCGGGCGCGCGAGCCAGCCGGCAGCGGTCGATCGTCGGCATCGACCAGCGAGTAGCCCGTGTAGCTCCACCGGCAAGCTGGATGCGCGGCAAGCCGCAGCAGTTGCAACGACAACTTTTCCCGCAGCCACAGGTCATCCGAATCGAGGAACGCGACCCATTCGCCGTGGGCGTGTCGAAGCCCCGCGCTGCGGGCCGAGGTGAGATCGCCGCGGTGTCCGACCCGGATCGGCCGCACGCGCGGGTCCCCGATCGACTCGAGATAGGCGCGCGTGCCGTCGGTCGAGCCGTCATCCGCGACGATGAGCTCGAAGTCACGACAAGTCTGCGCGAGCACCGAATCGACCGCCCTGCGCAGCAACGGCAGCCGGTTCCAGGTCGGCAGGATGACGGACACTTTCGGTGCGCCCACGGACGGAGCTCTCCTCGATTCGCTCGGCGACTGTCCTGGCAGGTTCCCTCCCGCCCGGCGCAGCCTCTTCGCCGACTTCGGATGTCGCGTATGCCAGCGCCAAGCGCACCACATGCATGATGTCCATCCGCGGTACCCGGCGGGTCAGCCAGGTGATGATCCGCCTCGATTGCCGGGCGGTCACCCAGTCCCCATCGCGAAGCCACAATTGCGTGCGCGCCATGTCCGCGCGCTCGCGTTGTTTTTCCGCGGTGGGACGGACGCGGCCGGCGGCGAAGCGCGCCGCATCGACGAGGCTGCGCGACCATTCGATGCCCGGAAACGCTTGCAGCCAGAGGGCGGAACACGAGACCTCGGTGAGGGTCCGGCGGCGAAAAGCGGACCGCAACAGCCGCGGGCAGTCGCGGGCGAGCGTGGCCAGGACCGCTTCGGGAACCGCGCCCGGGTAATAGCGTTCGGCCATCTGCAGCGGCGGCACGGCCCACCAGCACGCGCCACCCCGCCACAGAAAGATCCATTCCTCGGGCTGCATGCTGCGCGCCAGCAATGCGATGTCGTGCAGGTGGATCAGGCGCAGGCTGTGTCCGCACAGGTTGCCTGCGGCATGCAGCAGCAGGTGGGCCAGGAGGGCGCCGCGCGACGGGTAGGCATTGATGCCAGGCTCGGGTTCGCGCCGCAGGAGCCTTCCGGTAATGTCGATGGCGGATACCGGCAGCCGCTCGCGGATGCGCGTGTGCAGTTCGATGTTCACCGGGGTGTCGCGATGTTCGCCCAGCACGGCAGGCGCCACGCCGGCGGCCGGCTTGAAGACCCGGTGCCGCCAATGGTCGAACGACGGCACGTAACCGATCTCGTGCATCAGGCCGGCCGCTGCATCGGCATCGTCCTCACCGATCAGGAGGTCGATGTCGGCCATCGGCCGGTCGCCTGGATCGTAGACGCCGAGCGCGTGCAGCGCTGCGCCTTTCAGCGGGGTCATCGCCAGCCCGCCGGCACGCGCCCGGGCGTCGATGTGCGCCAGCAGCGCCGTGATCGTGGCATGGCGGACGGCAACGTGTTCGCGCTGGTCCTCGAGGAAGCGCCGCCACTGCGCGTGCGCCCAGGACGAATGCTTGCACAGCAACGGCGACACGCCATGCGCCACGGCCGCTGCCATGGCAAGCCGCCATTCGAGATCGCTCCACGCGGGTGTGGCGCCGCCCGGACGGGCCAGTTCGGCGGCGAGCCTTTCGGTGGTGCGGCGCAGGCCCGCGCTAACGGTTTTCAGCGGTGGCAACACGGCGGCGCGGAATCACATGGTCGGAAGACGGGAGCGGCCCCGGCGTGGCGTCCTGATTGCGGTGGAGGCGCTCGCTCGCGATGAGCGCCTGCCAGCGCGCAGCGAGCCCGGCAAGCGACCGCTGGGCGGCTTCCGGAGACCCGCTGCCGCGCGCCTGCTGCAAGCTGACCTGGGCGTGCAGGAGGTCGCGCACCCGGCGGTAGAAGGCGGAGTCGTAGGTGCCGCGGAACATCATCGCCAGGTCGCCGCTGTCGCGCCAATGGGTCTTGTCACCGAGCTGGCTCTTCACCTGTTCATGGAAGCGGGTACCCGGCAGCGGGTACGACACGCTGACGCCGATGTCGTCGGGCGCCGCCAGTGCGATCAATTCACGGGTCGCGAGCAGATCCTCCAGTTGTTCGCCGAGGTAGCCGAGCTGGATGAAGAAGCCGACGCGGATGCCGTGCGCGCCGAGGCGTTTGCGCGCCTCGATCAGCCTGGTGACCCGCGTGCCCTTGGCCATCCAGTCGAGTACGCGTTGGCTGCCGCTCTCGGCGCCGAGCCACGCCTCCGCGCAGCCGGCGCGCTGGAGTGCAGCGACCATCGCTTCGGTCGCAAGATCGGCGCGGGTCTGGATCGTGAACGGTACCCTGCCATCGTTGTCGATCAGACCATCCGCGAATTGGTCCACCCACTCGCTGCGGAAGCCGAAGATGTCGTCGGCAAACCAGATGTGGTCGGGGTGGAACGAGTGCTTCAGGTGACTCATTTCCGCGGCGACTTCGCGTGCTTCGCGGCGCCGGTAGTGGTTGCCCCAGATCGGCTTGGCGCACCAGTTGCAGCCGAAGGGACAGCCCCGCGAAGCGGCCATGTTGAGGCTGAAGTGGCCGTGCCGCTCCAGCCAGAACGTTCGGTAGCGGTCGATGTCGATCAGGTCCCAGGCTGGCGGGCCGGTCAGTTGCGCATCGGGAGGTTGGACGCCGAGGCGGGCCGTTCGCGGCTGCCCGTCGGCGAGGATGGATACGCCGGACAGCCCGGCCGTCCAGCCATGGGTTTCGATGTCCGGTTGCCGCTCCAGCCGCTTGAGCAGCGGAACGAGCGCCGCGATGCCTTCGCCCGCCAGCACCACGTCGGCCCCGGCGGTGAGAAAGGCCTCCGGATGGTCGGATGCATCCGAACCGGCGACGATCACCTTCGCGCCGTGCGCGCGCGCCACCGCGATCATCCGGCAGGCGGCCTCGCGCATCCGGCTGAGGCACATCTTGGTCAAGAAGTTGAAGTTGTCTTCATAGAGCACCACGACATCGGGACCGACCGATGGCATCGACTGTTCGTACGCCTCGACGCCGTCGGCGAGCATCGCGTCGAACAGCGCGACGTCGTGCCCCAACCGCCGCAGCAGTGCGGCGACCTGGATGGTCGCGAGCGGCGGGTAGGGCTTGCCGCGCGCCCACTGCTTGGGGTCGTATTGCAGGAAATAGGAATGGGCAACCTGGATCTTCAGCATCGGCGAGGAACCCTTGTCGTGGCGCCAGCGGCGATCCGGGCAGTGCCTTTCGGGAACGGCGCGTGCAAGTGAGTGCTGCGCGCCGAGCCGCAGGTTGCCGGGCGAAGTTCCAGCGCGCGGACGCGGTGCCGCTCCCGGAAGCGCAACTTTTTTCAGCCGGTTCCGCACCTACGGTGCCATCCGGAGAATGCCGATCCCGTGCGATCCAACGTCGAGACCTCGATCGATCGCCGCGGCGCGATCCGCGGTGACGGCTGTCACCGGGAGGTGCTCCCGCCGGCCGAACCCGCCGGGCACTCCCTAATCACCCGCAAGCGGGTCCTGGGCGGTGTGTTCCATTTCCAGAGCAGCAGCCGCGACCTGATCGATCTGGTCGAGGCCGCCTATGGAGGGCTGCCGTCGCAGACGTTTCCGGGCGTCGCTGCCGAATTCCGGATCGACCTCCAGCTCCTGCCGCGGGGCGCGAAGCCATGGTCGATCGAACCGCCCGCGCCTCGCATCCGGCACGAGACGCACAGGATCCGCGCCGCCATCGACGCGTCGAATCACGTGCTGATCGACCCTGCAGAGCGTCGTGCACGGGTCGTTGCCACGGAGGACATGCTCCGGCACGCCTATCACTTGCGTTGCGAGTTGATCGAGTTTGCGGTCTTCATCCTCGCGACGCGCGGCCTCGGCCTGTCGCCGCTGCACGCGGCGTGCGTGGTACACAACGGCCGGGGCTTGCTGTTGCTCGGCGGCAGCGGTGCGGGCAAATCGACCCTTGCGCTGCATGCGTTGCTGCGGGGGTTGGACCTGCTCGCCGAAGACGCGGTTTTCGTGCACCCGGCGAAATTGCTGGCGGTCGGTGTTCCCAACTACCTGCATCTCAGGAACGATGTGCTCGAGTCGATCCCGGATGCCGCCATCCGCGGCTGGACCGCGCATGCGCCGGTCATCCGCCGCCGCAGCGGCGTGCAGAAGCTGGAGGTCGATCTTCGGGGTGGCTACGGCCGTCCCGCCCCGGGTCCGGTGGCATTGGTCGGCGCGGCCTTCCTTTCCGCCCGCGCCGCCGACCATCACGATGCGTTGCTGACCCGGCTCCCAACCGACGAGGCCGGCGGCATGCTCGAGGCCGACCAGCCGAACGCATCGCGTCAACCGGGGTGGCGTTCGTTCAAGCGTGGAATCATGGACAAGGGTGTGTACCAGTTGCGGCGTGGCCGCCACCCGGGCGATTCCGTCGATGCGCTCCGCCGACTGCTTGCCTGAGGGGGCCCGCGCGTCCGCGGCGAGGCGGGAAGCGTTTCCGCGTCCGCGGCGTGGGCGGTTCGAGCTGCCGCGCGACCTCGCGCCCATCGTTGGAGGCGCAGGAGCCCTGCGTGCCGTCGTGCACGTATGGGCGTCGCTGGTTGCGGCACTGCTGGGAAGCGTTGCCGCGATCATGCTGGTCCCCCTGACCCAGCCCGGCCACCCGCCGGTGCTCGGCGGCCACCTACTGGCGCTGCCGGCGGGCACCGTGACCTTGACATCGATCTTCGCGGCGTTGATCGGAGGCCACGTGCTGCTGCGCTGGTTCGTCGCGGGGCTGGGCGCACGCATCGTCGGCGATTGCGCGATGCAGTTGCGGGGCAGGGTGCACGCGCGGCTGCTCGATGCCGACCTCGCCACGCTGGACGGATCCCCTTCGGCGGCAATCGCCAACGTCCTGACCGCGAACGTCGAACTCGTCACCCAGGGAATCGGCGCCACCCTGCAGTTGCTGGTGGCCGGCGTGACGACCGCCGTCAACCTCGCATTCGCGTTCTGGGTGTCGCCGGTCCTCACGCTGGTCCTGCCGGCGCTGGCGGCGCTCGGAATGATCGCATTGCGGTGGCAGGGTCGCGAACAGTCGCGGATCGGCCGGCAATACGTGGACGATACCACCCGGCTGTTCGGGTTCAGCGAGGATTTCCCGCGCCGGTTGCGCCACGTCCGTTCGTTCGAACGCGAGGATGCCGAGAGAGCGGGCTACGGAGCCATCTCCGCCCGGCTCGCCCATGCCTACCGGCGCCAGATCCAGCTCGTGGCTTCAGGAAAACTCATCGTGGAACTGCTCGCGGCCGTCGGCATGGTCCTCGTCTTCCTGATCGCCGGCCGCTGGCGCGGCGTCGACCCGGCATCGCTGATCGCGGTGGGACTGCTGCTCGGCCGCCTGCTGCCGTACATGGCTTCGACGCCGCACCACTTCCAGCAGGTGCGACTGGCGCTCCCGGCGTTCGATCTCTGGCGGCATTACGCGACACGGGGTCGCGTTCCCCGGAAACCACGGCCGGCGACGGAGGGACGCGCTCCCGCATCGGGCGTACACATCGAACGCGTGCAATTGAGGCGGCCTTCCCTGCACCTCGACATCCGGGATCTGGCGCTGGTCCCCGGTCAAATGACCGTGATTGCCGGCGATTCGGGGATCGGCAAGAGCAGTCTCGCGGACGTCCTGTCCGGGATGGTCACGCCGGTTTCCTTCGCCGCGCGTGGCGGCGGCCGTTCCCTCGACTTCGACGGCTATCGTCAACTCGTGCGCAAGGGGGCGTATGTCAGCCAAGGTGTTCATCCCTGGCAGTCCACGGTGCGTGAATGCCTGTTGTGGGCGGCTCCTGAGGCAACCGCTGAAAATCTGCACGAGGCGTTGACGGACGTCGGCTTCGCCGAGCGGCTGAGGGATGCCCACGGCGACCTCGATATGGAATTGCGAGGCGCGTCGTCGCGGCTGTCCGGTGGTGAACTCCAGCGGTTGTTGCTGGCGCAGGTCATCTTGCGGCAGCCGTTCCTTGCTGTGCTGGACGAAGCGACCGGGTCGCTCGATGCGGCATCCGAGATGAATGTGTTGGCTGCATTGAAGCGGCGCCTGCCACGAACGATCCTGATCGTCGTGTCGCACCGGCCGGGCCCGCTCGGCCTCGCCGACCAATGCCTGCATATCGGCGGTGACACCGTCGAGCGCCCCCGGTCAAACGCTCAAGCAAGACTTGACGGTTGATCCGGGACGTTCGGGCGACGCACACACAACCAATGTATGAACCGTCCCGGGCTTCGCCGTGTCACGAATACGTGGAAGGCCCGGACGTCCACGACCGGGTTTTCCGGGACGGGCAGATCCGCGAATTCCTGGGGTTGAGCGACGAAGGGGTGGACGGGAGACCCTCGAGAAGGGAATTCGGCGGAAACGAACGCGCCAGCGCCAGATGAGCGGCCGGTTGCGGCCATTCCCACGCTTGGTGCCCGCGGTGCTGCCTTGGCTTCTTCATGAATACGTATGCAGATATACCGCCAGGTGATGAATCTGCACGGTTGGCGGTGGCATTGGTCGAGTGCGGGAGCCACACTTGGCGCGACACGAGGAGTCCTCCCCGCGCCCGCATAGCGAGTGATGTGCGCATGCCACTGCACCCCGTCATTACCGAAGTCACGACCCGCATAACCCAGCGCAGCCGCGCCACACGCAGCGCCTATCTCGCGCGAATCGACGCCGCGCGCGGCGATGGTCCGCACCGGCGGCGACTCTCCTGCGGAAACCTCGCGCACGGCTTTGCAGCCTGCGGTGCAGCCGACAAGGCCGCGTTGCGCACGGGCACCACGCCCAACCTCGGCATCGTCACCGCGTACAACGACATGCTTTCGGCGCACCAGCCGTACGAGCGCTATCCCGAACTGATCCGCCGCGTGGCGCGCGAGGCCGGCGTCACCGCGCAAGTCGCCGGCGGCGTGCCGGCGATGTGCGACGGCGTCACCCAGGGCCGTGCCGGCATGGAGCTCTCGCTGTTCTCGCGGGAGGTGATCGCGATGGCCACCGCGGTGGCGCTGTCGCACGACATGTTCGACGCGGCCCTGTTTCTCGGCATCTGCGACAAGATCGTGCCGGGCCTGATGATCGGCGCGTTGAGCTTCGGCCACCTGCCGGCGGTGTTCGTGCCGGCCGGACCGATGCCCAGTGGCATCCCCAACGATGTGAAGTCCGCGGTGCGCCAACGCCACGCCGAAGGCAAGGCCACGCGCGAGGAACTGCTGGAAGCCGAGGCGGCCTCCTATCACGCGCCGGGTACCTGCACGTTCTACGGCACCGCCAATTCCAACCAGATGCTGATGGAGATCATGGGCCTGCATCTGCCGGGCGCGAGCTTCGTCAACCCGAACACGCCGCTGCGCGATGCGCTGACGGAAGCCGCGGTGCGTCGTGCCGCCGCGATCACGGCGCTTGGCGACGACTACAACCCGCTGGGCCGCATGTTCGACGAACGCAGCGTGGTCAACGGCGTGGTGGGCCTGCACGCGACCGGAGGCTCGACCAATCATCTGTTGCACCTGGTGGCGATGGCTGCCGCCGCGGGCATCGTGCTGACACTGCAGGATTTCGACGCGCTGTCGGGCGTAGTGCCGCTGATGGCGCGCGTGTACCCGAACGGCCACGCCGACGTGAACCATTTCCACCAGGCCGGCGGCATGCCGTTCCTGATCGGTTCGCTGCTCGATGCCGGCCTGCTGCACGGCGATGCGGGCACGGTGTGGGGCGAAGGCCTCGCCGCCTATCGCCGCATGCCCGCGCTCGACGAACGCAGCCAGCTCGTCTGGAACGAAGCGACCGCCAGCAGCAACCTCGATGTGCTGCGTCCGGCCAGCGATCCGTTCCGCGCCGACGGCGGCCTGCGCGTGCTCGAAGGCAATCTGGGCCGCGCGGTGATCAAGGTGTCGTCGGTGTCGGGCGA
>JAICJG010000104.1 GCA_025928585.1 Rhodanobacteraceae bacterium
TCGTTGAGCGCCGGGATGTAGCGGAACTGCCTGCCGCCGTTGGTGAGGAACGTGGTGCGGTAGCGCAGCGCGACTTCCTCCAGCGTTTCCAGGCAGTCGACGGCAAAGCCCGGGCACAACACGTCGAGGGTGCCGACGTCCTGGCGGGCAAGCTCCTCGATCATCTCGTCGGTGTACGGTCGCAGCCACCGTTGCCGCCCGAGGCGCGACTGGAACGTGACCAGCAATTCGCCGTCGTCCATGCCGAGCACCTCGCCGAGGCGCCGGGCGGTTTCCCGGCATTGCTCGGGATAGGGATCGCCGGCGGCCGCATATTTCTCGGGGATGCCGTGGAAGCTCAGCAGCAACTTGTCGCCGCGGCCGTGCTCGCTCCAGTGGGCCTTGACGCTCGCGGCCAACGCGGCGAGGTAGCCGGCGTCGGCGTGGTAGTCGTTCACGGTGCGCAGTTCCGGTGGGCAGCGTAGCGCCTGCGTCACGCGGGTTACGGCATCGAGCGCCGCGCCGGTGGATGTGGCCGAGTACTGCGGGAACAACGGCAGCACCAGCATCCGGCGAACGCCCGCCCGCATCAGCGACTCGATCGTCGCGGCCACGGACGGCTCGCCGTAGGTCATCGCCAGTACGGTTTCGGCCTTGCGGCCGCTGCGGCGGGCAATTTCGGCCCGCACGGCTTCCGTCAGACGCTGGCTGAACACCAGCAGCGGCGAACCGTCGTCGCGCCAGATCTTGGCGTACGCTTCGGCGGAACGGCGCGGCCGGGTGCGCAGAATGTAGCCGTGCAGCACCGGCCACCACAGCCAGCGCGGCAGTTCGACCACCCGGCGGTCGGACAGGAACTCGGCCAGGTACTCGGCGACCGCGTCCGTCGTCGGCGCCGCGGGCGTTCCGAGGTTGACGAGCAATAGGGCGACCTTCCCGGTCGCGGGCTGTTCAGATGTGGTATCGAAACCGAGGTAACGGGACATGCAAGGCCGCCCAGCCTGGGATGGCGGGAAAACCCGTGCAGTCTGCCACAGCACCGGAATCCTCGTCCGCGCCACGGCGCGCGCTTGGAGGGGCGATCCCGGATTCGAGCGGGACGCCCTGCAGCTTGTCCCTGCCCGCGGCTCGCAGAGCGAAAGTCCTGCCGAACGCCTTGGGAAGCGGATGCTGCGCTACACTGCATCCCAGCGGAATGCCTGTCACCGCGCCCCGCGGCGCCGGGCAAACATTCGCAAGAGGTAGCTATGGGTTTTGACAGCATCTGGCATTGGCTGATCCTGCTCGTGATCGTGCTGGTGCTATTCGGTACCAGCAAGTTGACCAAGATCGGTCCCGATCTCGGCAATGCCGTGCGCGGGTTCAAGAAGGCGTTGCACGGCAATGACGAGGAAGACCGCGTAGCGGCTCCGGCCGAGGGCAAGGACACGCTGCAGGCCGATCCGCCGGCGGCCGCCAGTGCCGCACACCAGGAAGCGCGCGACTCCGCAGAGTCGAAGCACGCGCCTGAATAACCGGGGCGGCGCGCCGCGATGATCGAGCTCAGCTTCTCGAAGCTGCTGCTGCTGGCCGTGATTGCGCTGGTGGTGCTTGGGCCTGAGAAGCTGCCCAAGGCTGCCCGCATGGCCGGGGCGATGCTGCGGCGCCTGCGCCTCGGCTGGGAAAGCGTGCGCTCGGAAGTCGAACGCGAACTGGAGGTCGAGGAAATCCGGCGCACCGCGAAGCAGGCCGCCGACCATGCCGACGCGATGCGCAAGGCCGCCGATGCCGGAATGCATTCGGCCCACGCATCCGTGAACCGCACCGTCGCGGAGGTCGCGGATGCCACCGACGCCACGCCCGCCGCTGCGGTGTCGAGGGAGACGCGCGATGGCGGCACCTGAGCGCGATCCCCGCCACGGTTCCGGTGAGGAGTCCGGATTCGACCTCGAACAGGGCATCTTTTCGCACCTCCTGGAGTTGCGCTCGCGGTTGATCAAGGCGATCGCCTGCGTGGTCGTCGTGCTGGCTTGCCTCGTGCCATTCGCGAATCGGCTCTACACCTGGCTCGCGGAACCGCTGGTGAGGCGCCTGCCGCAGGGCGCGCACCTGATCGCGACGCAGGTGGCCAGTCCCTTCCTCACGCCGCTGAAACTGGCGTTCTACACGGCGCTGTTCATCAGCATGCCGGTGATCGTTTACCAGCTCTGGGCGTTCGTGAGCCCCGGCCTCTACCGCCACGAGAAACGTCTCGCGCGGCCGCTCTTGGTCGCCTCGGTATTGCTGTTCTATTGCGGGTGCGCATTCGCATACTTCCTGGTGCTGCCCGCGGCGTTCCGCTTCCTCACGGCCGTAACACCGGCCGGCGTCGAGATGATGACCGACATCACCCATTACCTCGACTTCGTGATGATGGTGTTCTTCGCGTTCGGCCTCTGCTTCGAGATCCCCGTGGTCGAGGTTATCGCGGCCGCAACGGGTCTGGTGAGCGTGCAGAAGCTCAAGAGCTGGCGGCGCTACGCGATCGTGGTGGCAGCCGCCGTCGCTGCGGCGATCACGCCACCCGATATTACCTCGATGCTGCTGCTGCTGATTCCGATGGTCGTCCTGTACGAACTTGGCATCGTGGCGGTGCGCTTGCTGGTGAAACCCAGGCCGGCGCCGGATCCAGCGGAACAGCCGTACTGATGGAGTGCGCCGTACCACGCCGGCATGCTGGCGTGACCGCGCCGCTGCGCAAGATCGTGCACGTCGACATGGACGCGTTCTACGCGTCGGTGGAACAACGCGACGACGCATCCCTCCGCGGCAAGCCGGTAGTGGTGGCGTGGAAAGGCGCCCGCTCGGTGGTATGTGCGGCAAGCTACGAAGCCCGCAGGTTCGGAGTGCACTCGGCGATGCCGGCCCTGCGCGCGGAACGCCTGTGCCCGCAGGCGGTGTTCGTGCCGCCGGACTTCGTGCGTTACAAGGCGGTGTCGCGGCAGGTGCGCGAGATCTTCGCGCGCCACACCGAACTGGTCGAACCGTTGTCGCTGGACGAAGCCTACCTCGATGTCAGCGAACCAAAGTCAGCGCTCGCGTCGGCCACCGCGATTGCCGAGGCCATTCGCGCGGCGATTCGCGCGGAGACGCGGCTGACCGCATCGGCGGGCGTCGCGCCGAACAAGTTCCTAGCCAAGATCGCCTCGGATTTCAGGAAGCCGGATGGCCTCTTCGTGGTGCGGCCGCAAGATGCGCTCGATTTCCTGGCGCCGCTGCCGGTCGAACGGCTGCCGGGCGTCGGCAAGGTGATGCAGCGCAAACTTGCAGAGCTGGGCATCGAAACGGTGGCCGACTTGCGTGCGTGCGACGCGGTTGCGCTGGAGCGCCGCTTCGGGCGCTACGGCCGGCGCCTGCACGAGCTGTCGCTCGGCATCGACGAGCGGCCGGTGACGCCGGATCGGCCGACCCTGCAGATTTCCAGCGAAGACACGTTCGAACACGATTTGGCGCTCGCCGAACTCGCGCCGCACATCCAGCGGCTCGCCGAAAAGACCTGGGCCGCGCACCAGCGCGAGTCCTTGCACGAACATGGCCGCGTCGCGCGCAGCGTGGTGCTGAAACTCAAAACGTCCGATTTCAGGATCCTGACGCGAACCCTGACGCCGCGCGAACGACCGGCTTCCGCGCAGGAATTGGCCGAGGTCGCTTGCGCGTTGCGGGCAAGGGTATCGCTGCCGCCAAGCACCCGTTACCGGCTGGTAGGCGTCGGGCTCGCGGGTTTCGTCAACCGCGACAGTTACGAGGCGCAGGCCGCGTTGTTCGCTGACTGAAAGCCGGGGTCAGAGTGCAATTTCGTGCAAGGGTCCAAGCAACTTGTGCACCTCAGTCGAAATTGCACTCTGACCCCGGTTTTCACCGTTTCTGGACATACAGGTCGGTGACGGTGCCCTCGGCCACTTCCGCTGCCAGACCGATCGATTCGCCGAGCGTCGGATGCGGATGGATGGTGAGCGCGATGTCGCCGATCTCGGCGCCCATCTCGATCGCCAGCGCGATTTCGGATATCAAATCGCCCGCGTGGACGCCGACGATGCCGCCGCCGATCACGCGATGGCTGGCCTTGTCGTAGATCAGCTTGGTGAAACCCTCCGCGCGGTCCATGCCGAGCGCGCGGCCCGACGCTGTCCATGGGAACTTGCCGATGCCGACGACGAGGTTCTTCTCCTTCGCCTCGCGTCCGGTGACGCCCACCCAGGCGATTTCCGGATCGGTGTACGCGACCGATGGCACCACCCGTGCATCGAAGAAGCGCTTCATCCCGGCCGCGGATTCCGCCGCCGCATGGCCTTCGTGCACCGCTTTGTGCGCCAGCATCGGCTGACCGACCAGGTCGCCGATCGCGAAGATGTGCGGGACGTTGGTCCGCATTTGCCGGTCGACCGGGATCAGGCCACGGTCGGTTACGGAAACTCCGGCCCTGTCGGCCCCGATCCTGTTGCCATTGGGGCTGCGCCCGACGGACACGAGTACCCGGTCGAAGACCTTCTTGCCGGGGATGCTGTCGCCCTCGAACTCGCAGGCGATGCCGTTCTTCTGGGCCTTGGCGGCAGTGACCCTGGTCTTGAGGTGTATCGCGACGCCTTGGCTCTTGAAGCGCGCCGCCAGCGGCCGCACCAGGTCCGCGTCGGCGCCGGGCATCAACTGGTCCATGAATTCGACCACCGTGACCTTGCTGCCGAGCGCGCGATACACCGTCGCCATCTCGAGCCCGATGATGCCGCCGCCGACCACCAGCAGTTCCTTCGGCACGTCGCGCAGTTGCAATGCGCGGGTGGAATCCATCACGCGCTCGTCGTCCCACGGGAACATCGGCAGGCGTACCGCCTGCGAGCCGGCGGCGATGATCGCCTGTTCGAACCGGATCAGCTTCCGGTGATCGCCGTCGACGACTTCCAGTTCATGCGGCGAGAGGAACGTGCCGACGCCCTGCACTGCGCGCACCTTGCGCTGCTTGGCCATCGTCGCGAGGCCGCCGGTGAGTTTGCCGACGGTCTTGTCCTTGAAAGCGCGCAGTTTGTCGAGGTCGATCTGCGGCTCGCCGAATCCGATGCCGTGCGCGCCCATCAGCGCGGCTGCGTCGATCACTTCGGCCGCGTGCAGCAGGGCCTTGGACGGGATGCAGCCGACGTTGAGGCAGACGCCGCCGAGCGTGCCGTAGCGCTCGACCAGCACGGTATCGAGGCCGAGGTCCGCGGCGCGGAACGCCGCGCTGTAGCCGCCGGGCCCGGAGCCGAGCACCAGCATCCGGCATTGCACGTCGGGCTTGCGGCCGGTTTCCCGCGCATCGATGGACGCCGGGATGTTGGGGGTTTCTCCGGAGGGCGAAGGCCGGGACGGTGGCGAAGCCGGCACGGGTTTGCGAGCCTCCGCATCCGGCGCCTTCCCGCTTTTCGCAGCCGCTGGTTTGTTGGCGTTGGAATCACCTGCTTGCGACACCGCATCTTCCGCTTCGACCACCGCAATGACCGAGCCCTGCTCCACGTTGTCGCCTACCTTCACCTTGATTTCCCTGATGACGCCGGCGACGCTCGCGGGAACTTCCATGGTCGCCTTGGCCGACTCCAGGGTCACCAGGCTCTGGTCCTTCGCCACCCGGTCGCCGGCCTGCACCAGCACCTCGATCACCGGCACGTCGTGGAAGTCGCCGAGGTCCGGCACCTTGAGTTCTACGGTCTTGCTCATGATGGATTCCAGATTCGTGGGGGCTGGCGGGGAGCATGGCATGGTGGCGGTCGAGGGCTGAGGTGCCCACCATCACGCCGCTCGAACGGGATGCAATGGCCCCGGCGGTGCCCTCGGCGCAGGCGGAGCAGCAAAGCTGCGACGCCGCACCCAACGCCCGTGTGCGTCAAAGCAGCGCGCGCCGGAGGTCGCCGAGCAGTTGCGCGAGGTACGCCGTGAAGCGCGCGGCGGCGGCGCCGTCGATGACCCGGTGGTCGTAGGAAAGCGACAGCGGCAGCATCAGGCGCGGTGCGAACTCGGTGCCATTCCACACCGGCTTCATCAACGAGCGTGAAACGCCGAGGATCGCGACTTCCGGAGCGTTGATGATCGGCGTAAACGCGGTCCCGCCGATGCCGCCCAGCGAGGAGATCGAGAAACAGCCGCCCGACATTTCCGCCGGGCTCAGCTTGCCTTCGCGCGCCTTCTTCGCAAGCGCCGACATCTCCTGCGCGATGTCCAGCACGCCCTTCTTGTCGCAGTCGCGGATCACCGGGACCACCAAGCCGTTCGGCGTATCGGCGGCGAATCCGATGTGGAAGTATTTCTTCACCACCAGGTTTTCGCCGGCCGCGTCGAGCGAGGAATTGAAATCGGGATATTTCCTGATGGCCGCGGCCGAGGCCTTGATCAGGAATGCGAGCAGGGTGACCTTGGTGCCCTGCTTCTCGTGTTCCTTGTTGAGCGCGACCCGCAGTGCTTCGAGGTCGGTGATGTCGGCATCCTCGAACTGGGTGACGTGCGGGATCATCACCCAGTTGCGCGCGAGGTTCGGGCCGGACAGCTTCTGGATGCGTGAGAGCGGCCGGGTTTCGACCTCGCCGAATTTCGCGAAATCCACCTGCGGCCATGGCGGCAGGTTCAGCCCACCGCTGGCGGTTGTTCCGGCACTTGCGCCACGCGCCATGGTCGATTTCACGAATTTCTGTACGTCCTCGCGGGTGATGCGGCCGCCGCGCTCGCTGCCCCGGATTTGGGTGAGGTCGACGCCGAGCTCGCGGGCGAAGGCGCGCACCACCGGGCTCGCGTAGGGGACTTGCCCGGGCATCACCGATTCGGCATCGAACGGGATCGGCGGCGTGCGCGGGGCACCCGCGTTTTCGCCGCTCCGGCGCGCGGCGGCGGGTGGTCCGGGTACCGACGAGTCTGCCGGTCCCACTTGCGCCGCTTCTTCGCGGGAATGAGTGGCGGAAGACGCTTGCGTTTCGGGTGCGGGCGCGCGGTCCGGCTTCTCCTGCGCGGCCGCGGGTGTGCCGGAATGCGCCGGGGCGCCTTCGCCGCCAACGGCTTGCTGCGGCTTTCCGCCACCGGCCTCCGCGGCTTCGATCGTCGCGATCACGTCGCCCTGGGAGACTTCATCGTTGACCTTGACCCTGACCTCGAGCACGGTGCCTGCGAAGGGCGAGGGCACTTCCATCGTGGCCTTGGCCGACTCCAGCGTGACGAGCCCCTGGTCCTTCTCGACCCGGTCACCGGGCTTGACCATCACCTCGATCACGGGGACGCCCTGGAAATCGCCGATGTCCGGCACCTTCGCCTCGCGTGTCTCTGCCATGCCCGGTTCCTTCGATCCTGTGTCTGCAAGACGCCCAGTTTCTCGCATTTGCGCGGCCGCGTCATGTAGCAGCCCTCCGGTGGCGAAGCCCCGGCTCCGCCCGCGCGGCAAGATTCCGCCAAGAGGGGGCGGCACCAGCGACGTGTCCGTGGAGCAAGGCTCATCTGTCGGGAATCGACCCGACTCAATGAACGGGGCGGTCGCCCTGCGGCGACGACCGCGCCGATGGCGGTTCCCGGGGGCCGAGGATAAGGCGCGTCCCGCACGGGCGGGCGTCCAGAGGCTTGCCCCTTGCCTCAGGCGGGAGCCTTGCGGGACAGCTTGTCGATCAGCTTGACGACGATTGTGCCACCGGGCAGCACCATGCCGGCGAAGTCGGCGCCGAGGTCGAACAGGGTGTCGCGGTTCCCGAGCCGGCGAACCGCGCCGCCGAGCATGGTGCCTTCCTTGTTCACGCGGCCCGACAGTCCGTCGATCTCGATTACCCCGGTTTTGTCCTTCCAGGTGAACTCGAAGGCGTGCACCGGTCGGTAGAAGAGCGTCAGCGAGGCGATGTCGATCTCGTCGCTGCTGATCGCGTCCGCCTCGACGGGCGCCGACAGCCGCGATTTCACCTGTTGCAGCACCGAAGCGGCGGTCACGGTCGGCACGATGAAGTGCGGTTCGCTGCTGTCGGTGATTTCCCGGAACGGGTAGCGCCCGGCGTAGTCGATCAGGGTCTTTTCCGGCGTGTCGTGCCCCAGCGCATCCACGTAATGCACGAGCGAGGTGGTGCTTGCGCATTCCTCGACCGCCGGCAGTTGCAGCTCGCGGTGCGCATCCACCGGGAACTTGCGGTCGAAGATTTCCACCGTCGCGACGTGCGGGTGCTCGACCTTGATGCGATAAACGTGTTTGCGGATGTAGGAAGTGCGGCGCGCGGCCTTGGCCATCCAGAACGGTTCGTAGCGCTTCTCGGTATTGGCCAGGGCGACTTCGCCCTCCCTGGGGCGGTCCCACAGCTTCATCCGTGCCAGCATCCCGAACGCGCCGAGCTTCTCGTGCTCGGCTTGCGCGCGCGCCGAAGTGTCGTTGTACACGTCCTCGAAGACGCAGATCTTCTCGTCCATGTCCCCTCCGCGAGGCGCCTGCGCGCCTGCTGCCGTGTGCGCATGATGCGCGTGCGGTCCGGCGGTTTCAATGGCGCCCCGGGCCGGGCAGGTGCCGGGCCCGGGGCTACTTCTTCGGCAATGGCAGGAATTTCGACGGATCGAAGCCGCCGACTTCGAACTTCAGGTTCTCCTTGCCGCGGTCCCGGGTCACGACCTCCATGTCGATGACTTTCGCCTTCTCCAGCATCGCGAGGAAGCGCCTGTCGTCCTGGATGAACATCGCCGGCTCACCGGTCTTCGGCAGGTAGGCCTTCCAGCTCTGGCGCTTGCCGTCGATGTGCAACACGATCCGGCAAGTGCCCTTGCACACGAAGCCCTTGCTGCCGTCCGGCGCGAACAGGTAGACGCTCTGGCCCCACTTCACGTGCCGGCGCAGCACCAGCCGCA
>JAICJG010000133.1 GCA_025928585.1 Rhodanobacteraceae bacterium
CATGGCTTGGCCTTCGCGGAGGCATGGGCCTTGCGGGAAGCCTGCATCGAGGCGCTGGTCTCCCGCAACACGCCCGGTCGGAGCGGCTCTTCCGCGTGCGCTCCAGCGTCGGCGGCGTAGTCCTGCGTCGTGCGCGGCAAGGAGCTGCATCGCCGGGCGTTCCGGATGGCACGGCAGGCTGAATTCGCTTACACGGCGCATCCGCAGGGCAGGCGTCGGGTTGCGGACCGCCTTTCGGACCAGGCGGCCGCTCGCCGCGTGTTGCGCGATGGCATCGCCGGCAACGCGTCCTTTCCCGGGATTCTTGCCCGTCGCGGGCACGGCGCTGGATGACCGTTGCCCCATCAGGCCCTGCAGCGCCAGGCGCGTATACTCTGCCGCGTAGCCGATGCCGTTGGTCGTCTTCGTGTTCGCGGCCGCGGAAGTTCCGCCGTTCACTGCGGCCTGACCACCTCGCCGAGCGGGCGCGCCACGTGCGCCACCGCATGCGGGGCCAGGTCGCGAAGTTCACGCCGGTGGCGGGAGGGAACATGCAACTTCGCTGGTTTTCCTCTTGGGGCTGGGTCTATCGTCCCGTTTCGTGGCAGGGCTACGGGCTCGTTCTGCTCGCCGCCCTGTTCTGCCTCAACGTGTTCGTCGCCGTGGATCGCCATTCGCATTCGGCGAGCGACACGCTGTATGGCATCTTTCCATCGGTGGTCCCGACGCTCATCCTGCTGTACTGGGTGGCGTCGAAGACCAGCGGTAGCCGCACGGCCTGACTGCCCGTTCCGGCGGGCGCTACCAGTGGAGCGCCGATGTCGCCCCTTGCACGCCAGAAGCAGATCATCGGCCTGGTCGGCTGGCTCGCCGTCAGCTACCTCGCCGCGGCCATCGGCGCCGCCGCGTCCGTCCAGGCGGGGACGTTCTATGCCCGGCTCGTCCGGCCCGATTGGGCGCCGCCGGCCGCGGTGTTCGGGCCGGTGTGGACAGCCTTGTATGCGCTGATGGGGATCGCTGCGTGGATTGCGTGGCGCGCCGGCGGCTTCGGTGCCGCCAGACGGGCGCTCACGCTGTTTCTCGTGCAACTCGCGGTGAATGCGCTGTGGAGCTGGTTGTTCTTCGGCTGGCATCGGGGCGCCCTGGCCTTCGCCGACATCCTGTTGTTGCTGGTCCTGATTCTCGCCACGCTGGTTTCGTTCTGGCGCATCAGCCAAGTGGCGGGCGCGTTGCTGGTGCCGTACCTGCTGTGGGTGGTCTTCGCCTGCGCGCTCAACTACTCGGTGTGGCAGCTCAATCCGCAGGTGCTGGGATAATGCACCGACCGGCCATCGGGGCCCGTTTGCGCGATCTGTTCCCACCCACCCCTCGCGGCACGTCCATGCAACTCGTCTTCACCAAAGGCTCGGGAAAGTTCGACCATCTGGAAGTGATCCGTCCGGGGTCACGGTCCGAGCGCGTCGCTTGTCCCAAGCAGGGCATCATTCCCCACGACATGGTGCACTACGCGGTCGAGGACACGCTGCACAGGCGCGGCTTCCTCGGCCGCATCTGCGATGGCGAAGCGGCGTCGCTGCGGATGCAGGGCGAAGCCGAGAGCGACGGGGTGGAGCGGCTGGTGGAGGTCTTCCAGGCGGACGCCTGGTCCGGTGGGGAAAGCGCGCCGGAAGACCTGCTGGCGCTTTACGGGGTTACTTGCGACGCGCGCCGATGTGCGCCGCTCGCGGTAAGCGGCGAGGACATCGAGGCGGTCCGGAACAGAATCCTGGAGCTCACCTCGCGGTGGCAGGCGACGCCGGTAGGCGGTTCCCTGGCGTTGCCGTTCTAGCATTGCCGAGGGCGCCGGGGTCAACGAGGATCGCCTGCCTGGGCGGGCCTTCCGGCCGGCAAGCCCGGCATCGGGATCCGAAACGAGGAGGCAGCATGGGCAAGGATCAGGCGTCTCCGGAAACCAGAGGGGTCACGGTCGAGTTGCTCGCGAGCATGGAGCTCGGCCCCGAGATCGAGGGCATGGCCGGGCGCCGGATGCGGATGCGCAGGGTCACGATCGAACCCGGCGGGGTCTTTGGCCCCCTGCATGACCACAAGGACCGGCCAGGTCTCGTCTACATCCTGCAAGGAACGATCACCGACCACCGAAACGGTGTCGCCACGGACTACGGACCGGGACCCGGTTGGCCCGAGGACCGCCGCACCAGCCACTGGCTCGAGAACCGCGGAGCGGTTCCGGCCGTGGAGATTTCCGTCGATATCGTCCGCGCGGAGTAGGCTGCCGGTCCCGCGCGCTTCCAGCCAGACACCAGGCGAATGGCATGAAGGTCATCCGATCCAGGGATTTCAAGGCGCCCTCCGCGTGGGGCGCGCTCGACATCGCCAACATGGCGGGGATCACGACCCGCCTGCACTGGACCGACGCCCCCTACCGATGGCACGTCAACGACGGCGAAGAGGTCTTCGTGGTGCTGGATGGGCAGGTCGAGATGCGCTATCGCGCGAACGGGCAGGAAAGCGCCGTGCTCCTCAACGCCGGCGACATTTTCCATGCGTCGGTCGGCACCGAGCACGTCGCCCACCCGCTCGGCGAGGCGCGTGTGCTGGTGGTCGAGGCCGAGGGCAGCGTCTGACGGTTCCTCGCGGGCGCGGTGTGGCTGGACGCGACCGCGCTCAGCCGGAATCGCCGGCATCGAGGCGCTTCAGGAATACCCGCATCTCCCTGGCAGCCTGCACGTCCCCGGCCGCCTCGGCGACGGCGATGCCCTGCCGCCACGCGGACGCCGCGGCCTCCACCTCGCCGCCCGCGAGGCTCGCCTTGCCGAGCAGCTTCCACGCGGCCGAGTAGCGCGGATCGAAGTCGAGCGCCGCGCGCAGTTGCGCCGCCGCTTCGGCCGCCTCGCCCTCGTCCAGCAAGGCGCCGCCGAGCGAGTAGCGCAGCAGCGCGCCATCGCGCGGACCGCCGAGTTGCGCGCGCAGCGCGTCGATGCGAGTGCCAAGGTGCATGTTTGAGCGAGCTGTTGTGGAAAGTCAGGCCACGGATGGCCGTTCTGGAATGGCCAGATCGCCAGTGGCGGCTCTCAGCCAGTGCTCTGCCGAAGCCGCGATCACGGACGATCGCATGCTAATGCACCTGCAGGTAGCGCCAGTAGTCGGGCGCAGGCAAGAGCAGCGTCGGCGTCTGCGGTTCGGGCGGCTGCTGGCCGCGGCGCAGCGCCGCGAGGGCCGGCGCGTCCCAGATCACCATCCAGGTGCCGCGGTAGGGCTGCACCAGCCGGGCGTAGCGCAGGTCCGCGGGAACGATGTGTTCGGGGTAGGCGATCACCAGTCCGCGCGGATGCTGCAAGGCCCAATGCTGCAGGACCTGGCCTTCGTAGAGGCGCTCGATCGGGTGCGTCATGCGGCCCATGAATTCGAACTGGCCATCGTAGATGCCGAGGTTGCCGATCGCGCGGCCCTGCGACTCGGCCTGCGCCAGCAGCTTCGAGGCGGGCCGCATGTCGAACGCCGGGTACAGCGCGGTCGCGAACAGCGCGTAGGCGGCGGCGCTGCCGATCAGGCTGGCGGCAGCGATCCGGCGGAGCTTGCCGCGGCCGGGCAGCAGCAGCAGCACGCCGAGCAGGAGGTACAACACGCCGAACGGCGCGCTCACGGGGGCGAAGTCGCGCAACCAGTGCCCGTGCAGATGGCCGCCGTCCGCGAGCAGCGGCAACGCGAACAGCAGCGCGGCGACCGCGAACGATCCGAGTGCCAGCAGCCAGCCACCGAGCCACGCGCTGCGCGCGGCCCAGCCGTCCCGCGCGCGCAGGGTCGCCAGTGCCGCCGCCATCACGATCGCGGCGGCGGGGAGTTCCGGGATGAGGTAGTAGCTCTGCTTGCCGCTGAACGCGCTGAAAATCAGGAAGGCCGGCACCAGCCAAGCCAACGCCATGCGCAGGCCGGGCGCGAGCGGCCGCCGCAGCGACAGGACCGCCGCCCACATCCTGGGCCAGGCGATGAACGGAAACAGCAGTACCGCCGCCCACGGCAGGTACCACCAGAACGGCCGCTGGTGGATGAAGGCATCGACCACCCGGCCGCTGGTCTGCTTGAACAGCAGGTTGTGGGTGTAGGCATCGGTGCTCGCCAGCACCGCGGGAACCACCCAGGCGGCCAGGATCGCGCAGCCGCCGACGAGCGCGGCCAGCCCGAAACCGTACCAGCGCACGCGATGCTCGCGCGCGTGGCCGGACCACCACGGCGCGAGCAGCCAGACCGGCAGCGTGTGCACCAGCATCACCGGGCCCTTGGTCAGAAGCCCAAGTCCGATCGCGATCGCGAAACCGATCCAGTTGGGCCGGCTCCGTCGCGTGCCCGGCACGAGGCACAGCATCGCCGCCAGCACCCACAGGGCCAGCAGGCCGTCGTACATGATCTGCAGGCCGTACAGGAAGCCGTAGGTGAGGCCGAGCAGGAGCCAGGGGGTCGAGCGCGCGACCCACGCGTGTTCCGGGAACAGCCGGCGCGCCAGCGCCTGCGCGAGCACCAGCTGGCTCGCGCCGATCAGCACCATCAGCGCCCGCGGCCACAGGTCGTTGACGCCGAACACCGCCCAGCCGGCGTGGATCATCCAGAACAGCAGCGGCGCCTTCTGCGCGTACGGCGTGCCGTTGATGTGCGGGACCAGGAACTGGTGGTGCGCCCACATGTCCCACGCCACCGCGAGCGCGCGGGTGGAGTGCAGGGGGATCGGCGGCTGCACGAAGATCGCGATCGAAGCGACCAGGAGATACAGCGGCAGCCACCAGGCGAGGGCGCGCAGGCGTTCGAGTCGGGCGAAGGAAGCGTCGGTCAAGGAGAGGATCAACAGGCCCGGCGGGCGTCACGGTGCGATGCGGAAGTGTAATGGAAGGCGCTGCATCAATCGGACGGCGCAGCGGCGCGGAACGCCAGCACGTCGAGCGCGGCGGTCACTTCCTCGAGCGGAATCTGCTCGACACGGTTGCGTTCGGGGAGTCCGCCGAGGGCGATCACCGCGCTGCCCGTGGGGCTGCGCGGCCGCCACAGCGAAGGCGGCTGCGCGCCGTAGAGGACGATGAGCGGGCAGCCGAGCGCGGCAGCGGCCTGGGCGGGACCCGTGTCGATCGAGACCATCGCCGCTGCACGTTCGCAAAGCGCGAGCAGCCGGCGCAGCGGCAGTTCGTCGCCGGCCGCGAAGACCCGCGGCGAGCGCGCCGCCGCGGCGATCGCGCGCAGCATCGCGGCCTCCGGCGGTGCGCCGCAGAGGATGATCTGCGTGGCCGGGTCGCGCGCGAGCAGGGCATCGATCAATCCAGTCCAGTTCGCGAGCGGCCAGTGCTTGTCGTCGCCGGCCTGCCCGACGCGGCCACGCTTCAGGGTGCGCTTGTTGCCCGGCTGCAGCAGCACCAGCGGCGCCTCGGCCAGGTGCTTGTGGACGAGCCACGCCTCGAGGTCCGCGCGGTCGGCGGGTCCGACAAGGAGGCACGGGGCATCGAGGAGATCGGATGCGCGCGCCGCCGGCGTCGCGGCGAACGCGCGCGGTGTCATCGCCCCGAACCGGAGCCAGCGGTCGATCCAGTGCTCGCCCGGGCGCAGCATGCAGTCGGGGTTGGCGAACGCGCAGTGGTCTGCCGGAACGCCTGCGCGGGCGAGCAGCCAGCGGATCTTGGCGACCGAATAATCATCGCAGACGTACACCGGCCCCGGCGGTTGCGCGCGCCACGCGGCGACCAGCCGCCGCTGGCCCGCATCCAGACTGTACGGTCGCTTGCGGCTGGCGAGCGCGAGGGTGGCGGCGACGTCCGGATGTCCGGCAAACAGCGGTTCGAGCCAGCCGCCCG
>JAICJG010000118.1 GCA_025928585.1 Rhodanobacteraceae bacterium
CGGGTCGCGACCCCGCCGCGTGCGGGCACCCGCGGCGACGTCGAGGACACCGTCTGGGAAGAGTTCTAGGGCCTGCCGGCGCCGCGCACACGTTCGCGCCCCGGATCGAGTCGGGGGCAGGTTCGCGGGTCGCACGCCGGCAGGAAAGAGCGAGGAAGTGGCATGCCGATCCACGGACAAGCGATGACGCGACCCTGCCGAGAGGTGACGCCGACCCGGAGGATGGCCCCGCAGCGGCTGCCGTCCATCGGTGCGTTCCCTGGCCATGGACCCGCCATGGCGCTGAGGCGTGCATCGCGTCCGGCCACCGCTGCGAAGGCAACGCGGCGCCCCTGGCACCGCATCGGCCGGGCCGGACCATGATCGCTGCCGTTGCCGAAGTGGCTGGTGCAGGCATCCGGACGCTGGGCGACGCGGAGTTCCAGTTCCTGAGCGGCTTCGTGCTGGACCATTGCGGCATCACGATGGGCGAACACAAGCGCCCGCTCCTGCAAGGGCGCCTGCAGCGGCGCCTGCGGGCGCTGAAGCTCGACAGCTTCAGGGATTATTGCGAACTGCTGCGGCGCGATCCGGACGTCGAGCTGGACGCCTTCGTCAGCGCGGTCAGCACCAACGTCACGGCGTTCTTCCGTGAGCCGCACCATTTCGAATACCTCGCGGGGCAATTGGCCGCATGGCTCGGCGAGCGGCCGCGCCGCCGCGTGCGGATCTGGTCGGCCGGCTGCGCCACCGGTGAGGAAGCGTACTCGCTGGCGATGGTGCTGGCCGAAGCGATCGCGGCCGAGCGCGGCCCCGTCGACGCCTTGATCCTCGCCACCGACATTTCGCCGGCGGCGCTGGCAACCGCGCGTCGCGGGGTATACGCGCTGGACCGCCTGGGCGGCGTCACTCCGGAGCGCCGGCACCGCTGGTTCCAGCGCGGCAGCGGCGCCCACGCCGGCTTCGCGCGCGTGCATCCGCGCCTGGCGGAGCTGGTGCGCGTGCGGCCGCTGAACCTGATGGAGTCCTGGCCGATGCACGGCGCGTTCGATGCGATCTTCTGCCGCAACGTGGTCATCTATTTCGATGTGCCGTCCAAGCAACGGCTGTTCGAACGCTTCGACGGTGCCCTGCAGCCGCACGGCAAGCTGTTCCTCGGCCATTCCGAGTCCATGCACGGCTTGTCCGAGCGCTTCACGCTGATCGGGCAGACCATCTACACCAAGCGGTCGCACTCAGCAAGCCGGAATTGACCTTGAAAGTTTTTCGCTCTGCCGAAAATGCGCTCCACGCCCTCACCCAACCGATCCGCTGCACGGGTTCGGCTGCCGCCTGCACCCGGGCGCGCACGCGGGCCTGCCCTGTCGAACGCGGTTGTCCGCAGGTTCCCTGACCCGTGCGTACCGGTTCTGCTGCAGACCGCCACCGCCGCAACGGGCGCGACTTGCTGCGCGGCTTCGAGCACCTGCACCGTTACTACGAGCCGGCGACCGGCGGAATGGCGGTCAAGGTCCTGCCCGGCGAATACTACGCGACGCTGCAGGACGAGGTGATCACCACCGTGCTGGGTTCGTGCGTGGCGGCCTGCATCCACGACCCGGCGATCGGCGTCGGCGGCATGAACCACTTCATGCTGCCCGAACCTTCGACGACCGCGGGCCGCTGGGGCGGCTCGATAACCGGTCGCGCCGCGCGTTACGGCAGCGATGCCATGGAGCAGCTCGTCAACACCGTGCTGAAGGCCGGTGGCGCGCGCAGCCGGCTGCAGGTCAAGATCTTCGGTGGCGGCCGGATCCTCTCCCGGATGACCGACATCGGCAGCCGCAACGTCGAGTTCGTCCGACGCTACCTGGAAGCCGAGTCGCTGGTCCTCGCGGCCGAGGACGTCGGCGGCGTGACGCCGCGCCAGCTCCGCTTCTATCCGGCGACCGGCCGGGTCCAGGTGCGGCGGCTGGGCGGCATCGTGGCTGCCGGACTGGCGCACCGCGAGCGCCGCTACCTCAAGCAACTGGCGAACGATCCGATAAAGGGGGAAGTGGAACTCTTCTAGGAGGGATCCACAGCGCAATGCCGAGCGGCCATGCCTCCGGCTCGAGCCGGAAGGCGTGGCCATTTGCCCGCAGGGCAGGGACGAGCGAGGAAGGCGTATGTCGATGCAGAGGCGAACGATGACAAGGGCGTTGCCGGACCCGCGAGCATGAGCCGGGTCCGCGTACTGATCGTCGACGATTCCGCGCTGGTGCGGAAGATGCTGGCCGGCATGCTGTCAGGCGATCCGGAAATCGAGATCGTCGGCACCGCGCCGGATCCGCTCGTCGCGCGCGAGCGCATCAAGCAGTTGTCGCCGGACGTGCTCACGCTCGATGTGGAAATGCCGCGGATGGATGGGCTGACCTTCCTCGAGAACCTGATGCGCTTGCACCCGCTGCCGGTGGTGATGGTGTCGTCGCTGACCGAGCGTGGCGCCGACGTGACCCTGCGCGCACTGGAACTCGGCGCGATCGACTTCTTCGCCAAACCGGGCAGCGACCTCACCGGTACTTTCGGGCACGGCACCGAACAGATCCGCGCGAAGGTGAAGCTGGCAGCCCGCGCCAAACCGCGGGCCCGCACCGCCAACGTGCGGCCGCTGCAGGTGACGCCCCGCCTCGATGCCGACGCGGTGTTGCCGCGCGCCACGGGGAGCGCCGGCGACAGCGGCCGCCTGATCGCGCTCGGCGCGTCTACCGGCGGCACCGAGGCGATCCGCGTGCTGTTGGCGGGGATGCCACCGGACGCCCCGCCGATCGTCATTGCCCAGCACATCCCGGCACCCTTCAGCGCGCCGTTCGCGCAGCGCATGAACCAGTGCTCGGCGATGCGCGTGTGCGAAGCGCAGGACGGCCAGCCGATCCTGCCGGGACATGCCTACATCGCGCCCGGCAACCGCCACCTGCTGGTGGTGCGCGACGGCAGCCGGCCGGTCTGCCGCCTGCACGACGGCCCGCTGGTGAACCGCCACAAGCCGAGCGTGGACGTGCTGTTCCGCTCGGTGGTCGCGAGCCTCGGCGGCGCCGGCGTCGGCGCGCTGCTGACCGGCATGGGCGACGACGGCGCGCGCGGGCTCAAGGAGATGCACGATGCCGGCTCGCCGACCCTGGTGCAGGACGAGGCGAGCTCGGTGATCTGGGGAATGCCGGGCGTCGCGTTTCGGCTCGGCGCGGCCGACGAGGCGTTGCCGATCGAGGCCATCGGGGGCCGGCTGCTGGAACTCGCATCGCGGCCGCTGGCGAAGCCGCGCGCCGCCGCCAGGCTGGCAGTCGCGCCATGAACACGATGGCGAAGCGGATGCGGGGCGGCCGGGGACAGGTCGCCGGTCTGCTCGGCAGCGCGCTCGCGCTGGTGGCGGTGCTGGTCTGGCGAAGCCCCTGGGTGGCGCCGCTCGCGGTCATGCTGCTGACCGCGCTGTGGATCGGGTTGGGCCAGTGTGCCAGGCGGCGCTCCGCGCTGGATGAATCGACGAATGACCCGGAGCTGCAGGGCGCCGTCCGCGACCTGCGTGTGGCGCTGGTGGACGATCTCGGGCACGCGACGCGCGAACTGAACCAGGCGCTCGATGTGCTCAAGGACGCCGTGGGCGAACTCGGCAGCGGCTTCGACGGACTGTCGCGCAAGACCGGTTCGCAGCAGCAACTGCTGCAGCAGATCATCGACGGCAGCGGCAGCGACGGCGGCAGCGTCCAGGAATTCATCCGCAAGACCGGCGGCTTGCTCGAGCACTTCGTGCAACTGGTCGTGCATCTCTCCCGCGACAGCCTGCGCATCGTCTATCGGATTGACGAGATGTCGCGTGAAATGGATGCGGTGTTCGGCCTGCTCCGGAACGTCGACACGATCGCCGAGGAAACCAACCTGCTGGCACTTAACGCCGGCATCGAGGCGGCGCGAGCGGGCGAATCCGGCCGCGGCTTCGCGGTGGTGGCGAGCGAGATCCGCAACCTGGCGCGCCATTCCAACCAGTTCAACGAACAGATCGGCAGCCACGTCGAACGTTCGCGCCGCAGCATGGAGCAACTACGGGAGCTGGTCGGCGCAATGGCCGCGCAGGACATGAGCGTCGCGCTGGCAGGCAAGGGCGACATGGACGCATTGATGGCGCGACTGGCCAGCAGCGACCGCCGGATCGCCGCGGCGACCGGACAAGTCGCCTCGATCGCCCAGGGTCTCGGCCGCGACGTCGCCACCACCGTGCGCTCGCTGCAGTTCGAGGACATCCTCAGCCAGCTCATCCACCACACCAACACCCGCCTGGTCGAATTGCAGCACATCGTCGGCCACTGCGGCGACGATCTCGAATCGATGCTGGACCTGCGCGCCGGCAGTGGCCAGCTCCGGGAACGCGCCGGACGCATGCGCGGCCGCCTGCAACGGCAACGCGAGCGCGCGCGGTTGCGCGGCAGGGGGCCGGCGATGCAGACCTCGATGAGCGCCGGCGAGATCGACCTTTTTTGAGGAGCCGACATGGGCCTGACCTGCGATTCCGACGCCGAAGGCGACTGCATCACCCTGCACGTCAGCGACCGCTTCGACTTTTCCGTGCACCGCGATTTCCACGACGCCTGCCTCGCGCGGCCGTGCGCGCGCAGCTACGTGGTCGATCTCGAAGGCGTCACCTGCATGGACAGCTCGGCGCTCGGCATGCTGTTGCTGCTGCGCGAACACGCCGGCGGCGACGACGCCGAGATCCGGGTGGTCAACGCCAGCACCGAACTGCGCAGCACCTTCCGCGTGGCCGGACTCGATCGGCTGCTGACGCTCGACTGAGGCAGCGCGACGCTCCATCGTCTCCTCGGCGCACGACGGGCCCGGTCTGAGCCGGACGCAGGCCGGTGCCGGCATGACGAGCCCATCAGGGTTCCTGCGTCTTGCCCATCACCCGGCACGGATTGCCGGCCGCCGGCACGTCGTCGGGGATGTCGCGCGTCACCACGCTGCCCGCGCCGATGACGCTGCTCGATCCGATGCGGACGCCGGCCAGGATCAGCGCGCCGCCGCCGACCCATACATCCGCGCCAATCTCGATGGGCTTGCCGTATTCCTGCTCCCGCCGCAGCGCGGCATCGCGCGGATGCAAATGGGTGATCGCGCGCGTTCGCGTGCGGCAACGAGCGCGGGATCGAATGGATCGTAGAGTTCGCCAGCGAACATTTTTCCGCGCTGGGTGCGCACGCGGCCGTCATTCCATGACCGAATGAAAATGCACGCTTGGATTGGACGCGGCGAGCTGCGCGATGCGGGAAATCCACTGGTTACGCCGTGTTGCGCCCTGCCCATCCCATCCGCACCCGCTTGCCACAAGTGCCCGGTTTCGTCTTTTCCATTGCTCGTCCATACTTGGACGATGGCCGTTCTCACCGAGTCCCGTGATGCATCCGCGCTGCTCGGTGCGGAGGGTCCGTTTGCGCGCGAGGTGCCGAGTTTCGCGCCGCGCGATACGCAGCAGCGGATGGCCGATGCCGTCACCCAGGCGATCGGGTCCGGCGACTCGCTCGTGGTCGAGGCCGGCACCGGCACCGGCAAGACCTTTGCTTACCTCGTGCCGGCATTGCTGTCCGGCAAGCGGGTGATCGTCTCGACCGGCACGCGCAATTTGCAGGACCAGTTGTTCCACCGCGACCTGCCGCGGGTGCTGTCGATCCTCGGCGCGAAGGCTGACGTCGCGCTGCTGAAGGGCCGCGCGAACTATCTGTGCAAGTACCGCCTGCAGCAGACGGTGGAATCGGGTCAATTCAAGTCGCGTGCACAGGCCGGTGACCTGCACAAGGTCCGCGCGTGGAGCACGCGCACCCGCGCCGGCGATCGCGCGGAACTCGCGGAGGTGCCGGAGGGTTCGCCGCTGTGGCCGCGGGTCACCTCAACCGTCGAGAATTGCCTCGGTACCGACTGCCCGTTCTACGACGACTGCTTCGTGTTCAAGGCGCGCAGGCGCGCGCAGGAAGCCGACCTCGTCGTGGTGAACCACCACCTGCTGCTGTCCGATCTCGCGCTGAAACGCGAAGGCTTCGGCGCAATCCTGCCCGAAGCCGACGCCTACATCCTCGACGAGGCGCACCAGTTGCCGGAACTGGCGGGCCAGTACTTTTCCGTCGGCGTCAGCGCGCGGCAGGTAACCGAACTCGCCGCCGACGCCTTGGCCGAATGCGCGGGCCAACCCGGTGCTTTGGCGTTGCTGCAGCCGGCACTGGACGGCGCCAACGACGCCGTCCGCAAGGCGCGGCTCGCGTTCGACATGCTGCCGCGGCGCGGTGCGTTCGCGCAACTGGAAGCCGACGCCGGTGCCGCCGAGGCGCTGGAGGCATTGGGCGATGCGCTGGATGATCTGGCCGGCGTTTTGATGGGGCAGGCCGAACGCTCGAAGGGCCTCGCCAGTGTGCACGCGCGCTGCGTGGTGCTCGATGCGCGCCTGCAGCGGATCGTCGGCCGCGACGGCGAAGACGAGGTGCGCTGGTACGAGGTGTCCGAGCGCGGTTTCGAAGTGAGCGCGACGCCGCTCGACCTCGCGCCGCAGTTGCAGGCGCTGCGTTCGGCCACCGATGCCGCGTGGATCCACACCTCGGCGACACTCGCGGTGGCCGGCAACTTCGAGCACTTCACCCGCCAGCTCGGCCTTGCCGATCCCGTGACGCTCGACCTCGGCAGTCCCTTCGACTACGCGCGCCAGGCGCTGTGCTACCTGCCGCAACGGCTGCCCGAACCGGCCGCGCGCGATTACACCGCGCGGGTGATCGAGGCGGTGCGTCCGGTGCTGGAGGCATCGAGGGGGCGAGCGTTCCTGTTGTTCACCTCGCACCGCGCGTTGCGGCTCGCGGCGGAGCTCCTGGACGATTCGCCGTGGCCGCTGTTCGTGCAGGGCACCGCCCCGCGCCACCAGTTGCTTTCGGATTTCCGGGATTCCGGCAACGGCGTGCTGCTTGGCGCCGCGAGCTTCTGGGAAGGGGTGGATGTTGCCGGCGAGGCGCTTTCCTGCGTCGTGATCGACAAGCTGCCGTTCGCATCGCCCGACGATCCGGTGTTGCAGGCGCGGCTCGATGCGGTGCGGCGCGCCGGCGGCAATCCGTTCCGCGACTGGCAGATCCCGGCGGCGGCGATCGCGCTGAAGCAGGGTGCCGGGCGCCTGATCCGCGACGTCCACGACCGCGGCGTGCTGGTGTTGTGCGATCCGCGCCTCGCGACCAAGGCATACGGGAAGTTGTTCCTCGCTTCGCTGCCGCCGATGCCGCGCACCCGCGAATTCGAAGATGTACACGCGTTCTTTGGAGATTGAGCCATGGCCGAGGTCATCGGATTCGCCGGCATCTTTTCAAATCGCGCGATCCACGGGCGTTGCGCGAGGGGTATGCGGAGCGCCTGCGCATCGAGACCAATGACTACGGCGAGCTTTGCCCGGGACGTCGCGCGGCCGGGATCGAGGCTGTGGGCGCCGTGCGGGGCACGCATCATTTCGCGCCGAGGACGAAGGGATGCATGCTCAACTTTCGCGTGAATGATCGGGATGCC
>JAICJG010000073.1 GCA_025928585.1 Rhodanobacteraceae bacterium
CGAGTCCGGCATTCCGCGAGGACCGCATCGACGTCCTGCACGGCGCCATCCGCGAACTCGCGTTCGGGGTGCTGGTGACCCGGACGGACGACGGGTTCGCCACCTCGTACCTGCCGTTCGAGATCGACGCCGGGCGTGGCGCGAACGGCACGCTGGTTGGCCACCTGGCGCGTTACAACCCGCAGTGGCAGGTCCCCGGAGCCGGTGCGGAGGCACTGGTGGTCTTTCAGGGACCGCACGGCTACGTTTCGCCCTCCTGGTATCCCGGCAAGCGCGACGACCCGCGCCAGGTCCCGACGTGGGACTACCGGATCGTTGAAGCGCGCGGCGTGCTCACCACGTTCGAGGATGATGCGCGGCTGCTCGACCTCTTGAACCGCCTGACCGAACACCACGAGGCCGGGCGTCCTGAGCGCTGGCGCGTGGGCGATGCGCCGGAGGATTACGTGCGCGCGGAGATGCGCCACATCATCGGCATCGAGGTGAAGATCGAGAGCCTCGTCGGACGCTACAAGCTCAGCCAGAACCGCAACGCCGCCGACCGGGAAGGCGCCCGCGCCGGCCTTGCTTCGGCGCCGAGCGAGCGCGAGCACGACCTGGCGAGGGCCATTGCCGCCGTGCAGCGCGAGCGGGCGGGGGAACCGGGATAGCTTCGTTGGTCTGGCGCGCCAGGCGTCTTGAAGCAGCTTGGCCTGAAGGACTCAGCCAACAGCGGGCGCCCGGTGCAGGCGGGAGGACAAGGGTCGATCCCGCGAGCGGTTCTTCTCCCGCGTTTCAGCGAATGACCGCTTCGTGACTTACCGCGACGAGAGACGCGCGCGCCCATTCCTGGGCGCCACGCCCACGCTGTCGCGCGACCAAAACATCCCTGTCGCAACCTCGTCATGTTCGCGCTCCATGCTTTGCGGACCCGCAAACGCGCCCTGTTCGGTCCGGGCGGCTCTTGCGCGATCGAGGAGCGGCAACATGAACCTCCGGAAATTCATCGCAATCATCGTCGCCATCGCCATCAACGTCGCGGTGCTGGCGTCTCTTCACAACTCCAGCGGTGCGGTGGTCGCCGGTGCGACCCCGCCGCGGGCCACCCAAAGGGTGCTCACGCTGCCGGTGATCACCGTGCGCCCCAGCGCGCTGCAATGGCGCGAATTGGGGCGGATCCCCGCTTCCGCAGGATCAGGGTAGGCCACCGACAGCCTGCCCAACGCCGCGACCGCAAGCGGTATGAGGCATCGAGCCGTCCCTCCGGAAGGGAGGGTCGCAGGCCGGGCGTGAGCGTGGGGGAGAATTCGGTTGCCGCGGATTTCCGGTAACCGCGGCCTGCGCTTTGTCGATTTCGGCTTCCCGGATTCGTCGACAATGCGTCCCCGCCCCCAAGGACATCCCTCATGAAATACCTCGGCCTGGCCTACTTCACCCCCGAAAAATTCGCCGCGATGCCGCCAGACGACGTCAAGCGATTGGTGAGCCAGTGCCCGGCACTGGACGAGAAGATGCGCGCAACCGGCAAGGTTCTGGTTTCGGCGTCGCTCGGTGATCTGGACGGCTGGAGGACGCTTCGCCCGCGCAACGGGAAGACGGACGTCAGCGATGGGCCTTACACCGAGTCGAAGGAAGTGGTCGGCGGCCTGTTCATCATCGAGGCGGACAGCCGGGACGAGGCGCTGCGCATCGCGTCCATGCACCCGGCTGCCACGCTGGGTGAAGAGGGCGGATGGGCCGTCGAACTCATCCCCATGGAATTCTACCTTGCCCGATGAGGGCTCGAAGGTTCGCCCCGAGTCTGATGTGGCGATCCCTGTTCCGCCAGCACCTTCATGGCTTCGTGCGTCATCGCGGCGATGTCAGCTTCCTGGTCGGAGGCGGTCGCATGCTGCCACGGCTGCGGCAATCGCCGTGCACGGCTCAAGCCCCCAACTGCCTCACCAGCTTCACGTATTTTTCCTGCGCTTCGGCGCGCTGCATGCCGCGCAGGCGTGACCAAGCTTCGTATTTCGCCGTATTGACGAAGTCGAAGAAGCCGGGCTTCGGGCCGCTTGCGTCGCCGTCGGTGGCCTGCTTGTAGAGCGCGTAGAGCTTCAGCAGGGTGTCGTTGTCCGGGCGCTCCGGCAGGCGCTTGACGTCCTCCGCGGCCTGGCGGAAGTCCTCGCTGGCGTCATGGCTCATGGTCAATGGCTCAGGCGTCGGTTTTGGGGCCCTTGCTGGCGGGGCGCGATCGCGCGGGCTTGCGCGCGGCGTGCACCTCGCGCGTCAATGCATCGATGCGCGCAGACAATTCCTGGATGTCTTCGTGGCTCGGCATCTGCATGCGTTTCATGGCGCGCGCGATTCGCTCGTCAAAGGCCTTTTCGAGCTTGCCCATCGCGGCGTTGGTGCGCTTGCGCGCCTGATCCATCCAGGCGGTCGACTGTTGGCGCCCCTGCTTCATCTGTTCTTCGTTGTAGGCGTGGGTCTTTTCCTGGATACGCACGCCTTCCTCGACCAGCGCGTCGAAGAACTTGCCGCCTTCCTGCTGGGTGCGCGCGAGTGCGCCCAGGCCCGCGAGCCAGATCTGCTGCGCGGAATCGGCGAGCCCGCGGCTGAAGCGCTGGCCCGAGGTCGCGGCTTCCTTGGCTGCCTTGAGGGGATCGGGTTGGTCGTTCATGGCGGCGGCTCCGGATGGCAGAGCTGCCAATGTACGCCAACTCGCGTTCAAAATCAGGCAAGGGCGGCGACCGGCGCCAGCGTCCGGGGCCAGTCATCCGGCGCAGGTTGTGCCGCCAGCGTTGCCAAATCGTCGAGGAATTGCCGGCGCGGGACCAGGCGGGCACCCATCCGCAGGAGGTGCGGGTTCGGAACCTGCGCATCAATCCACGGAAAGGCGCGCGCACGCAGTACGTGCGCCAGCGCGACCAGCGCCGCCTTGGATGCATTGGGGCGGCGGGAGAACATCGATTCGGCACTGAACATGCGCCCGCTGCAGACGCCGTACAGGCCGCCGACCAGTTCGCCGCCGTCCCAGATTTCCAGCGAGTGCGCGTGTCCCAGCCGATGCAGGCGCGCATAGGCGATGAGCATGTCGGCGGTGATCCAGGTGCCGTCCTGACCTGCGCGAGGCGCGGCGCAGGCGCGCATCACGTCCTCGTACGCGCGGTCCATGCTCCAGCGCCAGCGCGACTTGCGCAGTGACTTCGCGAGGCTGTGCGAGACGTGCACCGCGTCGGTTGCGAACAGGCAGCGCGGATCGGGCGACCACCACAGCAGCGGATCCCCTTCCGAGTACCACGGGAAGATTCCGCGCGAATAGGCGGCGACCAGTCGATCCGCGGACAAATCACCGCCGAACGCCAGCAGCCCGTCGGGATCGGCGAGTGCGTGTTCGGGGTCGGGAAAATCGTCCGGCGCGAAGGCGTCGAGATTCCGGATCCGGATCATGGCGTCGACGGGGCCGGGCCGCGCTGCGCGAACGGCGAGTGCGCCTGCAGTTCGAGCCCACGGGCTTCCAGCATCGACGCTTCGTGCCGCAGGGCGGAACGTACTGCTTCGCGGAAACCCGGATCGGCGATGTAGTGCCGCGAGTGGGTGCGGGTCGGCAGGAAACCGCGCGCGAGCTTGTGCAGGCCCTGGGCGCCCGGTTCGAAGCGGGCGAGGCCGTGGCGCAGGCAGTGCTCGATGCCCCGGTAGTAGCAGAGCTCGAAATGCATCCCGGGTACCGCTTCGCGCGCGCCCCAGTAGCGTCCGTACAGCGCGTCGTCGCTCGAGAGGAACAGGGCGCCGGCGACGATCGCGCGGCCCTGGCGCGCGAACGCGACATGCGAATGGTGCGGGAACGCCGTTCCGAGATGACGGAAGAAGTCGAGGGTCAGCGTCGGCGTATTGCCTTTCTCATCGAACGTATGCGTGTAGAGATGGTGCATGCTGCGCCACTCGCCATCGCTCAACTTCCCGCCGTCGCGGAATTCGCATTCGATGCCGGCCGCGGCGACCTGCGCGCGCTCGCGTCGGACCGCGGCGCGGCGCTTGTGGGTGAAGGCATCGAGGTAATCCCCGAAATCGCGCCAGCCGCCGGGATTGCGCCACTGGAACTGCCAGTCCGAGCGCGCCAGCCAGGTGTCATCGAAGGCATCGGTGTCCGCCTCGCGCAGGAAATCGACGTGGACCGAGGAAAGCCCGGTGCGCTCGACCAGCTCGCGCAGGGCGGCCGCGAGTGTCGCGCGGTGTTTGCCGGCGTCCACGCCGTTGCCTGCGAGCAGGCGTGGTCCCGCCACGGGCGAGTAGGGCACGGCGCACAGGAACTTCGGGTAGTACTCGCCGCCCGCGCGCTCCCACGCGTCCGCCCACGCCCAGTCGAACACGTATTCGCCGTGCGAGTTGGCCTTGACGTACAGCGGGAGGGCGCCGATCAGCCGGTCGTCGTCGTGGAGCGACAGGTGCTGCGCTCGCCAGCCGAGCGCTTCCCGGATGCAGCCCGTGCGTTCGAGCCCCGCGAGGAAAGCGTGGCTGACGAACGGATTGGAATCCGCCGCCAGGGCATCCCAGCCACGCGCCGGGATGCCGTCGATCGACGCGTGGGTTTTGAGCGTCAACATGCTTCCATTCTAGGTCAGCGCATGCCGCGGTCCGTGCGACCTTTGACCAACTCCTTCGTCGTCGCCCCGGTGCAGGCCGGGGCCCGGTTGATTCGGTATCGCGGCCTCACTGGATACCGGCCGCGCCGGTGGGACGAGCAAAATCAGGTTTCCCCGTCCTGGCGGAGACGCAGGCGACCGGCAGGCGCGGCGGAATCAGCCGGCGAGTCCGATCGAATCGAGGTATTTCTCGGCGTCCAGTGCGGCCATGCAGCCGAAGCCCGCGGAGGTGACGGCCTGGCGGTACACGTGGTCGGCGACGTCGCCCGCCGCGAATACGCCGGGTACCGAGGTTGCGGTCGCATCTCCGGCGAGGCCGCTCCTGATCTTGATGTAGCCGTTGTGCATGTCGAGCTGGCCCTCGAACACGCCGGTGTTCGGCGTGTGACCGATCGCGACAAACATGCCGGTGATCGCGATTTCGCGCTTGCTGCCATCCTCGGTACTGGCGAGGCGCAACCCGTTCACGCCGCTCTCGTCGCCAAGGACTTCATCGACGGTGTGGTTCCACACCGGTTCGATCTTGCCGGCGTTGACCTTCTCGAACAGCTTGTCCTGCATGATCTTTTCCGCGCGCAACTTGTCGCGCCGGTGCACGAGCGTAACCTTGCGGCTGATGTTCGCGAGGTACAGGGCTTCCTCGACCGCGGTGTTGCCGCCGCCGATCACCGCGACGTCCTGGTTGCGGAAGAAGAAGCCGTCGCAGGTCGCGCACGCGGAGACGCCCTTGCCCTTGAACTTCTCTTCGCTGGCGATGCCGAGGTATTTGGCGGTGGCGCCGGTCGCGATGATCAGCGCGTCGCAACTGTATTCGCCGCTGTCGCCCTTGAGGCGGAACGGGCGTTTCTTGAGATCGACCGAGTGGATGTGGTCGAACACCATCGTGGTGTGGAAGCGTTCGGCGTGCTCGGCCATGCGCTGCATCAGGGCGGGGCCCTGCAACCCCTCGGCATCACCCGGCCAGTTGTCCACGTCGGTCGTCGTCATCAGCTGCCCGCCTTGCGCCAAGCCGGTAATCAGCGTCGGCTTCAGGTTCGCGCGCGCCGCGTAGACGGCCGCGGTGTAGCCCGCGGGACCCGAACCGAGGATCAGCAGGCGACTGTGTTTCAGGGTGCTCATGTATAATTCCGAAGTTGTTCAAGGCCCGCAGCAAGGTCCCTTCGTCCGTCGCGCCACGTCCACGTCGGTGCCGCGACTCCCGACGGCTGTTTCGCTCGTGACCGGTGCGTCGCGCGCCCGGCTTCGGGCACGTGCCGTGGCGAGTCGTGCAGCATGGGGAGTTTGCGGCGGCATTTCAAGCACACGCATTTGATTGAGGATGATTCCATGCGTATCGGCGTTCCTTCCGAAACCAAGACTCTCGAGGGCCGCGTGGCCCTCGTCCCCGCGGCCTGCGCGGACCTGATCCGGCACGGCCACGAGGTGTACCTGCAGTCGGGCGCGGGTGAGAAGAGCGGCTTTGCCGACGAACGCTATACCCGGGTGGGCGTCAAGATGGTTCCCGATGCGGCGGCCCTGTACGAATCGGCGGAGATGATCGTGAAGGTCAAGGAGCCGATCGCAGGCGATCTCGACCTCCTCGAGAAGCGCCACTTGCTGTTCTGCTATCTGCATCTCGCGGCCGAACCGGACTTGACCCGCCGCCTGCTCGAACTCGGCCTCACCGGCGTCGCCTTCGAGAGCGTGCAGGAAAGCGACGGTTCGCTGCCGCTGCTGACACCGATGTCGGTGGTCGCCGGGCGCCTCGCGACCCAGGTAGGCACCACGCTGCTGCACCAGCCGCAGGGCGGCAAGGGCAAGCTCCTGGGCGGCATGGCCGCGACCGAGCGCGGCAAGGTCGTGGTGCTGGGCGCCGGTGTTGCGGGGGGCAACGCGGCGGTGCTGGCGGCCGAAGGCGGCAGCAACGTGGTGGTGTTCGACAAGCGCCCGGACCGGCTCGCGCAGGCGCGGAGCTGGGGTTCCAACGTCACCGCGCTCTACGCCTACGAGTCGTCGGTCGCCGAGGAGGTCGCGACCGCCGATCTCGTGGTCGGTGCGGTGCTGATTCCGAGCGCGCGCGCTCCGCGCGTGGTGACCCACGACATGGTGAAGTCGATGGAGAAGGGCAGCGTGCTGGTCGACATTTCGATCGACCAGGGGGGCTGCTTCGAAACCTCGAAGCCGACCACCTGGAAGGATCCGACCTACGTCGTGGACGGCGTCACGCACTTCTGCGTCACCAACATGCCCGGCGCGGTGCCGCAGACCTCTTCGCAGGCGATTTCGGCCGCAATCCTTCCGTACGTGCTGCGCCTTGCGCAGGAGACCTGGCGCGAAGACCGGATCCTTGCGAGCGGCATCAATGTCGCCGGCGGCGAACTGGTGCATCCGGCGCTCCAAAGCATGCGGCCCTGATGCACGCGATCCGGCAGGTTTACCTGCGGATGCCGGTGCTTGGCGCGGTACCGAACGGCGTTATAGTTTCCGCCGTCGTTTGAGGGTGTGCGGGGTTGCCACGCGTGGCGCGTGCGAGAGTCCAGCTTGAAAGCAAATCCGTGGGACTGAGCGAGCGCGCGCGGCGACTGTTGCGCGAGGCGGCGGCGTTGCTGCTGTTCCCGCTCGCGGTGTACCTGTTCGCGTGCCTCGCCAGTTACGAGGGGACCGACCCGGGCTGGTGGAGCGCCGGCGTTCCGGGCCAGCCGGTGCACAACTTCGGAGGCGCGGCCGGCGCCTACCTCGCGGACCTGCTGTTCCACCTGTTCGGGGTGATCGCCTACGCCTTTCCTCTGTTGCTGGTGGTCCTCGCCATCGGCGTGCTGCGCGGCTGGTACCGGCGCAGCGACGGCGAAAGCAAGTGGGAGCCGAGCCTGCGCCTGATCGGGTTCGTGGCGTTCTTCGTGGGCGGCTGCGGACTCGCGTGGCTGCATGCATCCGATCCGCAGTGCGGCAGCGCCACGCGGGCGGGCGGCTTGCTCGGCTGCGGCGCGGGCGACGTGCTCCATCGCGGTCTGGGCGAACTCGGTGCGTTGCTGCTGCTGCTGGCGTTGGTGCTGATCGCCGTCACCTGGATCACGGGCCTTTCCTGGTTCCGCGTCATGGACTGGACGGGGCAGCAGGTGCTAGTCGGCGCGGACTGGCTACGCGGGCAGCTGAAGCGGGCCCCGGAGACACTCGCCGCGCGCGCTGCGCGGGTCGAGCGCGAGGTCGCGCGCAAGCAAGACAGCGCGCGCCAGGCCAAGCGCGAGCCGTTGAAGATCGAACCGGCGCCGGCCCCGATCGCCAAGAGTGAACGCGCCAAGCGCGAGACCCAGATCCCGCTCTTCACCGGCGCTGCGAGCGAAGGCGAACTGCCGCCGTTGTCGCTGCTGGAAGAGCCGCAGCCGCAGTCGGGCAAGGCCTATTCGGAAGAGACCCTGGAGGTGCTGTCGCGCCAGGTGGAGATGAAGTTGAAGGATTTCCGGATCGAGGCGCGGGTGGTGAGCGCGCATCCGGGGCCGGTGATCACGCGTTTCGAGCTCGAGCCCGCGCCAGGCATCCGCGGCAGCCAGATTTCCTCGCTCGACAAGGACATCGCGCGCGGCCTGTCGCTGGTCAGCGTGCGCGTGGTGGACGTGATCCCCGGCAAGAACGTGATCGGGCTCGAGATCCCGAATGCGCATCGGGAGGTCGTGTACCTCTCGGAAATCTTCGGCTCGCGCGAATACAGCGATGCGCGCTCGCCACTGTCGCTCGCGCTCGGCAAGGACATCGGCGGCCGCCCGGTGGTGGTCGACCTGCAGAAGATGCCGCACCTGCTGGTCGCGGGCACCACGGGGTCCGGCAAGTCGGTGGCCCTGAACGCGATGGTGCTGTCGCTGTTGTTCAAGGCCAAGCCCGCCGACGTGCGGGCGATCATGATCGACCCGAAGATGCTGGAGCTGTCGGTGTATGACCGAATCCCGCACTTGCTGGCGCCGGTCGTGACCGACATGAAAGAGGCCGCCAATGCATTGCGGTGGTGCGTCGCCGAGATGGAGCGCCGCTACAAGCTGATGGCGGCCGTCGGCGTGCGCAACCTCGCCGGCTTCAACAAGAAGGTGCGCGACGCCGAAGCCGCGGGCCAGCCGCTGTCGGACCCGCTGTTCAAGGCCAACCCGGAGGCGCCGGACGACAAGCCGCAGCCGTTGCAGCCGCTGCCCTACCTCGTGGTGGTGATCGACGAATTCGCCGACATGATGATGATCGTCGGCAAGAAGGTCGAGGAACTGATCGCGCGCCTCGCGCAGAAGGCCCGCGCCGCCGGGGTGCACCTGATCCTCGCGACCCAGCGTCCGTCGGTGGACGTGATCACCGGCCTCATCAAGGCCAACATCCCGACCCGGATCGCGTTCCAGGTGTCGAGCAAGATCGACTCGCGCACGATCCTCGACCAGTCGGGCGCCGAGACCCTTCTGGGCAACGGCGACATGCTGTACCTTCCGCCCGGCACCGCGACGCCGGAGCGCGTGCACGGTGCGTTCGTCGGTGACGACGACGTGCACAAGGTGGTCGAGTGGCTGCGGACCCAGGGCGAGCCGAGCTACATCGACGGCGTGCTGGAAGATGTGCAGGCGATGGGCGACGGCAAGATCATCAACGAGTCCGGGCTGCCGGAAGACGCGAGCGAAGGCGAAGGCGGAATCGACGAGCTGTACGACAAGGCCGTGCACATCGTCACCTCGTCGCGGCGCGCCTCGATCTCGGGCGTCCAGCGGCACCTCAGGATTGGCTACAACCGCGCCGCGCGCCTGATCGAGATGATGGAGCAGCAGGGCGTGGTGACGCCGCCGCAGCACAACGGCAACCGCGAAGTGCTGGCGCCACCGCCGCCGAGTTGATGGGTGCGATCGTGCCTGATCGCGGCATCGCCGCGCGGCACACCGCCGGTTGCCTTCGGGCCATGGAGTCCGAACGGCCTTCCATGGCCTGACTTTCCACCAAAGCCTCTCCGCTGCAGGCGTACTCCGCACGTCCGGGTCTGTCCATCTGGTGGTGGGTTCGCCTCGTGCGGGCGGGTTCTCATGCACCATTCACGAGGCTCGGGCACAATGCGCCCGTGCATTTGTCGCCCAAGGAACCGTCATGCGGAAGTTGATCCTTCTGTTGGCACTGTCGATGCTGGCGGGCAGCGCCTTCGCCGCGACCGGCGCCCGCGCGAGGCTCGAAGCGTTTGCCGGCGGCCTGCATTCCCTGCGCGGCGATTTCCAGCAGACGGTGTTCGATGCGCACGGCAACATCACGGGCACCAGCCACGGCCAGCTGGCGCTCAAGGCGCCACGGCTGTTTCGCTGGAAGGTCACCGGTCCGTATCAGCAGCTGATCGTGGCCGACGGCAGGAAGGTCTGGGTCTACGAGCCCGACCTCGAACAGGCGACCGTGCGGGACCAGGGCGCCGAGGAAGCGCACAGCCCGCTGACGGTGCTGACCGACCTTTCGCAGCTCGACAGCGAGTTCAAGGCCACCGACGCAGGGATGCACGATGGCCTGGAGTGGTTGCGGCTGGTGTCGCGCAGCAAGGACCCGCAGTTCGAATATGCCGAGATCGGTTTCGATGCGACCGGTCCGCGCCGGATGATCTTCAAGGACACCGTCGGCAACCGCACCGAGATCCGCTTTTCGAACTGGCAGCGCAACGTCGATCTACCGTCGGACGCGTTCACCTTCGTGCCGCCCAAGGGCACCGACGTCGTGGGCGACGCGGGCTCCGCGCGGCCGGCCGCCGAAGGGACACACTGACCGTCGCGGCGTGTAAAACTGGCTTCACGGGGTGTGCTTCGCGGTGCGGTCGGCGCCGCGCTGGTGCAGCACCTGTGCGGCGACCTTGCCTTGCGTATCGCGCATCGAAGCTGGGCTGCGGGTCCACTACGGTGTAGACGAATTCGTCCTTCGCGCTCGTCGCTGGACCGGGCGGGTCAAGCTTGCTTGACACACGCGCGGAAGGATCGGCGCCCGTGGAACCCGTGCTGACCGCCGCGCGATTCTCTAAGATGCGGGCATGCCGCGCCGCACGCCCGCCACCCCGTCTTCTTCGCTGTTTCCGGAGTCGGAAGCGCTGAAGCCGCTTGCCGAACGGATGCGGCCGCGCACGCTGGACGAGATCGTCGGCCAGGAGCGCCTGCTGGGCAGCGGCAGCGCGCTCCGGCGTGCGCTGGAAGCCGGGAGCGTGCACTCCATGGTGCTGTGGGGCCCGCCCGGCTGCGGCAAGACCACGCTGGCGCTGCTGGTCGCGCAGTACGCCGACGCACACTTCCAGGCGATCTCGGCGGTGCTGTCGGGTCTCGCGGACGTGCGCAAGGCGCTGGCCGAAGCCGAAGCGCTGTACGCACAGGGCCGCCGCAGCGTGTTGTTCGTGGACGAGGTGCACCGCTTCAACAAGGCCCAGCAGGATGCTTTCCTGCCGCACATCGAGCGCGGCGTGATCGTGTTCATCGGCGCGACCACCGAAAACCCGTCGTTCGAACTGAACTCGGCGTTGTTGTCACGCTGCCGCGTGCACGTGATGGACGCGGTGGGCGCCGATGACATCGTGGTGGCGCTGAAGCGCGCGCTGGCCGACGGGGAGCGCGGCCTCGGCGCGCTGCATCTGCAGGTCGACGATGATGCGCTGTCGTTGATGGCCCGGGCCGCCGACGGCGACGTGCGCCGGGCGTTGACGTTCCTCGAGATCGCAGCGGAACTCGCGCACGAGGGCCGCATCGACCAATCTACGTTGCAGCAGGTGCTGGCCGATCGAACCCGCCGCTTCGACAAGGGCGGCGAGCAGTTCTACGACCAGATTTCGGCGTTGCACAAGTCGGTGCGTTCATCCGATCCGGATGCCGCGTTGTACTGGCTGGTGCGGATGCTGGACGGCGGCTGCGAGCCGCTGTACCTCGCACGGCGAATGGTGCGGATGGCGGTCGAGGACATCGGCCTTGCCGATCCGCGCGCGTGGCAGTTGGCATTGTATGGCTGGGATACCTACGAACGGCTGGGCCCGCCGGAGGGTGAGCTCGCGCTGGCCGAGGTCGCGTTGTATCTCGCGGTCGCGCCCAAGAGCAATGCGGCCTACGTCGCCTATGGTGCCGCCCGCGCGAACGTGCGCGAGTCCGGCACGCTGGAAGTGCCGATGCACCTGCGCAACGCACCGACGAAATTGATGAAGGGTCTCGGCTACGGCAGGGGCTATCAGTACGACCCCGACGTGGAAGGTGGCGTGGCGCTCGACCAGCAATGCCTGCCCGACGCGCTCGCCGGCACCGAGTTCTATGCGCCCACCGCGAACGGGATCGAGGCCAAGATCCGGCAGAAACTGGATGCGTTGCGCGAAGCGCGCGCCCGGACCCGCAGGGAAGGCTGAGTGTGGCGCGCTGCAGTGCAGCTTGACTGTCATTCCCCGCCGGCATAGCGTGCGGCTGCCATGCTGGAACCCCAAGGAGGTGTGCCATGCGTGTGGCCATCGCGGCGCTGCTCGGCGCCATCGTGATCTTCCTCTGGCAGTTCACCTCGCACATGCTGCTGCCGATCGGTGAGATGGGTTTTCGTGCACCGCAAAACGAAAGTGCGGTCCTGCAGGCCGTCGGCAGCGGACTGCCGGGCACGGGGATGTATCTGTTGCCCTACCTGGCGCCGCAAAAAAAGAGCGACGCCGCGGCGGTGCAGGATTGGAGCCAACGGGCCCAGAAGAACCCGTTCCTGTTCGTGGTGGTCGCTCCCGCCAACCCCAGCGTCACCAACATGGCCCCCCAACTCACGAGGCAGTTCGTGACCAATTTCCTTGGTGCGCTGCTGATCGCATCCGTGCTCGCTGCGACCGCATGGAGCTTCGGTATGCGGGTGCTGGGCGCACTGGCATTCGGGATATTCGGGTGGCTGCTGGACATCGTGCCGATGTGGACCTGGTACCAGTTTCCGCCCGACTTCATCATCGGCAATCTGCTGGACCAGGGGATCGGCTGGCTGCTGGCGGGCATTGCGATGGCATGGTGGCTGGGCCGGCGACGCGCGACGCTCGTTCCTGCGGTCTGAGCGGCCGTATTCCGTGCGCGCCGAAGTGGCGCGCCGGCACGCGCGCGCGCGTTCGGCGATAATGCGCGGCTTATCTTGCTCGTCGAGGATCCAACATGCTGGACCCCGTTCTGCTGCGCGCACAGCTCGCCGACACGGCCGCGCGCTTGAAGACGCGCGGTTTCGATCTCGACACGACCGCGATCGAGTCGCTCGAAGTCGAGCGCAAGCGGCTCGCGACCGAGACCCAGGAGCTGCAGGCGCAGCGCAACGCGCGCTCCAAGTCGATCGGGCAGGCCAAGGCCAGGGGTGAGGACGTCTCGGCAATCATGGCCGACGTTGCCGGCATCGGCGACAAGCTGAAAGCGAACGAAGCCGCGCTGGCCGAGGTGCAATCGAGACTTTCGGAAATTGCGCTGCGGATTCCCAACCTGGCGCACGAGTCGGTATCGGTCGGCAAGGATGAATCGGGAAACGTGGAAGTTTCGCGCTGGGGCACGCCGCGTGCGTTCGATTTTGAAGTGAAGGATCACGTGGAACTCGGCGCCCGCCATGGGTGGCTGGACGGC
>JAICJG010000066.1 GCA_025928585.1 Rhodanobacteraceae bacterium
CGAAAATGATGTCTTCGGGCGGGAAGCCGATCTTTTCGGTCAGTAGCTTGTACGAGCGTTCGCAGATTTCCAGGCGGCGTTCGACCGAGTCGGCCTGGCCCTGTTCGTCGAATGCCATTACCACCGTGGCGGCGCCGTAGCGCAGGATCTTGCGGGCCTCCTCCAGGAACTTTTCCTCGCCTTCCTTGAGCGAGATCGAATTGACCACACCCTTGCCCTGCAGGCATTTGAGGCCAGCCTCGATCACGCTCCATTTGGACGAATCGACCATCACCGGGATGCGGGCAATGTCGGGCTCGGCCGCGATCAGGCGCAGGAATTTCACCATCGCCGCTTCGGAGTCGAGCAGGCCCTCGTCCATGTTGACGTCGAGGATCTGGGCGCCGTTCTCGACCTGCTGGCGCGCGACTTCGACCGCTTCGTCGTAGCGGTCTTCCTTGATCAGCTTCTTGAATTTCGCCGAGCCAGTGACGTTGGTGCGCTCCCCGACGTTGACGAACAATGTCTCGGGCGTGATGACCAGTGGTTCGAGACCGCTCAAGCGCGTGTAGCGGGGTTGTTCGTTCATTTCGGTCCGTTTTTCCTGACGCGGGAGAACAGCAGCCTCTGGCGCGGATCAACAGGGATAACAGCGGGTAGAGCAGACGATTGCGCCTTCATCCGATTGGATCCGCTTTTATCCGTGTCAAAGGCTTTCGCTCCGGGGTCACGCGGCCTGGGCGCGCGAAGGCAACGCGCGCGGCGCAACGCCCCGCACCGCCTCGGCAATCGCCGCGATGTGTGCGGGCGTGGTTCCGCAGCAGCCACCGACGATGTTGAGCAGGCCGTCGCGCGCGAATTCGCCGAGCGTCTTCGCCATTTCTACCGGCGTTTCGTCGTAGCCGCCGAGTGCATTCGGGAGGCCGGCGTTGGGGTGCGCGCTGACGAAGCAATCCGCGACCCGCGCCAATGACTCGATGTGCTGGTGCAGGTCCCTGGCGCCGAGCGCGCAATTCAGGCCGATCGACAGCGGCCGCGCGTGCGCGACGGAATACCAGAAGGCCTCCGCGGTCTGGCCCGAGAGGGTGCGCCCCGAGCGATCCGTGATGGTGCCGGAGATCATGATCGGCACACGCGCGCCGAGTTCGTCGAATACGCGTGCGACGCCGGACAACGCGGCCTTGGCATTCAAGGTGTCGAAGATGGTTTCCACCATCACGATGTCGGCGCCGCCTTCCACCAGACCGCGTGTTGCCTCGGCATATGCGTTTTCCAGTTCGTCGAAATCGACGTTGCGGAATCCGGGGTTGTTGACGTCCGGCGACAGCGACGCCGTGCGGCTCGTCGGACCCAGCACACCGATCACAAAGCGCGGTGTGCCGGGCGCCTTGCCTTGGGCATCGTCGCAGGCTTCGCGCGCCAGCGTCGCGCCCTCGCGGTTCAGTTCGTGCACGAGATGCTGCAGCCCGTAGTCGGCCTGGCTGATCGAGGTGGAATTGAACGTGTTGGTCTCGACGAAGTCCGCGCCAGCGTCGAGGTACGCGGCATGGATCCCGCGGATGATCCCGGGGTGGGTCAACAACAGCAGGTCGTTGTCGCCCTTGAGGTCGCGCTGGCAACCGTTGCCGTCGGCGTGTTCGCCCGCGTGTTCGTGCGCATGCTCCGAGTCGCAGCCGTGCGCAAAGCGCGCACCGCGGAAGCCTGCCTCGTCCAATTCGTGGCGTTGCAGCATCGTCCCCATCGCGCCGTCGAGTACCAGGATGCGCGCGGCGAGAGCAGCGAGCAGCTTCTCGACACGTTCCGCATTCAACCAGGGCAGGTTATGTGTCATGGGTTTTCTCCCAAAAAGCCATTCATCCGCAAATGAACGCGAATGGATGCATATGAAGCGAGCCCTGTTTCCAAGCGGCAGGAATTCGCCTGGGCCAGCTCTTGTTCTTGGTCGCGTTCTTTGCGTTCATTCGCCGATTGCCTTTGCTGTTGCCGTTTCCGGTTTGCGGGCAAGAAGGCTCAGCACCTCGAAGTGCGGCGGGCGCGATTCCCGGGAAATGCGTTCGCAGTTCAGGACCTCCAGCCCGGCCTTGCGCGCAAGGCCGACCAGTTCCTCGCGCCTGAATCCGAGGTTCTTGTGATCGAAGGGGGCGACCGCCGCGCGGTGCGCGTGTTTCGCCAGTGTGGCCGCCAGCAGCCGGCCGCCGGGCGTCAGCACGCGCGCGGCCTCCGCGATGGGCTGCTGCGGGCGGTCGCTGTAGGTGAGCGCGTGCATCATGAGCACGAGGTCGAACCGGCGCTCGCCCACGTCGAGCGAGTGCATGTCACCCTCGGCCACTTCGACATTGCGGAACGCCTTGAGGCGCTTGCGCGCCGCCGCCACCACGGTCGCGCTGGAATCGACGCATACGATCGAATGCGCGTGCGGTGCCAGCAATTCGGCCAGCACACCATCGCCGGAAGCGATGTCCAGCACGTTGCCGGTCTCGAGCAGTTGGAGCAACGTGCGCGCCAGGGTTTCCCAGGTGCGCCCGGGCGAGTAGTGCCGTTCCATGTCACCGGCGACGCTGTCGGCCCAGCCGCGATTGCGCGCGCGCGCCGCGAGCACAGCGGGCAGGCGCTGGGCGTCGCCGTCCAGCACGGCGTCGTCGACGCTGTCCTCCAGCGCGCGCAGCAGGTCCGCGGCGTTCTCGAATCCGCGTTCGTTGAATCGGTAATAGGCGGACACGCCGGCGCGACGATCGTGTACCAGGCCCGACTCCTTCAATTTCGCGAGATGCGTCGAAACGCGTGGCTGTGCGAGCCGCAGCACCGAAGACAATTCGGCGACCGTCAGTTCCTCGCGCCTCAAGAGCGCGAGCAGCCGCACCCGCGTAGGATCGGACAATACCCGCAGCAGCGCGGTGGCGGAAACCAGATCAAGCATTACATCTTTATATCAGGATATAGAGATAAATTAAAGTTCGGGCTTGCTCTGGCGGCTGGTTTGGGCGCGCGCGGTTATCATGCATGGTTGGATAGCCGCCATGCGCCCAACTACGGGACGCGGAAAACGACAAAGAGGGTGTTGTGATGGATTTCCAGTTCTCGGAAGAGCAGTTGCAGATTCAGGCGATCGCCCGTGACTTCGCGCAGAAGCGCATTGCGCCGGTGGCCGCGGAGTTCGACAAATCCGGGGAGTTTCCGCTCGACAACATCCGCGAGATGGGCAAGCTCGGATTGATGGGCATCGAGGTTCCCGCCGAGTACGGCGGCGCCGGGATGGATTCGATCAGTTACGCGTTGGCCATGATCGAGATCGCGGCCGCCGACTGTGCGCATTCGACCATCATGAGTGTCAACAACACCCTCTACTGCAACGGCCTCCTGAAGTTTGGCAGCGAGGAACAGAAGCACAAGTACGTGACCCCGATCGCCTCGGGCGAAGCCATCGGCGCGTTCGCGCTGACGGAGCCGCAATCGGGTTCCGACGCGACCGCCATGCGCTGCCGCGCGGCGAAGCAGGCGGACGGCAGCTTCATCGTCAACGGCAAGAAGAGCTGGATCACCTCCGGGCCGGTCGCGCGCTACGTCCTGCTGTTTGCGCTGACCGAGCCGGAGAAGCAGGCGCGGGGGATCACGGCGTTCATGGTGGATACGTCCCGCAAGGGCTTCAGCCGCGGCAAGACCGAGCCCAAGCTCGGCATCCGCGCCTCGGCGACCTGCGAGATCGAGTTCGACGATTACGTCGCGCAGCCCGGCGAGGTGATCGGGCAGGAAGGCCACGGCTTCAAGATCGCGATGGGCGTGCTGGATGCCGGCCGCATCGGCATCGCCTCGCAGGCGGTCGGCCTCGCGCGCGCCGCCTACGAGGCGACGCTGGAATACGCGCGCGACCGCAAGGCGTTCGGCCGGCCGATCGGATCATTTCAGATGACCCAGGCCAAGATTGCCGACATGCGCTGCCGGCTCGACGCGGCGCGCCTGCTGACGCTGCGCGCGGCATGGATGAAGCAGGAGTCGGGGAAGACCGGCGCGCGTTTCTCGACCGAGGCTGCGATTGCCAAGCTGACCGCGTCGGAAGCCGCGATGTGGATCACCCACCAGGCCGTGCAGGTCCACGGCGGCATGGGCTATTCGCGCGAGATGCCGCTCGAGCGGTACTTCCGCGATGCCAAGATCACCGAAATCTACGAGGGCACCTCGGAGATCCAGCGCATGGTGATAGCTCGGAACGAAACCGGCCTCCGTTGACGCGGTTCGCCAGCCTGGCGCCGGCATGTCGCGCGCATCGCGTGCTCCTGCAGGTAAAGCAACCCGGGTTGTCGCTTCGGCCGACGGGCGTCCACGGTCTTCATTGGGCACGATTGGCGGGGTCTTCTGCAGGTTGGGCTGACCCGGGCTTCATCCGGCGAAGCCCGACATCCTCCCGTTGGGCTTCGCTACGCTCGGTCCGGTCTTAAGACGATCGTTTCCTACCGTGAGCATGCCTTGCGATGATCATTTGCGGGTGCGGTGGGGCTCTGCGTCCACCGCGATGAACCCGGGTTCATCGCCATCCAGGCGCAGCGCCGTGAGCTTGCCTCCCCACACGCAGCCGGTGTCGAGTGCGTAGATGCCCATGCCGGCGAAGCGGCCGAGGGCGGACCAGTGCCCGCACACGATGCGGGTGTCGCGTGGCCGCATGCCGGGCACCTCGAACCACGGGTACAAGCCGGCGCGCTGGCTGCCCGGCACCCCCTTGGCGTCGAAGTCGATGCGACCGTGGACGTCGCAGTACCGCATGCGGGTGAGGATGTTGATGGCGGCGCGCAGACGGGCGTGGCCGTGCAGTTTCGGTGACCAGCGCGCCGGGCGGTTGCCGAACATCCGTTGCAGGAGTTCGTGGTGCCCGGGACCGCGCAGCGCGCGTTCGACCTCGTGCGCGACGTGCAGCGCCTGCTTCAGCGTCCACGACGGCGCGAATCCGGCATGGACCAGGGTGAATCCGAGCGCCTCGTCATGGTGCGCGAGGGATTGTCCGCGCAACCATTCCATAAGCACATCGGAATCTTCGGCATCCAGTACGCGACGCAAATCGGGATTGGTGCGCGCGCGCGCTTCGGGCTCGCGTTCGGCGATCGCGAGCAGGCTCAAGTCGTGGTTGCCGAGCGCCACCACGCAGTGCTCGCGCAGGCCGTGCAACAACCGCAGCACTTCCAGCGATTCTCCGCCGCGGTTGACCAGGTCACCGCAGAACCACAGCCGGTCGGAGGCGGGATCGAAGCGCAGGCGTTCCAGCAGCCGCTGCAATTCCGGATAGCAGCCCTGCACATCGCCGATCGCGTAGATGGCCATGCGCCGATTCCGCCCGGATCAATGAAGGGTGCGCGGAACCGACAGCACGAATTCGGGTATCGGCACTTCGAAATCGGTGCCGTCGTCGGCGTGGAACAGGTAGGCGCCGCGCATGGTGCCGACCTGAGTTTCCAGCACTGCCCCCGAGGTGTAACGATAGTGCTCTCCGGGTTGCAGGCGCGGTTGCTCGCCCACCACGCCCTCGCCGCGCACTTCCTCGACCTTGCCGTTGCCGTCGGTGATGACCCAGTGGCGGGTCTGCAAGCGGGCGGGCACCACCCCGAGATTGCGCAGCGTGACTTCGTAGGCGAACACGTAGCGTTCCGCTTCAGGCTTGGACTGTTCCGGAACGTAGCTCGAGGCGATCTCGACCTCTACCGAGTAGGGCTCGGGTTCGCGCGGATCGCGCGGTGCGTCGCTGGTGGTCTGGCGGGGGCTCATGAGGTCACGGCGTCAACGGGCCCCCGCATTGTCGGCGAGTTGCCGGCCGGCCTGCAAGTTGGCGGAAGCGACTTGTCGCGCGAGCGCGACATATCCTTCCGGCGGCACGCTTTCGGCCCGTGCGCGCGGGTCGATGCCGGCTGCACGGATCGCTGCGGCGTCGGCGAATCCGCGCAGCGAATTGGCCAGCGTCTTGCGCCGCTGTCCGAAGGCGGCCCGCACCAGGGCCCCGATCACCGGCGCGAGCGCCGGATCCGGACGTTGCGCCGCCGGCAGCGGCGTCAGACGCACCACCGCGGAAGTGACCTGCGGGGGTGGCCTAAACGCCTCCGGCGGAACTTGCAACAACGGCTCCACTCGGCAGGCGAGCTGCAGCATCACCGACAACCGACCGTACACCTTGCTTCCGGGCGTCGCGGCCATCCGCTCGACGACTTCCTTCTGCAGCATGAAGTGCATGTCGGCGGTCGCATCCAGCGCGGCAACGCAGTGGAACAGGATCGGACTCGAAAGATAATAGGGGAGGTTGCCGGCGAGCCGCAGCTTGCCGCCGCCGGCGAGCGCGGCCAGGTCCACCTTCAGCACGTCGGCCTGGATGATCTGGAGTTCGCCCACGGCTGCGGCGCGTGCACGCAGCGGCTCGATCAATTCGGCGTCGAGTTCGATCGCCGTCATGCGCCCCGCGGCGTCCAACAGCGGCAAGGTGAGCGCGCCCTCGCCGGGACCGATCTCGACGATGCACTCGCCCGGCTGCGGCGCGATCGCGGCGACGATCCGTTCGATCACGCCACGATCGTGCAGGAAGTGCTGGCCGAAGTGTTTCTTGGGGCGCGACATGAAAAACCGGGGTCAGAGTGCGATTTCGGGCGACGGGATCATCGGGGCTCGTGACACATTGGCGAAATTGCACTCTGACCCCGGTTTTTTGACGACAGCCGCAAGGCCATTTCCGCCGCAGCGAACATGCTGGAGGGATCGGCGCGGCCCGTGCCGGCGAGGTCGAGGGCGGTGCCGTGATCGACCGAGGTGCGCACGAATGGCAATCCGAGCGTGACATTGACCGTGCGATCAAATGCTTCCGACTTCAGCACCGGCAACGCCTGGTCGTGGTACATCGCGACCACCGCGTCATAACCCGCACGCATCGCGGGCACGAACGCAGTGTCGGCTGGCAGAGGGCCGAGGAGTCGCATGCCTTCGCGGCGCAGGGCATCCATCACGGGGATGATGGTGTCGATCTCCTCGCGGCCCAGATGACCGCCTTCGCCGGCGTGCGGGTTGAGTCCCAGCACGGCAATCCGCGGATCGGCGATCCCGAAACGGGCGGCGAGCTCCGCGTGCACGATGCGCAGCGTGCGCGCCAGTGATTCGCGGGTGACCGCGGCCGGCACCTCACTGAGCGGCAGATGGGTGGTCAGGAGCGCGATGCGCAACTCCGGCGAGGCCAGCATCATCACCACCTCGCAACCGGCGCGCGCGGCGAACAGTTCCGTGTGGCCGGTGAAATGCTCGCCGGCGTCGTTGATCACCGATTTCTGCACCGGCGCCGTGACCACGCCATCGAATTCGCCGGACATGCAGCCGTCAGCGGCGCGCGCGAGTGTCGCAAGGACGTAGAACGCATTGCGCGGGTCGAGCTTGCCCGGCACTTCCGGGGCCCGCAGCGGAACCTCGAGCACGCGCAGCATGCCCGCCGCACGCAGCGCGCGCGGCCGGCCGTCGTACGGCTCGATCTCGAGGGCAATGCCGGAGCGCCGCGCGGCGCGTTCGAACAACCGTGGATCGCCGATCGCCACCAAATCGGCGGCAAGGGGCGTGGCCGCCAGCCGCGCGACCAGTTCGGGTCCGACGCCCGCAGGCTCGCCACCGGTGACGGCGAGCCTCGGACAACCCGGACGCCGCTGCGAGCCGGTCGGCACCGGCTCGCCGGTCATTGGGCGTGGTCGGCGGCTGCCGGCGAAGCGTCCGCGAGTTCCGGCAAGCGGATGCTGATGTAAGCCGTCGACTCCAGATCGCGCAGGAACTGCTCGTAGGCCTGCTGGCCCTTGCGCGCGGCGATCGCCTGGCGCGCCTGTTCGCGCTCCAGTTCCTTGGTCTTGTCTGCCTGCCGCGTGCCGAGCAACTGGATGATGTGCCAGGAACCGTCGGGACTTTCGAATGGCTGGCTGACCTGGCCGGGTTGCATGCCGGCGAGCAACTTGCCGACCTCGGTGCCCCAGTCGCCCTGCATGAACCAGCCCATGTCGCCGCCGACGTTGGCGGTGCTCGGATCGTCCGAGTCCTGTTTGGCGAGTTTCGCGAAGTCGGCGTGGTCGTCGACGATCTCATGGTACAGCTTGGTGATCTTGTCCTTGGCGGCCTGCGCACTGACGACCGCGGTCGGTTTGATCATCAGGTGGCGGGCGTGGTATTCGGTGACGATTTGCTTCGCATCCGGCGTGCGCTTGCCATCGAGCTTGAGGATGGTGAAGCCCGAAGCATCGCGCAGCGGCGCGGTGTAGTCGCCCGGCTGCATCGGATCCACGACCTGCTGCACCCCGGGAGACAGCTCATCGACGCGCCGCCAGCCGAGATCGCCGCCATCGAGCGCCTCTGGGGCGCTGGAATTGCTGACGGCGAGCGCGGCAAAACTCTTGCCGGCCTTGAGCTCGGCCTCGATCTTGTCGGCCTTGGCCTTGGCCGCGGCGATCTGCTCGGAATCGGCGCCCTCCGGCAGCCCCACCAGGATGCGCGAGAGATGCACCTCGCCCTGCTTGAAGGCGGGGCTGGCGATCAGGTTGTCGATCTCGGCGTCGGATACCTGGGCGCTCGATTGCATCACCTGCTGCTGCACCTGGCGCACCAGCAACTGGTCACGCAATTGCTCGCGGAACGAGGCGTAGTCCACGCCCTGCTGTTGCATGGCCGCCTGCATCTGCGGCACGCTCATCTTGTTCTGCCGCGCGATGTTGGCGACCGCGGCATCGACCTGCGCGTCGGGAACCCGCACGCCGTTGTCGTGCGCCTTCTGCACCAGCAACTCGTTGAGGATCAGGCGTTGCAGAACCTGCTTCTCGAGGACGTCCTTCGGCGGCAGCTTGCCGCCCGAGGCGGTGATCTGCTGGGCGACGGTCGCCATGGTCTGGTTGAGCTGGCTCTGCAGGATCACGCCGTCGTTGACCACCGCGACGATCCGGTCGAGCGGCTGCACGCCGTTCGGCGCGGCGGCCTGCTGCGCCAGCATGGAGGGGTTCTGGGTGCCGGCGGGCGGCGGTGCATTCGGGCTCAGGAGTTGCGCGAACGCGGGCAGGGCGAATGCACAGCTCGCGAGCACCAGGGCCAGGCGGACGGGGAAACGGTGGCGGGTCATCATGCTCATCGGTTGGCGGGGTCGGCATCGGCCGGACCGGTGCGGTCCGGGGCGGGTCGGGGGCTTGGACAGCGGCGGGGGCCAAAAAGTTGGCCGGTGCTCCAGCCGGGAGGGCTGCTATTGATAGCCAAGGATAGCATTTTGCAGGAAGCTTCCGAGGTGCTGGCCGTAGCTGCCGACGCCCTTGAACTCGATTTCGAACATGATGGCGTTGTCCGAATCGCCCCGGTAGTCGTAGACATAGTGACGCGACAGGACCCGGATGGCGGTACAGCAACTATCCCATTCGAGGCCGGCGAAGGCGTCCATCGCACGCCGGTCGCGCATCGAATAGTTGTAGCCGACGACGAATTTCCAGGCCGCGCCGACCGGGAGTTCCGCCGAAACGTCCGCCTGTTCCAGCAGGTCGCGGCGGTAGCGGTAGCTGAAGTTCACGATGCCGTCGCCCCACAGTCGGCGTTGCAGGCCGACGGTGGAAACATCGGTGTCGCCGGTGTGGACGTTCCACAAGTGTGTGCCCGTCAGGCGCCAGTTGTCGTTCAGGGCGACCGTGAGACTGCCCACATAGTCGGAACCGGAATGGTCGACCAGCCTCTGGCCCGGATACAGCGTCACCCTTTGCGGATCGAAATAATGGATCTGCCCGACGCTGGCGGACAGCCGCTCCACGCCATTCGGATCGAGAAAGCGGGTGGTCAGTGCCAGCGACAGGTTGTTGGCGTTTTCCTGGCGATCGGCGCCGCTGAAACTGTTGGTGGTGAACAGTTGCCAGAAATCGAAGGTGAGCGGCTGGGTATCGAAGCGCGGCAGGTCGTCCTGGTTGCGGTAGGGGATGCGCAGGTAGAACACGCGCGGTTCGAGGGTCTGGGTGTAGTCCTGGCCGAACAGGTGCAGGTCGCGCTCGAAAATCAGGCCCGCGTCGACGTCGAAGATCGGCGTGCTCCGCGACGGGTGGGTCGAATCGCCCCGCGCGACGGGTTGCGGGAGGTTGTAGGTCGTGTAGCGCACGCCGAGCTCCGGCCGCAGGAACCATGCCGCGCCTTGCAGTGGCCAGGCGAGGTACGGATAGAGGTCGAAGCGGTCGCCGCCCACCGCGTCCGGTTTCACGAAGCGCACCGCCTGGGCGTTCACGCCCCACTCGGGGCCACCGAGGCCGTCGATCGGGCGGCCGGCAGTGAAAAACACCTGCGGCAGGCGACGGTACGGTGCCACGCGATCGGAAAGGCCGGGGGTGACGACCTGGTACCAGTCGACGCCGGCCCCCGCGTTCCACCAGTCGCTTGCCCGGGTCACGTACGAGGACGAGGCAAGCAGCGTGACCCGCGAGGTGTTGACGTTCTCGCCGTAGTCCTGGAACCAGGCCTTGTCGGTCGTCCGGGCGATCGAGGTGTTCCAGCGCAGGTTCCAGGGCAGGGTGGTCTGGTTCGATAGCGTCAAATAGCCGCGGTTGCGATCGGCGATCTTGTCATGCGGCATGTAGTCGAGGTTCAGTACGCCGCGGCTGGTCGTCGTGAGCCAGCGGAACTGGCTGTCCAGCATCGAGCCGCGGTTGGCGTACCAGATCGGCGTGAAGGTCGCGTCGTAGTTGGGCGCGATGTTCCAGTAGAAGGGAATGGAGGCGTAGGCACCTGCGCGACTGCGCTTGCCGAACGACGGATACAGGAAACCGGTCTGGCGCCGGTGGTCGATCGGAAAGCGCATGTACGGCAGCCAAAGGAACGGCACGCCCTTGAGCCGCATCGTGACGTCATGCGCGCGCCCGACGCCTTCGTCACGATCCATGGTCATGGTCTTCGCCTCGATTTCCCACACCCGGTGGTGCAGGTCGCAGGTCGAATAGGTGACGTCGTGCAGCTTGTCGCGATCCTGGTCCAGCATGATGGCCTGGCTGGCGACGCCGTTCCCGCGCGAGGTCAGCAACTGGTATTGCACGTCGGTGGCGACGCCGTACTCCGGCTCGGTGGTGCCCTTCATGCTGCTCGCCGAGAACAGCATCCCGCGCTCCTGGTAGCGCACGTGACCCTCGGCGTCGTAGGCGGTGGTGCCGCGGTCGTAGGTCAGGCTGTCGGCCCGCAGCAATTGGTCGAGCCGCTGCAGGGACGTATGCCCGGACAGATGGAAGACATTGCTGTCGGGGCTGCTGAAACGCTCGCCGTAGACCTGCGCGGGCGTCGCTTCGCGATTGCCGGAAGCCGGAAGGCCCGGCCGGTAGAAATCCAGCAGGTCGTTCTTCCTGCAGAGCGCGAAGTCGTTCTTCACCACCGGACACGTGAAAGCCCCGAGCGGGCAGACGCTGGCGCCGGTCTGCGCAAGCGCCATGCCCGGCGCCGCGGCCAGGGCGATCGCGAAAGCCAGGATGCGTGGCGTCAGCGGCTGGGTTCGGCGCAGCACGGGGCATTCCTGGAAGTGGCAGATTGTCGGGAAAGGGCCGTCCTGCACTTTCTCAACGTCGCGCGTCCGGTATACGCCCGGACCCGCTCCCATCGGAGCGACGGCAAAACCGTCGATCCGAGAGCGATCCATCCATGGATCGCACCAGCAGACTGTTTCTCCATGGCCCGCTGGAATCCGCGTACGCTAGCAGAACCTCGTGCGCCGGGTCAGCAGGACGCGCGCGGGGTTCAGGCTGCGCGGGCGGCGGAAAGCGGGGCGCAGCGAGCGTCCAGCCATGCCCGATCGGCCGGGTCTTCGAGCAGCGGGGCGAGCCGCTCGCGGACCGTCGCGTGGTAGCCGTCGAGCCACGCGATCTCGGTGGCATCGAGCAGCGCGAGGTCCAGCAGCCGGGTATCGATGGGGCACAAGGTCAGGGTTTCGAAGGCGAGGAATTCACCGAACTCGCCATCGCCCGCGGGTACAGTCGCAGCGAGATTCTCGATCCGAACGCCGTGCCGGCCGGGCTTGTAGATGCCGGGCTCGATCGAGGTGATCATGCCGGCGTCCATGGCCTCGAGATGCTGGCCGGAACGCGGCGGACGGATCGACTGCGGACCCTCGTGCACGTTGAGGCAGTAGCCGACGCCATGGCCGGTGCCGTGGCCGTAGTCGATGCCGGCGGCCCAGATCGGGGCGCGCGCCAGTGCATCGAGCTGCTGGCCGGAGGCGCCGCGCGGAAACCTGGCGCGCGACAGCGCGATCACGCCCTTCAGCACCAGCGTCACGTCGCGGCGCTGCTCGGAAGTGGTTTCGCCCAGGCACCACATCCTGGTGATGTCGGTGGTGCCGCCGAGGTACTGCGCGCCCGAGTCGACCAGCAGCATGCCGCGGGCTTCGAGTTCCGCGTGGGATTCGGGCGTGGCCGAGTAGTGTGGCAGCGCGGCGTTGGCCTCGTAGCCCGCAATGGTCGAAAAACTTTCGCTGACGAAGCCGGGTTGCTGCCCACGCAGTTCGCGCAATTTTTCGTCCACATCCAGTTCCGTGAGCCGCTGGCCGGCCTTCAGCGACTGCTCCAGCCAGCGTGCACCACGCACCAGGGCCACGCCGTCGTGACGCATTGCTTCGCGTACGTGGTTCATTTCCTTCGCGGTCTTGCGCGCCTTGGCCGCACTGATCGGACCGGGTGCCTCGACCAGCGCGACACCTTCGGGGATTGCATGTGCCAGTGCGGCGGAGATCTGTGCGGGGTCGAGCAGCAGTTTTGCGTCGCGTGGCAGTTTCGCCAATGCCCCGGCGGCGGCCGCATAGGGCGTCAGCGCCACGCCGTCGGCCGCCAGCGCGTCCCGCAGCGCGCCATCGAATCTGGAGGCATCGGCGAACAGCGTCGCGCCTTGGGCGTCGAGCAACAGGTGCGCGAGGAACACCGGGTTGTAGTCGACGTCGCTGCCGCGCAGGTTCAGCAGCCAGGCGACCTCGTCCAGTGCGGACACGACGTGGTGGGTCGCGCCTGCCTCGCGCATGGCGGTGCGCACGCCGGCGAGCTTTTCGGCACGGGTCCGGATCGCGTATTCGATCGGATGTTCGTACACCGGCGCCTGCGGCAGCGGCGGCCGCCCGCTCCAGGTCTCGCCGGGCAGGTCGTCTTCGACCAGTTCCGCGCCGCGCGCGGCCAGCCGCTCGCGCAGCGAACGCTCGGACGCGAGCGACAGCATGTCGGCGGCGCAGGCGACCCGGTCACCCGCGTGCAACCGGCCGCAAAGCCACTCGACGTGCTGCGGCGTGTGCGGCACGTTCAATTTCACCAGTTCGACACCGCTGCCGGCGAGCTGGCGTTCGGCCTGCGAGAAATAGCGCGAATCGGTCCACAGGCCCGCGAATTGCGGCGTCACCACCAGCGTCCCGGCCGAGCCGGTGAAACCCGACAGCCACTGGCGTGCCTGCCAATGCGCCGGCAGGTACTCGGAAAGGTGCGGGTCGGCGGTCGGGACGATGCAGGCGGCAATGCCGCGCTGCTGCATCACGCCGCGCAGCGCGGCGATTCGTTCCGGAAAAGGGGACACGTTCATCGAGGCATCCGTTTTTTGAAAAAGGTGTTGTGAACCATCAGCCGTGGAAAGCCGATCCTGGCGCTCCGCTAGGTCGAATGTCGACAAGCGCGGCGACGTATCGTCATGCAGCGATGATGGACGATTGCAAGATACAACGGTCAGGGCAGGCAGTCCCGTCCGGGGTGTCCGGGACGCCGAACCGGTCCGCGCTCCTCAATGTTTCGTTATACAGCGATCAAGGACGATCGGAAAAGCACGCCGCCGACGCACGCTTTGGTTGCGCCAGGCGCTTCCGGTAGAATGACGCTTTCCACAGACGGTCCGGCCATGACCTCCCTGATTTTCGTCACCGGCGGCGTGGTGTCCTCGCTCGGCAAGGGCATCGCGTCGGCGTCGCTGGCGTCCATCCTCGAGGCCCGCGGCCTCAACGTCACGCTGATGAAGCTGGATCCGTACATCAACGTCGATCCAGGCACCATGAGTCCGTTCCAGCACGGTGAGGTGTACGTCACCGACGACGGCGCCGAGACCGACCTCGACCTCGGCCACTACGAGCGTTTCGTCCGGACCCGCCTGACCGGCAAGAATTCGATCACGACCGGCAAGATCTACGAGTCGGTGATCCGCAAGGAGCGCCGCGGAGACTACCTGGGTGGCACCGTGCAGGTGATCCCCCATATCACCGACGAGATCAAGCGCAGCATCCGCGAGGGCGCCGGCGACGCCGACGTGTGCCTCGTC